>JBQTIE010000224.1:0-11519 GCA_052389315.1 Acidobacteriota bacterium
GCCCCCGACGCACCAGACGAGTTGGGATCGCGACGAGTGGGACATCCAGCTTGCCGACGGCACGATCTACCGCCTTCACGTCGAGCGCGCGGTCGGCCAGTGGTTCATCGAGGGAGTGGTTGATTGACGGACACCTCGCCGCGCGCACCGATGTCGTCGAGCGCTGGCGTTTGTTGTGTCATCGGAGTTCCTGGTGCTGCCGACGCTGCCTGTTGCCATCGTGGTCCCCCCACCGGATCCGCCCCGCTTGCCTCGACGGCCTCATCTGCCGCATTGAGGCGCCATGTATATCGAGCTGCACACCTCGTCGGCCTTCTCGTTCCTCCGCGGCGCGTCCCTGCCGGAAACGCTCATCGACCGGGCGGCCGCGCTGGGCTATCCCGCCCTGGCGCTGCTCGATCGGGACGGCGTCTACGGGGCACCCCGTTTTCATCAGGCCGCCAAAGCGGCGGGCATCCGCGCCATCATCGGCGCCGAACTGTCGATCGCCACCGCCCTTCACGGACCTGGCGCACCTGTGTGGGCCCTGCCCGTCCTCGTCGCCTCGCGCGAAGGCTGGCAGAACCTGTGCCGGCTCGTGACGCGCATGAAGCTTCGCGCGCCCAAAGGCGAGGGCGCACTCACGCTCGACGATTTCGACGGATCGACGAAGGGCCTGATCGCCCTCGCGGGGCGGTCGCTGCTGCAGGCCGAGCAGTACGGCGTGGGCGGCCTGCTGGATCGTCTCATCGGCGTGTTCGGGCGTGCCAACGTCGTGGTCGAGCTGCAGCGACACCTGCGCCGCGATCAGGAAGACGACAACGACACCTTGGCGTGTCTGACCGACGCGTTTCGCGTCCCGCTCGTGGCGACTGGCGGCGTGCGGTTCGCGACGCCGGAGGAGCGGCCGCTCTGCGATGTCCTCACGGCCATCCGTGCGCACACCACGCTCGACGCGGCCGGCCGTCTGCTCGTGGCCAACGGCGAGCGCTACCTGAAGCCAGCCGCACAGATGGCGCGGCTGTTCGCGGATCGTCCCGCGGCGGTGCGTGCATCACTGGTGCTGGCCGAACGGCTCGAGTTCACGATGCAGGATCTGGGCTATCGCTTTCCGCGCTATCCCGTGCCGCCCGGGGATACGGAGAGCTCGTTTCTCCGCCGGATCACGGAAGTTGGCGCCCGGGATCGCTACCGGCCGTATCACGATCGCGCGCGCGCGCAGATCGCCCGCGAGCTCGATCTCATCGAAAAGCTCGATCTCGCCGGCTATTTCCTCATTGTCTGGGACATCGTCAACTTCTGCCGGCAGCAGGACATCCTCGTGCAGGGGCGCGGATCGGCGGCCAACAGCGCCGTGTGCTACAGCCTGGGCATCACGGCCGTCGATCCGGTCGGGATGGACCTGCTCTTCGAGCGGTTCCTGTCCGAGGAGCGAGGCGAATGGCCCGACATCGATCTCGATCTGCCGAGCGGCGATCGGCGGGAGCGGGTCATCCAGCATGTGTACGAGAAGTACGGCGCACATGGCGCGGCGATGACGGCCAACGTCATCACGTACCGAGGGCGGAGTGCGGCCCGCGAGGTAGGCAAAGCGTTGTCGCTGGAGCCGGCGATGATCGATCGGCTCGCCAAAGTCATGCACCAGTTCGAGTTCGTCGATGCGAGCGACACGATCGACCGTAATCTGGCCAGCGCGGGCCTCGATGCGGGCCATCGGCGCGTGCAGCACTTTGCGCGGCTCTGGCGGCAGATGCAGGACCTGCCGCGTCATCTTGGCCAGCATTCCGGGGGCATGGTCATCTGTCAGGGAGAGCTGTCATCGGTGGTCCCGCTCGAAAACGCCAGCATGCCCGGTCGCGTCGTCGTGCAGTGGGACAAGGAAGATTGCGCCGACATGGGCCTCATCAAGGTCGATCTCCTCGGGCTGGGCATGATGGCGGCCCTGCAGGACGCCATCAGGATGGTGAATGCCGGAACGGGCCCGCCAGGCACGGCAGGCGCGTCACGGACGACAGGGACGGCGCTCGTCGATCTCGCGCATCTGCCGCAAGACGACGCGGCCGTGTTTCGGATGCTGGCGATGGCGGACACCATTGGCGTGTTTCAGGTCGAGTCTCGCGCGCAGATGGCCACACTGCCGCGGCTCGAGCCCGCGTGTTTCTACGACCTGGTGGTCCAGGTCGCCATCATTCGCCCCGGTCCCATCGTCGGGCAGATGGTGCATCCCTATCTCAATCGGCGCGCCGGGCGCGAGCCGGTCGTGTACGACCATCCGCGGCTCGAGCCGGTGCTGGCTCGAACGCTCGGGGTCCCGCTCTTTCAGGAGCAGTTGTTGCGGATGGCCATGGTGGTCGCCGGGTTCAGCGGCGGGCAGGCCGAAGAACTGCGTCGCGCGATGGGGTTCAAGCGATCCGAAAAGCGCATGCAGCAGCTCGAAGTCCACCTGCGGGAGGGGATGGCGAAGAACGGCATCACCGGGGAGGCTGCCGATCGCATCGTGCTGTCGATCACGTCGTTTGCACTCTACGGGTTTCCCGAGTCGCACGCGGCGAGCTTTGCGCTGCTGGCCTATGCGAGCGCCTATCTCAAGACGCATTTCCCGGCCGCGTTCTACACGGCGCTGCTCAACAACCAGCCGATGGGGTTCTACCATCCGGCGACGCTCGTCAAGGACGCGCAGCGCCGTGGCGTCCGCTTCGCGCCAATCGACGTGCAGACCTCTGACTGGGAGTGCACCGTCGCCGCCGATGGCGTCATCCGGATTGGACTGCGCTATGTCACCGGCCTGCGCGAGCGGGTCGGCAGGGCCATCGCGGCGATTCCTCTGTCTGCGGCCGAAGCGGCGCGCACAGCGCTCGGCACCACGCCCGATCAGCCGTCGGGGTTGGCCGAGGAGCCGGTGCGATGTCCCAAATGCGGCTGCGACGATCCATCGATGATCGATCTCAGCGACGGCGGCTGCTGCAACGTCTGCTCGCACCACTGGGCCGATCGTCGGCCTCTGCCCGGCCGGCGGTTCGCGTCCCTCGCGGATCTCGTGCGACGCACGGGCCTGCGTCGTGATGAGGTCACGCTGCTGGCGGAGATCGGCGCGCTCAACGCGTTCGGCCTGGATCGTCGCACCGCGCTGTGGCAGGTGGAACGCCTCGTGCGTCCGCCAGGCGAGTTGTTCGAGGAGATCGATCGAAACGAGGAACCCGGCGCCCCGGGCCTGCTCACGACGCTGGACGACGGGGAGACACCGCGTCAGGAGACGCCCAGGTCGCCGCTGGCTCCCATGACCGCGAGCGAGCGGCTCGTCGCCGACTATGCCGGCACCAGCCTCACGATTGGTCCACACCCGATGGCGTTCCGCCGCCACGAGCTGTCGATGCGCGGCATCATTCCGGCCCTCGAGCTGCCGCGCGTGCGCACGGGCCGACGAGTGCGAACAGCCGGGATGGTGATCACGCGGCAACGGCCTGGCACCGCGAAGGGATTCGTCTTTCTCACGCTCGAAGACGAAACGGGGATCGCCAACATCATCGTCCGGCCTGACTTCTACGAGCAGGAGCGGCTGACGCTCGTGGAATCGCCGTTTCTGATTGTCGAGGGCATCGTGCAGACTCAAGACGGCGTGACCGCCATCCGGGCCGAGCGCGTCTTCCGGCTCGACGACGTCGCGCCGGGGTCAGCCGTCGAGTCGCACGATTTTCATTGAGCTGACGTCATCGCGGACCTGCGCCCCCGACGCCCGCCGAACCGCTCAGGGGACGAGCTCCAGCGACAGCGCCGTGGCCAGTGGCACGAAATGCCGCCGGTCGGTGGTGGCGAGGCGTGTCAGGCCGAGCGCTTCTGCGACCGCGATGACGGCGGCGTCCACGAATCCGAGGTCGAGATCTTCGAAGCGCCGGTTCAACTCCGCGATGCGGCCGTAGGACTCCCGGGGCACGTCTGCCACGAGGTAGTACCCTTCCACAATGCCCGCATAGAACGTCAGGCGGCCCTTCGCGCCCAGCCGCTGCCCCAGCAGGTGATCGACCTCCGGGATCACCGGGGCAGGGAGGATCAATCCACGCTGTTCGCCTCGGATCAGCGCGCGGGCTCTTTCGTGCCAGCGGTCGCTGCGATCGTAATAGGCGTACACAATCCCGGTGTCGAGTAAGACGCTCACGAACGGCGCTTCTTTCGCGGCGTCCGCCCTCGACTGGAGGAATTCCCGAATCCGGTGTCCGCCAGGATCTCCTCTGCGCGGTCAGCGGTGTCCCCGCGGCCGCTGGCAAAGGCACCGGCGCCCGGTGGGGCCTGACGTGGCTCCCGCGTGACATACGCGTGAACCGCCTCGCGCACGATCTCGGCCATTGGCCGCCGCTGCCGCAGCATTTCGAGCTTCAGCAGCACCTCGAGTTCCGGTTCGAAATAGATCGTCGTCCGCTTCATATGTTGATGTTAGCATACGTCACCCTCGGTCAAGCCTCCACCGGGCCTCACGCGGGGCTGAGGGACCACCACCGTTTCCGGATCGAGCGCTGGCGCTTGGCGGTCGGGTTACGGGGTGGGGCGCGCTTCCACGGGCAGAAGCCACTCCGTGGTCGCCCTGGCCGGCGGATAGCACAGCGCGTCGTCGCAGGCCTGATAGCGGAGCACGCCGGGAATCACCAGCTCGCTGGATGCCATCCCTGCGGCCAGCCTGACGCGCACGGTGATGAAGAACTCCGGCCCCAACACGACCAGCGGCTCCCCGCGATTCTTCTGGCGCAGCTCGTCGGGCTCGGGGTAGGTAATGGCCTCGACGGTCGCGCCAGCGGGAGCGGTCACGGTGAGGACGGTCGGGATGAGCGAGGGATCACGTGGCTGGTTGGCCTGGACGTGAATGCCGGCGGGCAATTTCACGGCCAGGCGCAGTTCCGCCGTGGCACCCGCGCGAAGCTCGCGGGAGACCACGATCGGAGTGACTTCGGCTCGCGGCCGCCCAGACTGTCCGAACGCCGGCGTGGCGGCCAGCAGGCACGCCGCGACGCCCGCCGCTCGCCGAAGGCCTCGCATTTAGCGCGACCCTCGCTCGGCTAACAGCCGCTCGACTTCCGCCGTCATCTCACGCTCGGCCTTGCTGTAGTATTCGCCGCTGCCCGGACTCGGGAACCCGGCATGCACGGCCCGCACACGCCCGTCGCGGCCGACCACGAAGGTGGTAGGGAAGGCGTTGAGGTTCACCGCCTGCGGGATCTTGGCCTCCAGATCGTCGGGCTCCCCAGGGATGAGCACGGTGTACTCGATCCCGTAGGTTTCGATGAAGGCGCGCAGACGTGTCGGGTTGGTCAGCTGATCGCCTTCCTCGAACGACAGCGCGACGATTTCGAGACCCTTGTCGCGGTACTTGCGGTAGAGCGCCGACAGGAACGGGGCCTCGTCGTGGCAGTTGGGGCACCAACTCCCGCTGATATTCACGAGCACGACTTTGCCGGCGAACTTCGGATCGGTGTTGCTGACGATACGACCCTGCAAGTCGGGAAAGCTGAACCGCAACGGCTCATTGGGGTCCTTCACGCTCGTGTGATGCGCGGGGTCGGTGGGCGCGCCGAAACTGACGGCCCTGGCGTCCCCTTCACGCGCGGCGACGAGCTCGGTCTTGGCGTTCTGCGTCAAGGTCAGCGTGCCGTCGGCGCGCGGGGTCACCTCGAGCAGCAATGGACGCGCACCCGAGAAATGGCTGAGGACGAAGCGTCCGTCGCGGTACGATCCGCTGAGCGTCCCGGTATCGCCGTCCACGCGCAGAATCGTGGCGTTCACCACGCCGCCCCGCTGCTGCACGAGAAACCGCCAGGCGGTTTCACCCTTGTTGCTCTTGGCGCTGACGATCCAGGTGCCCGCGATCGACGGCGTGTCAGCCGATGCCGGTCGGGCTACGGCCTTCGATGCCCGAAACGGATACGGTCCTCGCGGGCGCTGGTATTCGCCGGTGAGACGGCCATCGGCCAGCGTCGCCTTGAGGGTGGTGGCGTACTGATCGAACGCCAGGGTGAGCACCCCGCTGTCGAACCGCCCCGAGCGCGACGTGATCCGACGTTCGCCGTTGAAGAACGACCCGCTGACCAGGCCGCGCTGCACTACGATTTCGAACGGGAACGGCACCTCGACGCCCGACACCGTGACCACGGCGTCCCACCTGCCCGCGAGCGCGGCCGAACCATCCTCCGCGGACGCCCCCCCCGACGCGACGACGGCCATCAGCACCGCCTGAGTAAATCGCCTCACCAGACTGGCTGTCATACCTCTGCTCCTTCTGCCACTGAGCGCCAAAAAGAAAAAGGCCCGGAACGCGTGAAGCCTTCCGGGCCTGATTCTGTGAATCTCGCGCGCGAGTGCTAACTCGGCTCGAGGGGCGACGACACAGCACGGCCTGCGGAGGCTTGTTCTCCGATGCCACTACACGCGCAGGTCGGCGCCGCGAACACGATGTCCTTCATCTTCCACGTCGGCGGCGTGGCTGTCAAGCGATTGCCGTGGGCGCCGGCGCGCGTGTGATCGGTCCGGCCCGAGACACGCGGCCACGCGTCGGGTAGACTCCCGCCCATGGTGTCGCTCAGCCGTGCGGTCCTGGTCGTCCTCGCGCTGGCGGCGGCCATCGCGGCGATGGTCATGACCCGACGCGCGGTACCCGAAGCGCCGCCGGCCAGGCTCGAATACGTGACGACGGCGCATCAGCTCGGGGTGGTGGGGTATCGCGACCCGGTCGGCGCGTTGTCACGGGATGGCACCAGGGTCGCATTCGCTGAAGGGCGTCGACTGTTCGAAACGCCCTCGAGCGGCGGTGTCCGTGTCGAGATCGCGGCGGCGCAGGGCCAGATTCGGCACCTGGTCGCGTTGGGATCGTCGGAAGCCTGGGTGTTCGAGGACACGGCGGCCCCCACCCGGTGGTGGATCGCGTCCGCGCGCGCGCCGGCGCGCCCGCTGTTTGCGGATCTGACGGAGCTTCAGGCCGACGTCGACGGACAGCCCGTGAACGCCCGGGTCAATGCGCTGCGCGGCCTGAGCGTGTCGCCGGACGGCTCGCGCCTTGCCGCCGTCGTCAGCGCATCGGCCGGGTCCGAACTCTGGCAGGTGACGCTCAACGAGGCCCGCACCGGCGTCGCGGGGCTCGAGGTCACCCGGGCCGCGGGTCCCCTCGCCTGGCCACAATGGACGCCGTCCGGCGAGATCGCCTGCACGATGCGCGTCGACGGTCGCTGGCTCCTGTCCAGCCCCTGCGGAGAGCCGCCTCTCTCCCTGCTGCCGGACGTCGAGGTGATCGGTCCGCTGGCGTTCTCTCCCGACGGCCGCGTGCATTTCGCCTCACCCAACGCGCTCGGCATGGTCGACCTGTGGCAGGCCGTGCCGGGCAACTACCAAGCGGCCAGACGCACGGCGTTCGCACGGGATACGTATGCGCCGTCGGCTGCCGGAGACGGCCGCGTCTTGTTCAAGACTCAGAGCTACCGCACCTCCGTCGCCGAGATCGACTTGGACACCCAGCGGATCGTGCAGCTGTCCACGCTGCAGGCGGAGACCCCCTCGTACCATCCCGACGGCCAGCGCGTCGCCGTCACCTTTGGCACGTGGCGGCGAGTGATGGACGACGCCAAGTACCCCGATATCGCCCAGGAGATCGGCACGCTGCGATCGATGCCCGCTGACGGCCCCGCCGCGTCGCCGCTCGAGGTCATCGCCGCGTCCGACTCCGAGGATCAGGCGATGAGCTGGTCGCCCAACGGCCAGTGGATCGTCCTGCACTCGCATCGCGAGCAGTCCGACGACATCTGGTTGCGGCCGGCGGACGCGCGGGCGATAGACCGGCGGCTGTCGTTTCTCGGACGCGGCGCAGAGGTCGGGTGGCCGCGCTGGTCTCCGGACGGCCGGACGGTGCTCTACGACGGCGCCAGCCCGTCGAGCGGCAAGTCTGTCATGTTCACGATCGGCATCGACCAGATGACCGGCCAGGTGACCGCCCAGTCGCGCGAGGTGGCGGTATCAGGCTTCGAGGGAGAGATCACGCACGGCGAGTGGCTGCCCGACAGCCGGACCATCGCGGGGATTGCGAAAGAGGGCCCCGGTCGCCACGCCGTCGTGCTCGTGCCGGCTGAGGGCGGCGAGGCCCGCGTCGTGCACCGCTTCGCGAGCGAGCACGATTTCCCGGGGCTGGCCGTCGCACCGGCCGGAGGTTTCGTGGCCTTCGTGGCGCCTGCCGCCGATGGGTTCTTCCAAATCTTCCGGCTGCCGATGACCGGCGGCTCCGCGACGCAAGTGACCTTCGACCGTACGCACAAGACGCAGCCGGCCTGGTCGCCCGACGGCCGACGCCTGGCCTTCACCATCTGGAGTTACGAGGCGCACTTCTGGATCGCGGGAGCGTGACGGGATCGCACGGTGCCTCGGCGCGGCGTCACGCCCGCAGGCGGTTCGCGACGAGCTGTTTGAGGTCTGCGTCCACCCGTGTCTTCTGCGGCTTTCGCCAATAGTCCATCGTCGAGACGCGATGGACACAGCCGATCGTGCAGTAGGGGGCACACGACTTGGGAAGATCGAAGGCCGCTCGAATGTGATCGATCGAATAGTCGGCCAGGGGAATCCCGGGCCATCCCCGCTGCTGCGAACAATAGTGCACGAGGCCGTCCTCGCAGACATACAGGTACCGCGCTCCGGCCCGGCACTGCCACTGGTTGGGCTGCCCGTCGGCGAGGTTCTGCTGGAACCCGCGAACGCCTGAATAGAGGTTCTGCACGACGAACTTCGCGGAGTTGATCTCCTCGGACACCTCGTCGTACACCTTGCGGGCTTCGCCGCCGAGGGCCTTCAGCTGGCCGCTGCCGTCGTGAATGATGCCGATCGACGTCGAAAAGCCCAGGGCGCGAGCCCGGTGGAAGATCGTGCGCGCATCCTCCGGGTTCTTCGTGCCGCCGCCCACCACCGAGTTGATATTCACGTCGAAGATGGCGTGTTCGGCGAGCCACTGCAGCTTCTTGTCGAGGAGACGCAGGCTCTTCTTCGACACGTCATCGGGTTCGACGTTGTCGATGCTGATCTGCAGGAAGTCGAGGCCGGCTTCGTTGAGTGCGTGGATCTTCTTCGGCGAGAGCAGGTAGCCGTTGGTGATGAGGCCGGCCATCATCCCGCGCGACCGGATGCGGCGAATGAGGACTTCCAGTTCCGGATGCAGCATCGGCTCGCCGCCGCTGAAGGCAACCACCGAGCTGTCGAGCGACGCGAGCTTGTCGATGCGCGCCAGCATGGCGTCGGTCGGCACCGGCGGCGACACCTTGTCGTACTCGTTGCAGTACCCGCAGTCGATGTTGCATCGACGAATCGGGATGATCTGCACGAGCAGGGGGTGCGCCGTGTTGGCCAGCCCCTTGACGAACTTGGCGGCGGCCCGGGTAGTCCGAGACGTGCGCGCGAGCCACTTCATGCGGTGCGGAAAGTATAGCGAAAGTTCAAAGCGCCGTTTCTTCGACGGTGGTTCCAGCCAGGCTGGCCTGGCGTGGTGCCCCGAGGCTTTCACGCAACCCGCGCACGCTGTCGCCAACGGCCAGCGACGCGTCGAACAATGCCCCGACGCGAATCCCGCCGGGCAGCCGATGCTGGCCGATCGCGGCCAATCCCGCGGAGGCCATGCAGCCACACTGGGTGCAGTCCGGAGTTCCGCCGAACTGGCAGGGTGTGATGCGGGTCTCGAAGTCGGCCGACACGCACTCGGTCGTTCTCGCGAAGATGCACTCGTCTGGGGATGCCGGCGGCCGGGCGAGCTGATCGATCAGGATCTCGGGCATCTGCAGCTTCGCAAACCGCAGGCGAAGCGCGTGCAAGGCCGCCACGACCGTCGCTCGGTCTTCCGGCGTCAACCGCTCCACCGACTCCTCTCCGACCTGAGGCGTGTAGAGGCTCACCCAGATCGTGCGGACGTGGGCGTTGTCCGACCAGTAGCGCACGAACTCCTCGAGATACCCGGCCCGCCGGACCTGCTGCCGCGTCACCGTGCAGTGCACGGTAATCTGATGGCCTTCAATGTGTTTCAGAATGCGATCGTAGGTCGCCGGCGTGCGTCGAAGATCGTGCTCGGGCTGCAACCCGTCGATCGATACGACGATCTGCAGGCGGCGCAGCGCGCGCCATTCCTTCGGAATCGGCCGCACGGCGCTGGTGACGAGCTGGGTGTAGATGCCGCGGGCGGCGAAGACCGGCAGCAGGGTGTTCAGCTCGCGATAGCGTACCAGGGGTTCCCCCCCGACGATGGACAGGTGGAGCGGGCGGTGCCGTTCGACGAGCGCGAGGACGCCGTCGACGAGCGCCTGGCCTTTCAGGTCGCGGAGCTCCCGCAGCGTGACACCGCCACCGAGATGCTCGTCGCCGTAGGCATAACACCCCGGGCACCGCAGCGGGCATTCGCGCGTGATCTCGATGGAGAGGTTTGGCCGATAGCCGGCCAGAATCTTACCCCAGGCGCGAACGACACCTTCCATGGTCGCTAAGCGTAGCACGGCGCCGCGACGCTCAACGCCAGCCACGCCAGGCGGGTGCCTCGTGGCCTCGGGGCGCCTCGCGAAGCTCCGCCTCAAACCGCCAAGAACCCAAACGAAGCTTCGCTAGCGTCCATATCTCGTCTTGCCTCGCCTCCGGCGAGGCGGACATCTTCTATAACCGGCGGAAAAACGTGCGTCATTCGTTACGCCTCAGGCCACAGAAGACGTCTAGCCGCGCACCGTCACCGCGATTCGATGAGCGAGATGAACGCGTCGACGATGTCGGCCCGGCGCCGGCCCTGCTCGACGTCCAGTCGAAGCACGGCGAACGCTTCCGTGTGCGACATCGGCCTGGCGTACGGCCGATCGTTCGTGACTGCCTCGAAGACGTCTACGACGCCGACGATTTGGGCCAGCAGCGGGACCTCGTGACCCTTGAGGCCGTCCGGATATCCAGACCCGTCGAGGCGCTCGTGGTGGGAGCGGATGATCGGTCGCACGGCCCGGAGCGTGCGCAGGCCCTGGCAGAGTCGATCGCCGATCACGGTATGCGACTTGACGAGCTCGAATTCGGCCTGGTCCAGGGGCCCGGCTCTGCGCAGCACGGAGTCCGAAATCGCGAGCATGCCAATGTCGTGGAGAAAGCCTCCGCGGTAGAGCGCCTGTTGATCCCCAGGACTGACGTCCAGCACGCGCCCGAGGCTGGTCGCGTAGTTCGCCATGCGATGGCAATGCCCTTCGCCGTAGCCGTCGCGCGCCTCGATCATCGTCGCCAGCGTCGTGATGATCGAGCTGGCCGAGTCGAGTTCGTCGGTGTACTGCTTCATGCGAACCAGGGACCGGACCCTGGCGAGCAGCTCCTGGGTGTCCACCGGCTTGGCGAGGAAGTCATCGGCGCCCGCCTCGAGCCCTTCGATGCGCTGAGGTCGCGCGTCTCCTCCGGTGACGATGACGACCGGCGTGAGACGCGTCGTGGCATCCTGCCGGATTCGCCGGCAGACGTCGAAGCCCGACTGGCCGGGCATGTTCACGTCGAGCAGCACGAGATCGGGTGCGCGGTCCGCCATC
>JBQTIE010000225.1:0-15921 GCA_052389315.1 Acidobacteriota bacterium
GGGGCTCAAACTTACCAATCGGTGGTGGGGGGTTTTGGGAGGGTTTGGGGGGGGGGGGGGGGGGCGGGGGTTTCGGCCCCCGCACTCCCCGCGCCTCAGCCCGATGCGCTAGTTGAACGTGTAGCGCAAACTGATCATGAAGCTGAACACGTCGGTCAGGAACGTCGTGTTCTCGTACGATCTGGTCAGCAGCTCATTGTTGACGACGGCCAGCCGATACGTGGCGCGCCCTTGGGCATCGGCGGCGCCGTTGGTCAGGATCTGATTCCTGATCAAGCGCTTGCCCACACCCCAGTTGCTGTTCAGCATGTTGCCGAAGTTCAGCACGTCCGCGCGGATCTGAAACGCGTTGCGCCGGCCGCGGATATCGGTGAAGAGGTCCTGGGTGATGCTCAGGTCCGCACGACGGACGATGGGCAGGAGCACGCCGCCGCGTTCGGCGTATCGGCCGCGATTCTCCCGGAGGTACGTGTCCTGCTGGATGTAGGTTTCAAACGCCTGAGCCTGCTCGGCGGACGTGAAGGTTCGCCCCCCGGCGGTGAAGGCGGCGAAATTCATCTCCGACGTATCTCGCGGGATGTAGATCAGGTCGTTGCCCGAGCCGCCATCGCCGTTCATGTCGCCGGCGAAGACATAGCTGGTGTTGCCGTTGTTACGGGCTTCCCAGTAGATCGACACCATGGTCGAGCCGAAGCGGAAGTACTCGCGGCTGAGGGAGGCCAGCACGTACACCCGATGACCCAGCGACCCGCCAAAGGGGGACGAGAACGACACGCCAGGGTTGTTGGGGTCGCCCGAATGCGGATTACTGGCCCACGAGCCGAACGCGATCGAGCCTGGATCGATCGTGTTGCGGGAGCGGTTGTAGCTGTAGGCGCTGCGAACGGACAGGCCGTAGGCGGTCCGCTTCGATACGGTCGTCGCGATGTTCCATGAGGTGCCGACGTTCTCGTTCTTGAGCACCGTGTTGTTGGAAATGTGCGAGTGAATGCGGTTGCTCGTCCATCGAGGACGGTTGTCCGGTCCGGCAAACGCCGTCTGCGCCGCCGGCAGGTTGGCGTTGATGTAGTAGATCCCGTTGACATCCTTGTTGTAGAGGAACTCTGCCGTGCCCACCAGACCCCACGGCAGCTTCTGGTCGACGGCGATGTTGTTCCGCCAGATTTGCGGGAACTTGAAGTCCGGGTCGGTCAGCGCCAGCTCGTAGCTGGCGGCGGGGGCTCCGGTCGGCGGCGTCGTCGGCTTGTACCGGTTGGGATCGGGATTGAAGGGCCGCGTCGTCGTGTTGTCGATCTGCTCGAACCCCGTCAGCACTCCCGTGTTGCCGATCTGGTTCGAAATCCACACGTACGCCGGTCGGCCCGTAAAGACGCCGCTTCCGCCACGAATCTGCGTGCGAAGGTCGCCGCTCACGTCCCAGTTGATGCCGAGCCGTGGCGACCAGAGCACCTTGGGGTCCGGCACTTTGCCAGACAAGTAGCTGGCCGGCTGGCCAGCTTCATCCCTGAAGGTCAGACTATCGGCGTTGCTGTTGGTGAACCCCGTGTCGCCGAACTTGGCCACATCGAGGCGCAGACCTCCCGTGACGGTCACGTTGGACACTGGCCGCCACTCGTCCTGGGCGTAGACGCCACCGTACCAGACTTCGAGCGGCTGCAGGGGTTCGTTGGCGTTCGGGATGTTCATGTAGCGCACTTGAAAGCGCCGCAGCGTGACGGGCGACGTCGTCCGGTTGGGATTGGCGAGGTGGCCGCTGGCGTCGGTGAAGAAGTCCGCGAGCGAGTTGTAGACGTACACGCTCTGCGACCCCGGGAAGAAGACGTTGTCGGACTCGTAGCGCTCGAGGCTGGCCCCGAAGGTGAGCGAATGCCGGTTGCCGTAGCGCGTGAAGTTGTCCTGCAACTGGAAGGTCCGGTACCTCAGCTGATTGCTCGGCGTGAAGGGCTCGGACCCGAACGACGCGTAGGACACGCCGTTTTCCCAGACGTCCACGAGCGGGAAGAGCTTGTTGATGGCTCCCCGGCTCTCATCCTGCGTCGTGTACCCGACGATCAGGTTGTTCGACATGCTGGTGCCGAGCACGGTGTTCCACTCGCCGATTCCCGATCGGATGTTCTCGAGGATCTGGTAGTTCGAGTTCTGGTAGCTCAGGAAGTCGGTGGTCCCGGACCGACGCCCGAGGCCGAGGGAGCTCGACCCCGAGATGCTCACGTCTGTGCGGGAATCGAGATGGTTGTAGCGGAAGCTCAGCTTGTTGTTGTTGTTCATGTTGTAGTCGTTGCGCAGGATGAACCGCTTGGCCGGCGTCAGGTCGTCGTAACCCTCGAAGGGCCCGGTCTCGTACTGAAAGCGCGACAGAAAGGAGCTGATCGACGTCATATCCGAGGCCAGGACCCTGGTGGTATTGCCGCCGACGGGCTCACCGCCCCGGTTGGCTCTAAACGTGGTCAAAGGCCGGCTGTCCTCCTCGTCTTCGTAGTTGCTGAAGGCGAACAGCTTGTTGCGGATGATCGGGCCTCCGCCCCAGAGGCCGGTGTCGCGGAAGTTGAACTCGCCGGGATTGAACGACAGGCCTTTGGCCTCCGTGCCGACGAACTCCTCGTTGCGAAACCGGTGGTACACGGAACCCGTGAAGCGGTTCGTGCCGCTTCGTGTGACCGTGTTCACGCCCGCGCCGATGAAGTTGCCCTGCCGGACGTCAAAGGGCGCGACGTTGACCTGAATCTGCTCGATGGCCTCGAGCGAGATGGGGGCCACGCCAGTGCGCTCGCCCGGTGCTCCGGCGAGACCGAACGAGTTGTTGAAATAGGACCCGTCGACCGTGATGTTGTTCAGCCGGTTGTCCTGTCCGCCGAAGGACATCCCCGAAGCCTGGGGCGTCAACCGCACCAGGTCGTTGATGCGGCCGGACACCGTGGGCAGCGTGGCGATCTCGGTGCGGCTCACCGAGGTGGCCGCGCCGGTACGGGCCGAGCTGAAGACCGTGTCGGACTGAGCCGTCACGGTGATCGTCTCCTGGACGGTGATGCTTCGGACGGAGAACGGCAGGTCCGTCGCCACACCAAGGTTGACGACGATGGCCTGGACGGTCTGAGGTTCGAAGGCCGCTGCTCCGGCACCGGTGTACGCCACGGTGACGCTGTAGGGGCCGCCGACCCGCATGTTGGGGATGAAGTAGCGGCCATCTGTGCGCGTGGTGGCCTCGTAGCTTGTGCCCGACGGTTCATGAATTGCAATCACGCTGGCTCCGGGCACTGGCTGCTGCTGGGGGTCGAGGACGAGCCCCGTCATGCTGCCTGTGGTCACACCCTGCGCGACGGCGAAACCCGACGCCCCTACCAGGACGAACAACGCACCGAGGACGCCGGTCCAGGTGCTCACCCTCCTCATGTCTCTCATCGCCATTCTCCTCAGCTTTCTTCTCTTCGTGACATTCAGACTCCCCGTACCTGGAACATCCGGATGCCACTTGGCGCGAACACAGATCCGAAGATACCACCGCAGCGGCGCGGCTGGTCATGCGAAAAACAAAAAGGGCCGTTTATCTGGGGCGAAACGGCCCCTTGTCGAGACCCCTTACCCAGAGCTGCCGTCACCGGCTGGTCGGGACTAGTCGCCGGTCCCGCCGGCCTTCTGCTTCCGGAGTTCGTTGGCCCTGTCACGCAGCTGGTCGGCTTCCTTGAGGAGCGCCTGCTGCTTTTTCGGGTCTTTTTCCAGGTTGGCCTGCAGCCTCAACAGGAGGTTCTTGTAGGCCACCGCTTCCATATAGTCGCTCCTGATCTCGATGGCCTTGTCGACGGCCTCGAGGCCCTTGAGGACGTAGTCCAGCTTTTGCTTGTCCGTCAGCCGGAAGTCGCGATAGGCCTCGTCCCAGTAGTAGGTCGCCAGCGTCTGATAGGCCTCGGGATTGTTCGGTTCCACGCGCACCCGGTCCGAGACCGCCGCAATGGTCTTGTCGAAGTCGCCCTGACGGTTGTAGAACCCCGCGAGCTGCATGTGGACGGCTGGATCGTTCGGGCGTACCTCGCGGGCTTTCTGGAAGATGCTCTCGGCCAGTTCGTACTCACCCGAATCCTCGTAGATGTCCGCCAGCACGAAGTAGTTGGTCGGCTCCTTGGGCTCGAGGTCGATCATCGCCTTGACCACCGGCTCGGCCTGGTTGGGGTCGTTCAGCTTTTCAGGTCCGTAGGCGGCGACGAGGTACTGCAGCGAGAGCGTGCGGAGCTGTTCGTTGTCCGTGATCTTCTCGGCCGCCAGCTTGTAGTTGGTGATGGCTTTCTCGAGGTAGGCGTCGTTGGCCGGTTCGCCCTTGCGTGTGGGCCGGTACATGTTGTCGTATGAATTGCCGAGGTAGAAGTGGATCTGGGCGTTGGCCGGGTTGAGGGCCAACGCTTCTTCGTACTTCTCGGCTGCCGCGCGCCAGTCACTCCCCGTATACAGCTTGTTGCCGTCCTTGAACGCCTTCATGGCGCGGACCTCGTTGAATTGGCTGCAGCCGGCAAAGGCCACGCCGAGGCTCAGGACAAAGGCCAGGCCGGTGGCCGAAGACCGCATCTTCATCGTCTCCCCCTCAGTTCCACAGATATGATTGGCGTGAAGCCTTGCCGGCGTGCGGGCCGGTCACCCGTCACCGCCGTCGATGGCACGTCAGGAGGCCGAGTATAGTCCGGTTTCTTGACCCCCCGCAACCCCGCCCCTATCATGGGACGGGGTCGCCGCCCCTCCAGAACCTACAGAATTAGACACCGAATCTCATGATTCGCTTCGAGGACCTGCTCGACAAGGTCCGCCGCTACAGCCCCGAGGCGGACCTCGAGTTGCTGCGACGGGCCTATGTCTTTTCTGCGCTGGAGCACAAGGGCCAGGTCCGGCATTCCGGAGAACCGTACCTCGTCCATCCGCTGGAAGTGGCCGATGTGCTAGCCGAGCTGAAGCTCGACGTGGTCTGTGTGGCTGCGGGCCTGCTGCACGACGTGGTGGAAGACACCCTCACCACGATCGAGCGGATTAGTGAGACCTTCGGCGAGGACGTCGCGCACATCGTCGAAGGGGTGACCAAGATCAGCGCCATTCCCTTTTCGTCGAGCGAAGAGCGCCAGGTCGAGAACTTCCGGAAGATGCTGCTGGCGATGGTGGACGACATCCGGGTCATCCTGGTCAAGCTTGCCGATCGCCTGCACAACATGCGGACCTTGCAGTTCATGCCCGAGGATCGGCGGCTGAGGACGGCACAGGAGACGCTGGACATTTATGCCCCCATCGCCAACCGCCTGGGCATGGCGAAGGTCAAGAACGAGCTGGAAGAGCTGTCGTTCAAGTTTCTCGAGCCGACCGTCTACGAGTCGCTGAGGGCGCGCGTCGAGGACAAGCGACAGGCGACCCACGGCGTGGTCGAGCAGTTGCTGACCGAAATCCGGACCAAGCTGCAGGACGCCAACATCCCCGTGATCCGCGTCGATGGCCGGATCAAACGCCTCTACAGCATCTGGCTCAAGCTCAAGCGCCAGAAGATCGACCTCGAGCAGGTCTACGATTTCGTCGCCCTTCGCATCGTCACACCAAGCGTCAAGGACTGCTACGCCGCGCTGGGTATCATTCATCAGACGTGGTCGCCGGTGCCGGGCCGCATCAAGGACCTCATCGCCATGCCGCGGCCCAACGGCTACCAGTCGCTGCACACCTCCGTCATCAGCGACCGGGGGTTTCCCTTCGAGGTCCAGATTCGGACCGACGAGATGAATCGCCGGGCCGAGGAAGGAATCGCTGCGCACTGGAAGTACAAGGAAGGCCGTGTGGGAGCCGGCCGCGACGAGCAGTATTTCCAGTGGCTGCGCCAGCTGCTCGAATGGCAGCAGGAGGTGCGTGACCCTCAGGAATTCCTCACCAACCTCAAGATCGACTTGTATCCGGAAGAGGTGTACACCTTCACCCCGCGAGGGCAGGTCAAGGTGTTGCCGAAAGGCTCGACGCCAGTGGACTTCGCCTATGCGGTTCACACCGATGTCGGCCATCGATGCGTCGGCGCTCGCGTCAACGGGCGCATGGTGCCGCTTCGCGCGAGATTGAAGAACGGCGATATCGTCGAAATCGTCACCAGCCCCGGACACAAGCCCAGCCGGGACTGGCTGAACTTCGTCGCCACGTCGCGGGCGCGCAGCAAGATCAAGCACCTCATTCAGGGTGAGGAGAAGGCCCGAGCCGTCGAGCTGGGACGGAAGCTGCTCGAAAAAGAGTCCCGCCGCTACGACGGAAACCTGATCCGGCTGCTCGATTCCGACCGGCTCGCGAAACTGGCCACCGAGCTCGGCGTACAGGGCGATGATCTCTACGCTCAGGTCGGGTACGGAAAGCTGGCGCCCAAGCAGGTACTCGACAAGCTGGCGCCGCCCGGCGAGCTCAAGGAGAAGGCTCCTGAGCACCCGATGGTGTCGGCCGTCAAGCGCGTGCTGAAGGCTGGATCGGCCACCACGGATCGCATCGTCGTCCGCGGGTTCGATGACCTGATGGTGTTTCGCGCCAGGTGCTGCAACCCCATCCGAGGGGAGAAAATCGTCGGATACATCACCCGGGGCAAGGGGGTGTCGGTCCACTCGGCCAGCTGTCCCAACGTGCTCAACCTGCAATACGACCCCGAGCGCCGCATCGACGTCGAGTGGGACAAAGGGGCCGACGTCGCGCCCTACACGGTCAGGCTCACCATGCAGGTCGAGGACCGCAAGGGCATGTTGGCGGAACTCAGCTCACGCATTGCCAACATCAACACGAACATCATCACGCTCGAGGCGTCCACCCGCGCTGAAGATCATCAGGCCCGCATCGAAATGACCGTGGAGATTCAGGATCTCAAGCATCTCGAGCGCGTCATCAAGTCGATCCGGGGCGTGGATGGAGTGCTGGAGGTCGAACGGGCCGCCACGCGCTGAGCGTGCTCGAGACGGCCGACGAGGGTCGGCGGTCTCGAGGTCCGACGAGGCCGGCAGGAAGGGCGGACGCGTCCCGTGACCTCAACACAAGCCGGCAAGCCGGGTGCGGTTGTGAAACGCAGAACTCAGGTGGGGAGCACCGCGATGGCGTCGATTTCGACGCCGACGTCTCGCGGCAGGCGAGCGACCTGGACCGTGGCGCGCGCCGGGAAGGGCTCGGAGAAATACGTCGCGTAGACTTCGTTCACCGCGGCGAAATCACCCAGATCGGCCAGGAAGATCGTCGTGCGCACCACGTCGCCGAACGATGCCCCGCCTGCCTCGAGCAGTGTGCCGAGGTTGGCCAGGACACGGTGGGTCTGCGTGCGGATGTCACCGTCGACAACCCGTCCCGTGTCCGGATCCAGGGGGATCTGACCGGACACAAACAACAGCGACCCGGCGCGCACGGCCGGCGAGTACGGCCCGATCGCCGGAGCGCCCGTCGGGGGACTGACGGCGCGCTTGACGCTCGCCCCTCCAACCATCTCACGCAGCCTTGACCACTTTCTGCGAGCGAATGCAACGGGTGCAGACCCTGATGCGTCTGACGCCGCCATTGACGACCGCGCGGACCGTCTGCAGGTTGGGCTCGAACCTCCGCGGGCGCACGTTGTGCGCGTGGGAAACCCGGCGACCAACCACCGGCCCCTTCTGACAGATCTCACACCGTTTTGCCATTGACTCACGTCCCCGGAATGCGCCGACTGCCGTGATGAGAACTCACAAGTCTAGCACACGCAAGCCCGGCTCCACGCGCGCGGCCGAGCATGCCGCAGCCCGACCGTTGTCGTTTTCCCGGACTCCCGAAGCACGGTCCGAGCCGACCTTCGCCGAACGAGTGGGCTCGGGTAAGCTGTGGTCATGACGTGTCCGAAGTGCCGGCAGCGTCGAGGTAAGCGGGCCTGCCCGGCCCTCCAGGCCGACATCTGCGCCATCTGCTGTGGCACCAAGCGGCTCACCGAGATTGCGTGCCCCTCAGACTGCCGGTACCTCGAGACGTCTCAGCGGCATCCCGCGGCAGCGGTCAAGCGGCAGCAGGAACAGGACGTTGCCGTGCTCACCGCGGCTCTTGGACCGCTGCCCGAGGACCATCTCCCGCTGTTCTTTGCTCTCCACAGCTTCATTGCCCGCTACGAGCCCCCCGCGGGAACCCGGCTGGTCGATGCCGACCTTGCCGAGGCGGCCACCGCAATCGCTTCGAGCTTCGAGACCGCGGGCCGCGGGGTTCTCTACGAGCACACGGCGACCTCGCCGACCGGCGAAGCGTTGCGGAGGCAGCTGACCGCATTTCTCGGGCAGATCGGCCGAGGCGGCGGGTCCCGTTTCGAACGGGCCGCGGCCGCCGTGCTTCGAGGCATGGCGCGAGGCGCCGCGCACGAAGTGGCAGGGTTGGCCGACGGCCCTGTCGCTTATCTGACGCTGGTGGCCCGGATCACCCGCGAAGCTCCCCCGGAGGCTCGGGGGCCCTCGGTGCTGCTCCACCCGTAACCACGTCCCCCCGAAGCGCGAACCTGTCTTAGTCGGTCGAGCCGTGCGACGGTTGCCACAGAATGTGGCGTGTGCTACCCTTTCGCGGTTTGGGCTTGTCCTCTAGAGGCGACACCTAGAGGGGAGAACCCAATTCTGCGATGCGGCGTCTAATAGCAGTGAACGGTGTTCGGTGTGGGAATTCGACCTACCGATGCAAGCCGCAAGTAATTGCAAATTCACAGGTTATTGGGTTGCCGTGGTCGAGAGCAGGCGAACAAAGTTGAGGGCGGTTTCTGGCACCCAGCGAGAAATTCTTCCACATCAGCCGGTGGGCGGCGTTGGGTTCAGGCCAGAATCACGAGCGGCTTTATAGGTATTTTTTTTGCATGCGGAGACGAACACATATCATCAAGGGCCCCACGGACAAGGTTGCGGGGAGCGTTGGAAGGGAGTGGTTGGCATCATGGCGAAGGTTGCGAAGCGCGCGGCGGTTATCACGACAGGGGAGAACAGCCGATACGCTGAGCTGAAGGAGATGTTGCTCGGGCGTCAGCGTGAGCTCGTTGCCGAGGTCAAGGGGATGATTCGGGGCGTCCGGGCCGACGGGGCCGACAAGCCGCACGACGTCATGGATCAGGGCGAGACCTCGGAGGTCGATATCCAGGAGGACATCGAGCTGGCGCTGATTCAGATGAAGTCGGAAACGCTGAACAAGATCACCGAGGCGCTCGGTCGCTGGGAAGACGGACGCTACGGGTTGTGCTTCGAGTGCGGCGACGAGATTTCGGAGGCGCGCTTGCGCGCATTGCCCTTCGCGGTCCGGTGCAAGGATTGCGAGGAGGCACGAGAGGTGGCGGCGCAGCGCGAGCGGTCGCTATCGCAGCGGCGCGGTTCGTCCAGTCTCTTTTACGATCTGCAGGGTTAGACCCGGCGTCAGCGGTAAGGAGCTCCGCCGGCAGGCGGAGCCCTTACTCCTCCTACCGGCCCATACGAGCGGGCAGTGTTGCCCGGCTCCCTCCGGGCCAATGGTTCCGGTTACACTTCACCGCAAGCGTTCGGCGAGCGAGGGTTCGATGGCGCACGACGAAGATAAAGTGCTCGAGTCGGCGGGCTCGGCGGGCGACACGTTGCCCGAGGAGCAGGCCGCGTTCCGCCTGCCGACCGAGTTGCCGGTCCTGCCCTTGCGTGACACGGTGTTGTTTCCCAACTCCTTCATGCCGCTCGCGGTGGCGCGCGAGAGCTCCGTACGCCTGATCGACGAAGCCGTCTCGAGTGGGAGCCTGATTGCCGTCTTTACCCAGCGTGAAGCGAGTGAGGACGAGCCTCTCCAGAAGGACCTCTATGCGGTCGGGACCGCGAGCCACATTCACAAGATGTTCAAGCTCCCCGACGGCAGCCTGCGCATCATCGTCCAGGGGCTGACGCGGGTCCGGCTCACCGAGCTGCTCGGCCTGCGGCCGTACCTGCGCGCGCGTGCCGAGGAGGCGCATGAAGAGCTGAAGGAAAAGGATCGGCTGGAGATCGACGCCCTGCAGCGCAACATCAAGACGAACTTCCAGCAGATTGTGTCGCTGTCGCCGCTGATGTCGGACGACTTGCAGACCCTGGCGTCGAATGTCGCCGAGCCCGGGCGCCTGGCGGACTTCATCGCCTCGAGCCTTGGATCCATCACGACCGAGACCCGGCAGGAGGTCCTCGAGACGCTGGATGTGCGCGAGCGGCTGGACGTGCTGAATCGCCTGCTCATCAAGGAACTCGAGGTCCTCGAACTCGGCTCGAAGATTCAGTCGCAGGTGCAGTCGGAGGTCGGCAAGAACCAGCGCGACTACTTCCTGCGCGAACAGCTCAAGGCCATCCAGCGCGAGCTCGGTGAGGGCGACGATCAGACCAAGGAAGCCGAGGAGCTTCGCGAGAAGATCGATGCGGCCGGCATGCCCGATCCGGTCAAGAAGGAGGCGCTCCGCGAGCTGGATCGCCTCTCGAAGATGCCGCCGGCGGCCGCCGAGTACACGGTGTCACGTACGTACCTCGACTGGCTGGTGACGGTGCCCTGGGCCAAGCGCACCGAAGAAGTCATCGATCTGGCGAAGACACGGACGGTGCTCGATGCGGATCATTCGGGCCTCGAGAAGGCGAAGGACCGCATTCTCGAATATCTCGCGGTCCGAAAGCTCAACCCCGACATGAAAGGGCCGATCCTGTGCTTTGTCGGCCCTCCGGGCGTCGGCAAGACGTCGCTCGCGCGTTCGATCGCCAATTCGCTCGGGCGCAAGTTCGTTCGCGTCTCGCTGGGCGGCATGCGCGACGAAGCGGAGATCCGGGGCCACCGCCGGACCTACATCGGCGCCCTGCCAGGGCAGGTCATTCAAGGGTTGCGCCGAGCAGAGTCGAAGAACCCGTTGTTCATCCTCGACGAAATCGACAAGCTGGGTTCGGACTTCAGGGGCGACCCCGCGTCGGCCTTGCTCGAAGTCCTCGACCCAGAGCAGAACTCGGCGTTCCGCGATCACTATCTGGACGTGCCGTTCGACCTGTCCGAGGTCCTGTTCATCACGACGGCCAACATCCTGGATCCCGTGCCTCCCGCGCTGCGCGACCGGATGGAGGTCCTCGAGCTCGCCGGCTACACCGAGGAGGAGAAGCTGAACATCGCGCGGGACCATCTGGTGGCCCGCCAGATCAAGAACCACGGGCTGAACGGCAAGCAGATCACCTTCACCGATGCTGGGTTGCGCGCGATGATTCGCGGCTATACCCGCGAGGCCGGCGTCCGCAACCTCGAACGGGAAATCGGCTCCATCTGCCGGAAGGTCGCCAGGCGGCGAGTCGAAGGCCGCACCGGCAAAGTCAGGGTGACGCCCGAGCTCGTCCACTCGCTGCTGGGAGCCCCGCGCTTCCTGGACGAAGAGATGGAGGAGCGCACCCGAAACCCGGGCGTCGCGATCGGCCTCGCCTGGACGCCGGTCGGCGGCGAGGTGCTGCTCGTCGAGGCGTCGCGAATGGCGGGCACCGGGTCGTTGACGCTCACCGGCCAGCTCGGCGAGGTCATGAAGGAATCGGCGCGGGCGGCGCTGTCCTGGGTGAGGGCGCACGCCACCGAGTGGGCCGTTGATCCCGAGTTCTTCAAAGCCAGCGAGATCCACCTGCACGTTCCCTCGGGCGCCATCCCCAAGGACGGTCCTTCCGCGGGCGTGACGATGGTCACCGCGCTGGTGTCTGAGCTGGCACGCCGCCCCGTTCGCGGTGACGTCGCGATGACCGGTGAGATCACGCTCTCAGGACGGGTCCTGCCTGTCGGCGGCATCAAGGAAAAGGTGCTGGCCGCCCGACGCCTGGGTCTCAAGGAAGTCATCCTGCCGCGGCAGAATGCCAAGAACGTCAACGAAGATCTCACCGACGAGCTGCGCACGGGCCTGACGATCCATCTGGTCAATACGATTGACGAAGTGCTGCTGCTGGCGTTGCTCCCCGTGTCTCGAGCGACCCAGGGGAAGAAGTCGGTACGACGGGCGCAGCAAGCCTCCCTGCAATAGCTGGTGGCGGCGCGTACAGGGGTGCCTCCGCGTGGCCCCTCGTACGGCTGCCTCAACCGTCAATCAGCGTCAGCCCCACGGCTGTCTTGAGATCGACGATCTCCCCCGTGCGAAGCATCCGCTTCGCCTCGTCCAGCGTGAACGATCGCGGCTCGAGGTCCTCGTCTTCGTCCTTCTCTGCACGTGACTCCGGGCTCGGCGTTCGGAGGGCGAGGCACCGATAGAAGAACATCTCTTCGTCGCAGAATCCAGGCGTGGGATAGAACGCCCGGATCTGCTCGACGCGATCCGGGACCAGGCCGATCTCCTCCTCGCATTCACGCCGAGCGGCCGTCTCGGGATCTTCCCCGCGGTTCAAGCTCCCGGCGGGCAGCTCCCAGATCCAGCGATCGATGCTGTATCGATACTGCCGAATCAAGATGATGGAGCCGGGAGACGGCTGTGGCAGCAGCACGACCGAGCCGGGGTGCCGGACGATGTCCATCTGCACAAGATGCCCGGACGGCAGGCGGACGCGGTCGACCTCGACGGTGAAGATTCGTCCGGAATAGACGAGGCGACGCTCTTCACACCTCGCTGGTGTCTTCGTCATGGTCGATCCCTTCATGGCGCTCGAGCATCGCCGTCAACCCCTGGTCGATCTCGTCGAGCACTCGACGCAGATCGTCGGGCAGGGGCGCCGTGAACTGCAGACGCTCGCCAGTGCGCGGATGTGAGAATGCCAGCCGTTCGGCGTGCAGGAACGGCCGTTCGAGCCGTTGCACCGCGCGCAGGTGGCCCGCGACCCGCCGATGCGCGCCGCCGTACAGCGCGTCACCGACGATCGGATGACCGATGTGGCTGAGGTGGACGCGTATCTGATGCGTCCGCCCGGTGGCGATGGCGACGCGCAGCAGGGACAGGCCCGGCACGTGTCGCGCCCATGTCACCCGTGTCACCGCCGACCGCGCCCGGCGCGCGCGCGTCGAGATTCGTTCCCTGTGCACGGGATCGCGTCCGATGGCCGCTTCGATGCGCTTGCGCTGCTGCACGAGACCCCAGACGAGCGTCACGTAGGCCTTGTCCACCTCGCGATCGTGGAACTGCCGGGCCAGCTCGTGATGTGCGGCGTCGTGCTTCGCCACGACCAGGACACCGGACGTGCCCTTGTCCAATCGATGGACGATGCCCGGGCGGCGCTCCCCACCCACGCCGCTCAGATCCGTCACGTGATGGAGGAGCGCATTCACCAGCGTGCCCGACCCGTGCCCCGCCGACGGATGCACGACCATGCCCGCCGGCTTGTCGATCACGACCAGGTCCTCGTCCTGATAGATCACGTGCAGCGGCAGCGCCTCCGGCGCGGGGGCCGCAACCGTCGGGGCCGGCAGCTCGACGACGATCAGGTCGCCGGCCCGCACGGCGGTGTTGGGCTTCACGCCCACGGCCCGCGTGAGGGTCACCGCCCCGTCGTTGATCAGCCGTTGGACCTGCGCGCGCGAGCAGCCGGCGATGGCCGAGGCCAGAAAGCGATCGAGCCGCTGCCCTTCCTGATCCGCGTCCACGCTGAGCTCGAGGCGGCTCACGCGAACCGTGGTTTGCGAGGCCGCGCCGGGGCGTCGGGGGTCGGCGGCGGCGGCGCCGGCCGGCTGAGATACCAGAGCATGATCAGCGCCATCGGGGCGAGCACGACGGAAATGACCTGAGACGTCGAGAGCAGGTTGAAGGCCATACCCCGGTCGTCGCCACGATAGAACTCGATCACGAAGCGAAACGCGGAATAGAGCAGCACGAAGAGCCAGAACGTGCGTCCGTTGAAGGCCTGACTGCGGCGCTCCAGCCCGAGCAGTACGACGAAGATGACGAGTCCCGCCAGCGATTCGTAGGCTTGGGTGGGGTGCAGCGCGACGTTGAGCGGGGTGCCCACGTTCAGGTTCGCCGCGGGATCGGTAAACGTGATCGCCCAGGCCACGTCGGTCGGCTTGCCGTAGCAGCAGCCCGCGAGCAGGCAGCCGAGCCGGCCCACCATGTATCCAAGCGCGATGCCCGGGGCGAAGAGATCAGCGGACGTCCACAGCGGGAGGCGATGCTTCTTGAGCTGATAGATGCACACGACGACGGCGGCGATCAGCCCGCCGTAGAAGACGCCTCCCGACCTGAGCAGCGTGGTGAACTCGCTCCAGCTGCTCGTGAAATGGTCGAAGTCGACGACGAAGAGCAGGGCCTTGGCGCCGACCAGAGCGGCGATGATGACCCAGATGCCGAGATCCAGCACCTTGTTGGCGTCGAGGCCTGCCTGGCGTGCGCGGCGTGCCGCCATCCAGAGGCCCAGCAGATACGCGCCTGCCAGCAGGACGCCGTACGAATAGATTGTCAGTGGCCCGAGCTCAAACAGTATTGGATGCACGACGTCCCAGCCCCGCCAAGTCCAAGATCAATAGCGCGACGCCCACCGTGATGGACGCGTCGGCCACGTTGAATGCCCAGAAGTGCCACCCGCCGAACGCAAAGTCAACAAAATCCAGCACGTAGCCCGCCGCGGCGCGGTCGATCAGGTTGCCGACCGCCCCGCCGATGATGCACGCGATGCCGAGTCGCGCCAGCCGATCCGTGAGTGGCACCGACGCCGCATACCACGCCACACCGGCCAGGGCCAGGATAGACACGAAGGTGAACACCATCCCCTTGCCCGGGAACTCCAGGCCGTTCAACACTCCGAAGGCCGCTCCGGTATTGTGCACCCGGGTCAGTGCCAGCAGGGGAGGGATGATCGGCACGCTGTCGTGAAGCTCGAGGGCGTTGCGGACGAGCACCTTGATGACTTGATCGGCCACCACGATCGCCGCCGCTGTTCTCAGCTCGAGGGGACGGATTCCCACCCAGGATGCCACGCCGTCTACCTGCCGACCGGTTCGGCCAGCGCGTCGACGCACCGGTCGCACAATCCGAGAAAGCCCGTCGTCTGGCTGACCGAGGCGACGAACCGCCAGCAGCGCTCACACTTGACGCCCTCCGCACGATCGACGCGGACGAGCATCCCCTCCGGCGTCTCGGCTGCCTCGGTCTGCGAAGCGTCCACCTCCACGCGGGACACCCCGAACATCGTCGGCAGCTCGTCGCGATACTCGGTCAGCAGCTCGGCGAGAGCGCCGGACGCCAGCAGGCTGATGCGGGCAGACAGCGACGAGGTGATGACTTTCTGCTGGCGCTTTTCTTCGAGCGCAGCATTGACCCGGTCGCGGACGGCGCCGAGCGACGCCCACCGGTCCAGGAGCCCGTCGTCCCGCCAGGCGTCATGGTCCTGGGGGAAGAGCGCCAAGTGGACTGACGCCTCGCGTGACCCCGGCAGCGTCCGCCAGACTTCGTCCATGGTGAAGGGCATGATCGGCGCCAGCAGCCGCGCCAGTCCGTCCGCGACGACGTACATGGCGGTCTGGCCCGAGCGCCTGGCGTCGGACCGCGCGCCGAAGGTGTACATCCGGTCCTTGGTCACATCCACGTAAAACGCGCTCAGGTCCACGGTCACGAAGCGACTGACGGCCTGATACACCGAGGGGTAGTCATAGCCGTCGTACGCATCCACGACCGTCGAGGCCACCGAGCCGTATCGTGCCAGCACCCAGCGATCGATTTCCAGCAACCGAGACGGGGGGACGCGGTCCGCTCCGGGATCGAAATCATAGAGATTGGCCAGCAGCACGCGGATCACGTTGCGAAGCTTGCGGTATGCTTCGACCACGCGCGCCAGAATCTCCTTGCCGACTCGAATGTCCTCCCGGTAATCCACCATCGACACCCAGAGGCGCAGGACATCGGCACCGCTCTCGTTCATCACGTCCTGCGGCAGCACGGCCTTGCCGAGCGACTTGGACATCTTTCGGCCTTGTTCGTCGACGACGAAGCCATGAGTCAGGACCTGATTGAAGGGCGCGCGTCCGCGCGTGCCGATGCCGACGAGCAGCGAGCTGTGGAAC
>JBQTIE010000226.1:0-16896 GCA_052389315.1 Acidobacteriota bacterium
TAGAAGCGGGCCGGTGAGGGCGCCGCCAGGTAGTCGGTGAAGGGGTTGCTGGCCGGGCGCCCCGGGACCACGACCATCTCGAATCCAGCCTCGCTCGACACGCGCACGACCGTGGCGAGGTCGTCCGCCGAGAAGGGAGACGTCTTGATCATCACCAGGCCGTTGTTGCCGAGCGGACTATCCTTGCGCACGACGACGACGTGGCCGGACGGGTCTGCGATGCCGCGACGCTCCAGCGC
Source organism: Acidobacteriota bacterium (assembly GCA_052389315.1). GTDB lineage: Bacteria > Acidobacteriota > Vicinamibacteria > Vicinamibacterales > UBA2999 > JACCSI01. Next base: position 240 of record JBQTIE010000226.1, read on the forward strand.
CTCGCGGGCCAGCGTCACGATTCGCAGCGTCTGCTGCGGGGGATCGAGAAAGAAGCGGTTGATCGACAGGAGGCCGCCGGGCATCAGGTGCGCGAGGTACTCGTCGAACGCCTCGGCGGTATAGAGGTTGTTCTCTGACAGTGTGTAGGCGCCCGCGGCGGTCGCGGCGAAGGTGTCGATCATCGAGATCTGCAGCACGTCGAAGCGTTCGCCGGTCCGGCGCACGAAATTGCGGCCATCGTCCACGACGATGCGCACCGCGGGGTGCGCGTAGAGGCGTCCGGCGAAGTCGGCGTATTTCCCGCGCACCCACTCCACGATGTCGTGATTGAGCTCCACGCCCGTCACGTCGGTGGATCCAAACCACAGGGCCGTCAGCACGTCGCGGCCTCCGCCGGCGCCGATGATCAGGGTCTTGGCCGTCGGGCGCAGGTGGTACGGCAGCGAGGTGACGTCCCACGCCACGTATTCGTGCGCGCGAAGGTCGGGGCCCAGCTCGGTCAGGGGCGTCTCAGAGGCACCGTCGATGGTGATGAGATACTGGCGAGGCAGCCAGCCCGCATAGCGATCGCTCAGGCCCCACGCGAGGAACGGAAAGACAGCCGGCTCGCGCGGATCGAAGTAGTCGAGCATGGCGAGCCGTGAGTAGCTGTTCCACTTCACCTCGAGGATGTCGCGGAGCCGTTCGCGTCCGCTCAGTTTGACCGTCTGCAGATCGATCGCGCCAGACTGGACCTGCACCGCCAGCAGCGTGCCGACGGCGACCGTCGTGACGAACGATCGCGTCGGCGGCCGCGCCGCGCACCGCCACGTCAGGACCGTGGCGGTGACGTCGAGCGCGAAGCTGATCGCCAGCAGGCTCCCGATGCCCCCGATGAGATCGAGCGCGGGAATCGCGAGCAGGCAGCCGAGCGATCCACCGATGAGATCGGCCGCGTAGAGCGATGAGACTCGTCGAGCGCCGGCCCGAAAAATGGCGGCCGTCACATACCCGCTGGCCGCAAAGGGCGCGGCGCAGCTGACGAAGTACACGAGCAGCAGCAGGAACCCCCGAAGCGACATGGTGGGCGTCTCGAGCCACACCAGCATGACCACGACCGGCAAAAGGATGGCGAGCGCGAACAGGTGGAGGGTGCGAGCCACCGCCCCCCAGTGCGCCGCCTCGTCAGCCTGGGGAGCGTCGCCGCGCCGGTGGCACTGCATCGCGCCCGCCGCAATGCCGAGCAGCGAGACCGAGATGACTGCGAAGGTGAAGTGGTACCACATGACCACCGACAACACGCGGGTGAGCGTGATTTCGAGCAGCAGCGTGCTCAGCGCCGTGAGGAAGAGGATACCGATCGACAGCCGATCCGTGTGCGCGCCGAGTCCTCGCTGCATCGCGGTAGTTTACTGCCCGGTGCACGCGGAGATGCATCAGTCGCGCCCGCGCACGCAGCGTTGACGCACGGATGGCCGATGGCGTGACCTGCCGTGCGCGGTGTACCATCTAGCGAGGCTCCGCCTCGGACCGTCGAGCGTGCCAAGGTGTCGCTTCGCCTCTAGGGGCAGTGCTGGCTTTGCCCGGCCTCCGGCCGGGCGAGAAAACTTGACTCAAGTGGTTGGAAATCTGCAGAGTCAAGTGTTCTACCGACAGGATGACCGCGATGAGAGCGCACGTGCTTCGACTGATCGTCGCCCTGCTGGTGGCGTTGTGGTGGGGCGGCCAACGCGCTGAGGCGCAGGAGACGCGCGACGAAGCGCGAGCCGCCGCCCAGGCCGAGAAGGCCAAGGCGCTGACGCCCTACACGCCGACGCTCTGGGAGCGGCGGATCGAGCGCGCCGGTCGCGTCTTCACGCAGCCAGCCAGCGTGTACGTGTTCGCGGGCAGCGTCTTCCGGGGCGGTTCCTTCGCGCTCGGGCCGGGGTACCGCACGCGATTCGGCTCCTCCGGGACCTTCGATGCGCACGCGGCCTGGTCGCTGCGCAACTTCAAGTTCATCGGGGCCGAGGCTCAGCTGTCCGAGTTTGCCGATCGACGCGTGCGGATCAGCGGACACGCCGACTGGGTCGATGCTCCGCGCCTGGAGTATTACGGCCTCGGTCCCCAGTCGCCAGAGGAATCGAAGACCACCTTCGGCTACGCGGCGACCACGGCGGGTCTCACGGCGCGCCTGCAGGCCGCGCCGCGTCTGGCCGTCGGCGTGGGGCTCGACGTTCAGGACATCACCACGGATTCCGGGTCTAAGGGCCGCTCGATCGAGGAGCGCTTCGATTTCCGCACCGCCCCCGGGTTGGGAATCAGCCCCACCTATCTGCGCACGCAGCTGTTTGCCGAGTACGATTGGCGTGCCTCCCCAGGCTACTCCACCAGCGGCGGCCGCTATCGCGTGGACTGGTTCCGCTATGACGACCGCGACCGCGGGGCGCACTCGTTCGAACGCGTCGATCTCGAGGTGCACCAGTTCGTGCCGGTGCTGCGAGACAACTGGATCATCGCGCTGCGGGCGCTGGCCTCGTTCACCACGCCGGACGCCGGCGACGTCGTTCCGTATTTCTTCCTGCCCTCGCTCGGCGGCAGTCGTGAGCTTCGCGGATTTCCGTCATGGCGGTTTCGTGACCGCCACCGGCTGCTGCTGACCGGCGAGTACCGCTGGACCGCGGGCCGCTACGTCGACATGGCGCTTTTCATGGACGCGGGGAAAGTGGTGGCCGATCGCGATGAGCTCGACTTGCGCGCCTTGACCCGGACCTACGGCGTCGGGATCCGCTTCCATTCGCCCACCGTGTCAGTGCTGCGGATGGATCTCGCCCGCGGCCGCGATGGGTTCCGCCTGGCGTTCACGGCCCGACCAAGCTTCTGACCGACCATATGACTGCGATGCCTCCGTTTCGTTCGCCACTCCTGCCGGCCTTCGGTGCGATGCTGCTGGCCTCGGCGCTCGGTGCCGCCGGCCATGCGGCGGAACGCAAGTTCTTTGACGATGACCCGGTCTGGGTGGAGCAGGATCACCAGGACGCATCGGCCATCAAGCCGTGGCAAATCGATTTGACGGCGGACCTGGCCTACAACCTGTTCTGGAAACCCGGTGACCCTGCGCCCGATGTCCGGGCCCAGAACCTCAATTCCGTTGATGAAGTGCCGGATTCGAGCTGGTTCACCAACCGCGTCGGCCGTCGATCGATGACGTCAGCCGAGATTGCGCGCGGGCCGAATACCGGCGACGGACCTGCGAAGGGTACGTGGACGGTCACTTCGTCGAAAACCAACGGCGTGACGCCGGGGTTCACGATCCGCGATTCGAGCGGGCAGGTCTGGTTCCTCAAGTTCGACCCGCCGGGCTACCGGGGCATGGCGACAGGGGCCGAGGTCATCGTCACCAAGCTGCTCTGGGGGCTCGGCTACCACGTGCCGGAGAACTACATCGCGCGGCTGCGGCTCGACGAAATCGCCATCGACGAACGAGCCCGGTTCACGCGGGCCAATGGGCGGGTCCGTCCGATGCGGTTGTCCGATGTCTCTGACCTGCTGACGCGAGCGGATCGGGAACCCGACGGCTCGTATCGCGTGATTGCGAGTCGAGCGCTGCCCAAAGTCGGAGAGTTCCGCTTCTACGGCACGCACTCCGAGGATCCCAACGATCTGGTCCCGCACGAGCATCGGCGCGAACTTCGCGGATACGGTGTGTTCTCCGCCTGGGTCAACCACGTGGACGCCAAGGGCAAGAACACGCTGGATGCGCTCATCAAGACCGAGGGGCGCGCGTTGGTCCGCCACTACCTCCAGGACTTTGGCGCGACGCTCGGCAGTGCCTCCGTGACCCCGCGCGAGTATTGGGAAGGGTTCGAGTACATGGTCGAGCCGGGGCTCGTCGGGCGCCAGCTGGTCGGCTTCGGCTTCGTGGTCCCGGAGTGGCGGCGCCTCGAATTCTTTGAAGCCCCCTCGATAGGCCGCTTTCCCAAGGACAACACCACGTTCGATCCGGAGGCGTGGCGCCCGCGCGTGCCGAATGCCGCGTTCGTACGCGCCCGCGCCGACGACAAATTCTGGGCGGCACAGCGGTTGGCGGCCTTTTCGGACGAGCTGGTGCGCGCAGCGGTGCAGACCGGCGAGCTCGGCGACCCCGACGCCGAGGCGTTTCTGGTCAAGGCGCTCGCCGAACGGCGAGACGCGATCTTGCGGGCGTACCTGCCCTCAATCAATCCACTGGCGGACCCCGCCATCGAGGGCGACGTGCTGGTGCTGCGCAATGCCGCGATCGACGCCCGGGTCGCGTCGCCTCCCACCGGCTATCGCGCACGCTGGTTCACGTTCGACAATCTGACGAGAGAAACGCGCCCGCTGGGCGACTCGAGCGCCACGACGCCTCGGCTGCCGCTGCCGGCCGATTTGCCTGTCGGTCCAGGGGCGTTCGTGAAAGTGGACGTTGCGGGGATTGGCGGCCCGGCCGCCTGGGAGCGCCCCGTCCACGTCTACTTGCGGCGCACGCAGGGCGCCTGGCGTCTCGTCGGTCTCGAGCGCGAGCCGGAGTGACCGGCAGGCGGAGTAGGCTCCTCGACTGATGGGCGCCTTGCGACTCCGGCGCGTCCGGATAGAATCGACCCTCGCGAAGGAGCATCGTCGACATGCCGTGGGGGGCTGGTGATTTCCACGGCTCGCGTCGGGCCCGCGACGAGATCGCAGTCTGCATGACCCCCATCGTCATCGGTGTCGCTGGTGGATCCGGCTCAGGGAAGACCACCGTCGTTCGGCGTATTGTCGAGAGTCTCGGGGCCGATCACGTCACGGTGCTCGATCACGACCGGTACTACCGGGATCGCAACGACCTGAGGCTCGAAGAGCGCGCGGCCCTCAACTACGATCATCCCGACTCCCTCGACACGGACCTGCTGGTCCGACATCTCAACGACCTGAAGGCCGGGCGGACCGTGAACGTGCCTCGATACGATTTCGCCCGGTACGCGCGTCTCGCGACCTCCGAAGCCGTCACGGCTCGACGGGCGATCATCGTCGAGGGCATTCTCGTGTTCGTGGACGCGGCGCTCCGCGGCCAGATGGACGTCAAGGTGTTCGTGGACACCGATGCCGACACGCGTTTCATCCGGCGCTTGCAGCGCGACGTGTCTGCGCGCGGACGGACGATGGAGTCCGTGATCGATCAGTACCAGGCCACCGTCAAGCCGATGCATCTGGAGTTCGTGGAGCCGAGCAAGCGGTACGCCGATGTGATTCTCCCGCAGGGCGGCCACAACGCCGTCGCCGTGGATCTGCTGCTGACCTGGATCCGCAGCCTCGCGCGCCATGAGACGAGTCCGGCGAGTGGGGCAGGCACGGAGGGTTAGCGCCGAACGCCCGCGCGGCGCAAGCGCGTCGTGGAGTCTACCGTGGCGACGAGGGGACGCGCGGGGCCGGCGGTCTGATACCACGCACCCGCATCGCGGCCTCGAATCGCGCGATGTCATCCTCGTATTCCAGGATGAGACCGATGTCGTCCAATCCGTGAAGCAAGCGGTGCCGCGCAGCCTCGTCCAGGGCAAACGGCTCGATGAAACCGTGCGTGTCGGAGACTTGCCGGGCCTCCAGATCGATTCGCAGCGTGTAGTCGCGGTGCTCGTCCGCGCGGGCGGCCAGCTGCACGACCGCCGCTTCCGGCAAGCTCACGGGCAGCAGTCCGTTCGCCACGGCATTGCTCCGGAAGATGTCCGCGAACGATGGAGCGATCACGGCCCGGAAGCCGTAGTCGGCCAGAGCCCACGCCGCGTGCTCGCGTGAGGAGCCGCACCCGAAGTTGTCGCCGGCGACCAGAATCGTGGCGCCGTCGTAGCGCCGGTCGTTCAGTGGAAACGAGGGGTCTGGAGACCCATCCGGCCGCCGGCGCCAATCGTTGAACAGGTGGCGGCCGAAGCCCGTGCGCTCGATGCTCTTGAGGAACTGCTTGGGGATGATCTGATCCGTGTCGATGTCCCGCCGCAGCAAGGGGAGGACGAGGCCCTCGTGCACCCGGAATGGCGTCATCGGCTGAACTCCCAACCGCGCACATCGACGAAGTGACCGGCGATGGCCGCCGCGGCGGCCATCGCGGGGCTGACCAGGTGCGTCCTGCCGCCGCGTCCCTGACGGCCTTCGAAGTTGCGGTTGCTCGTGGAGGCCGACCGTTGCCCGGGTGCGAGGATGTCTTCGTTCATCCCGAGACACATCGAGCATCCCGGCTCGCGCCAATCGAATCCCGCCTCGCGGAAGATGCGGTCCAGCCCCTCGCGCTCGGCAGCGGCCTTGACCCGTTCGGAGCCGGGGACGACCATCGCGTGCACGTGCCCGTGCACCCGGTGGCCGCGCGCGACGGCCGCCGCGGCGCGCAGATCCTCGAGCCGGGCATTCGTACACGACCCGATGAACACGCGATCGACCGAGACCTCAGTCATCGGTGTTCCGGGTGTCAACGCCATGTACTGCAGCGCACGAGTCGTGGCGTCTCGCTCGCGTTCGTCGGCCATATCGGCGGGGTCCGGGACCACGTCGGTGATCGGCACGACCATGTCGGGCCGTGTCCCCCACGTCACCAGCGGGCCGAGAGCGCTGAGGTCGATGTCGACGACGCGATCGAAGGCGGCGTCGGCATCGCTGGCCAGCTTCCGCCAGCGCGACACGGCAGCGGGCCAGGCCACCTCCGACGGCGCGAATCGACGGCCGGCCACATAGCTGAACGTCACGTCGTCCGGCGGCACGATGGCTGCCGTGGCGCCGGCTTCGATGCTCATGTTGCAGAGCGTCATGCGCTGTTCCATCGACAGGCGGCCGATCACGCTCCCGCCGAACTCGATGATGTGGCCCGTGCCCCCGGCCATGCCGAGGCGGCCAACGACGGCAAGCGCGGCGTCTTTCGCGCTGACGCCAGGCGCCAGCGTGCCGTTCAGCGTGACCAGCATGGCCTTCGGCTTCTTCCGGATCAGACACTGCGTGGCCAGCACCTGCTCGACTTCGGTGGTCCCGATGCCGAAGGCCAGCGCCCCGAACGCCCCGTGGGTCGTCGTGTGGCTGTCGCCGCACACGATCGTCATGCCCGGCTGTGTCAGGCCCAGCTCAGGGCCGATCACGTGGACGATCCCCTGATCGCCGGAGTCGAGGTCGTAGAGCGGCACGCCGTGGGTGGCGCAGTTGCGACGCAGCGCGTCAAGCTGGGCCCGCGCCAAGGTATCGGCAATCGGCAGATGTCGCGCCGTCGTCGGGACGTTGTGGTCCACCGTCGCGAACGTCCGATCGGGACGCCGCAGCCGGCGGTCGGCCGCCTGCAAGCCGCTGAAGGCTTGCGGCGACGTCACCTCGTGGACCAGGTGCAGATCGATGTAGATCAGCGAGCGCTGATCGTCCAGCTCGCGGACGACGTGCGCCTCCCAGAGACGGTCGAGCAAGGTCCGCCCCCGCCCCCGGCTGCCGGCGTCGATCACGTTGTTGAGGCTCGCTGTTGATTCGCCTGCCACGTGGTTCCTTGTCAGACGGCAGAGCAGGTCTGTCGTCGTAGGCGGTGCTCACCGGCCTGGATCGCGTGTGACGGCGGGAGCGAGCACCCCGGGGTGCCGTGTCCGCCGGCCTCACGAGAGGCTGCGGCTACACCGCGTGATACGAATGGCGATGGTCGATCAGCTCGGCCAACGCGTGGACGACCGCGTCGCCCATTTCCACCGTGGAACAGACGCGCGTCCCGGTGCGGGCGAGGTCAGCGGGACGGTTGCCCGCGTCGAGGACATGACGAATCGCGTCCTCGACGAGGTCTGCCTCGCGAGCCAACCTGGCGGTGTGGCGCAGCAGCATGGCCACCGACGAGATGGCGCCCAGTGGGTTGGCCACGTTCCGTCGCGCCAGATCAGGGGCCGACCCGTGGACCGGTTCGTAGAGGTCCACGCGTCCGCCGATCGTGGCGGACGGCAGCATACCAATCGATCCGGCCAGTGCCGCGGCCTGGTCGCTCAGGATGTCGCCGAACATGTTCTCGGTGACCATGACGTCGAAGTGCGTGGGTTCCACCGCGAGCCGCATGGCGCAGGCGTCCACGTACATGTGTTCGACACGGACGTCGGGATACCGCGTTGCCGTCTCTGTGACGACCGTTCGCCAGAGGCGCGACGTTTCGAGCACGTTGGCCTTGTCCACCGACGTGAGAAAACTCCGCCGCTCTCGTGCCTGCTCGAAGGCCACCTGCGCCACGCGCGCGATTTCTGCCCGCGTGTACCTCATGGTATTGAAGGCCTCGTCGGCCGTGCCGCCGCGCGGCTGCCCGTAGTAAAGCCCGCCCAGCAGCTCCCGGACGATGAGCACGTCCGCTCCCGCCACCGCGTCTGCCCGATAGGGTGTCGCGTCGATCAGCGCCGGCTCGAGCCGCGCTGGCCGCAGGTTGGCAAATCCGCCCAGCTCCCGTCTGAGGGTCAACAGTCCCGACTCCGGTCGTTGTCCGGGCGGCCGATGATCGAAGGCGGGATCGCCCACTGCCCCCAGGAGGACGGCGTTGGCCTCCCGACACGCGGCCAGCGTGGCGTCGGGCAGCGCCTTGCCGTCGGCATTCAGCGCCGCGCCGCCGATCCGCCACTCGCTCAACCCAAAGTCATGGCCGCACAGGTCGCCGATGACCCCGAGCACTCGCGTGGCCTGACTGATGACCTCGGGTCCAATGCCGTCGCCGGGGAGAAGCGCGATCGTCAGACGCACGGGCGAAGCTCCCGAGCCTGCTCGGCGGCCACGGCCTCGACGACATGGAAATCCTCGATCGACTTGACGGTGTCGGCCGTCGCGACCAGCCGCGCGTAGACGCGGGCGAGCACGTCAGGACGCAGGTAAAATCCCAGCGCCCGGCAGCGCGCGTCCACGCCCCGCGTGCCGGAATGTTTGCCGAGCACGAGACGGGAACCCGCCGCGCCCACCGTCTCCGGTCGGAGGATCTCGTAGGTCAACGGGTTCTTGAGGACGCCGTCCTGGTGGATGCCGGCCTCATGGGCGAACGCGTTGGCCCCCACGATGGCCTTGTTCGGAGGGACCGAGACGCCCACGATGTCGCTGAGCAGCCGGCTCGTGGCGCACAGCTCCGGAGTGGAGACATTGGTGAAATAGGCGAGGCGATCGCGCCGGACGTGCAGCGCCATCACAATCTCTTCGAGCGACGCATTACCCGCACGTTCGCCAATGCCGTTGACCGTGCATTCGACCTGGCAGGCGCCGGCCTGGACCGCCGCAATCGAGTTGGCGACCGCCATGCCCAGATCATCGTGACAGTGCGCCGACAGCGTCACGTCAGGTCCGATGCGTTCGCGCACGGCCCCAAACATGTGCCGGATGTCTTCGGGAAGGGCGTACCCCACGGTGTCGGGCAGGTTGACCGTCGTGGCTCCCGCCTCCACCGCCGCTTGAGCGACATCGCACAGAAACGCTAGATCACTGCGCGTGGCATCTTCCGCCGAGAACTCCACATCGTCCACGAAGGAGGTGGCGAGGCGCACGGCTTCGGCGGTCTGGTCGAGGCACTGCCGTCGATCGATCCGGAGTTTGTCACGGAGGTGCAGGTCGGAGGTCGCGAGGAACACATGAATGCGAGGCCGCGCGGCGCGCTCGAGGGCCGCGGCTGCCCGTTCGACATCGGGCTTCACGGCTCGGGCCAGGCCCGCGATAATCGGGCGCCGGACTTCGGCGCTCACCGCGCTGACGGCGGCGAAGTCGCCCTCTGACGCGATTGGAAACCCCGCCTCGATGATGTCGACGCCCAGCGTGTCGAGTTGACGCGCCATCCGGACCTTCTCCGAGGCGGTCATGCTGAACCCGGGTGCCTGTTCGCCGTCCCGGAGGGACGTATCGAAGATGCGAATCCGGACAGGATCCCCCATGACTGACCAGTGTCCGGTCGTGCCGGACATAAATCAAATTGATAAACGTTCTGCCCTAATCAGTATCGCTTATAATAAGCGCGGGCCGTCCCGATGCCTGGGACCCGACAGGGCCACTGGTTTTCCAGGAGGGCCCCGGGTCTGTCATGCATGAGAGTGCTCATACTGACACCGGCCGGCCCCGGGGGCGCCGGTCTTCAGTTCGTGATGCGCGACCCGGCACCGTCGGCCTTCACCCCTGATGGATCTGTTCCAGCTCGAAGCGTTCGTCGCCGTCGTTCGCGAAGGCAGCTTCTCGAAGGCCGCTGAGCGGCTCTATCGCACGCAGCCGGCGGTGAGCCAGATCATCCGACGCCTCGAAGGCGAAGTCGGCCAGGCCCTGTTCGACCGCTCCAGCCGTCGCGGCGTGCTGACCGACGCCGGACGAGTGCTCTTCGAGCACGCCGAGCGGTTGATCAATTTCAAGCATCAGGCGCTGGCGGCCGTCGACGACGTCCGGCACCTGCGAAGCGGACAGCTGGTGATCGCCAGCAACGAACTGACGTGCCTGTATCTGCTGCCGCTGCTTCACGAGTATCGACGGCTTCATCCTGCCGTGCGGCTGTCGGTGCGGCGTGGACTCGCCAGTCGCATTCCGGCCGACGTTCGCGACTATGGCGCCGACATCGGCGTGATCACCTACCAGCCGGCCGACGCCGAATTACAGTCCGTGGTCGTGTATCGAGACCAGCTGGCCTTTGTCGTGCCCCGCGGGCACGCGTTCACGAAGCGACGCCAGGTGAGCATCAAGGATCTGGGTGCCGAGCCGTTTGTCGCGCACCATGTCGCCTCGCCCTATCGCGCCAAAGTGCTCGAGACCTTCCGCCGCCGGCGCGTCACGCTGCAGATGCCCGTCGAGATGCCGACCATCGACGCCATCAAGAAATTCGTGGCCGCGGGCAATGGCGTCGCGCTGCTGCCGGCCATCGCACTGGAGGGTGAGATCGAACGTGGCGAGCTCGTCCGTGTGCACGTGCCTGAACTGGCCTTCGAGCGCCCCGTGCGCCTGATCTATCGGCGCAGCGGATCGCTGTCGCACGCGGCCTCCGCGTTTCTGCAGGTGGCCGAGGCGCATGCGGCGCGATCCAGCGGGCCCTACGCGTTTGCCCACGATTGACGACGGACAGTGTGGCGGTCGGCTCGAGTTCCGTCCACGCTCGCGGCCCGTCGGCCGCCATCAACATCACGGACAGGGTACCGGATCGCGAGCGGCGATGACGGCGGCTGTGCCGAATCGCGCCAGGATCTCGACGTCTCGACGAATCTCGGCTGGAAGGATCGAAAGGCGCGCGATGGCGTATTTCGGGCCCTGGCGTGAGATCCAGCGTGCCATCGCACGCTCGGGCAAGAACGTCGCGTCGTCACGCGTGCGACCCGAAGCGCGCGGGTTGTTCAACAAAGCCAGATGGAGCCAGTACGCCGTGTATTCGTCGCCGACCAGATAGTCGACACACGAGGCCGGCACATGATCCTTGGCCCATCGGCCGGCCTGCCAGAGGTCCTCGGACACGATGGGTGAGGGGCGCGGATCGACCGCGAGCCGCCAGGCCGCCACGGCGGCCAGCAGGACAACCGCACTCCAACCGAGCACGCGGACTGTAGACGACGGCGCTGTTGGCGGCCAGTATCGACTCACGAGGCGCGCCGAGGCCTCCAGTCCGATCGCCGCGCAAGCCGCCACCGGGTAGGTCGCCAGATACCACATCTTGAACGCCATGTACGGCGTGGTGGCGCCTGCCACGGTGGCGACCACCCAGAGCCCGGCTGACTGGAGCGCGATGGCCACGAGGAAGGCGACCAGCACGCGGAGGTAGCGAGCCTTCAGGGCCAGAAAGAATCCCGCTGTGCCGAGCAACGGGAGCAGGACGCCGACCGCGCCGATCGAGGGTGGTGCGACCGCGCCACTTGTCGCGACGATCGACGTCCAGTCGCTGCGGCCCACGGCATGGACCAGGGCGACGATCGCCACCGGACCCAGGGCCAGTCCCGTGTCAACGCCCAGGCGTGGGGCGTTGAACGGTCGGATGGTCCAGGCGGCGGCAACGAAGACGAGCACGGCGGGTCCGATCCAGACGGGCCACGTCAGAAACGCTGCCGCGCCGAATACGCCGAACAGCGCCGCATGGCCGCGTCGCTGGTGCTCGGCCCAGAGCGTCGTCGCCCACCACAGCCCGACGGCAAACAACTCTGACACCACCTGCGCCAGGAACGAATCCTTGAGGAATGCGCCGAGGCTGAAGGCAGGTGACTGCAGGATGAACAACACGCCGCAGAAGGCGAAGGCCGGTCGATGCGGGCTGTCGGGCAGGAGGCGCCGAACGATCAGAAAGAACAGGGCGAGCTTGAGCCCCACCGTCATGACGACGACCGCATGGAGCGCGTGGAAGCCATCGCCCGCCACCAGGGCCCCCGCAATCACGGCGAGCAGGTGAAGCCCCGGGGTGTAGTGTGCCATCTCACCGAGCCAGGCACCGGCGGAAGCGTCCAGGACCAGGTGACCCGTGCGCTCGATGTAGTCGATGAGGAGGAGGTGATGCGTCAAGTCCGGGCCACCTCCCGGCGGCAGCCACGACGGCGACGCGAGGGCGGCAAACCCGCCCCACGCGCCGAGGAGGATGAGCAGGGTGATGGCCGTGTCCAGACACGGCCAGCGCATGCCTCGAACGAGGGTCCCGTGCAAGGCGATGGCCGTCAGCACCGCGAGGATGACGCTCGTCGCCGGGGCCAGGCCGACTTCCAGGCGGCCGGCGAGGTAGCTGCCGACGATCACGAGCGCGAGGACGGCGACCATCGCCGACACGAGGGCTTCGACGCCCAGGATGCCGTCGCGTCGGATCGACACGTCGTGGCGCGCCGACGGCGACGGCATCACGTTTCGACGAGGGGACGCACGTGAGCGTCCGCCTCCATCACACCGCGATCGGCGCTTTGATCGCCGGCCATGGCTCGTAGGCCTCGAGCCGGAAGTCGTCGTAGGCGAACTGGAAGATGTCGCTCACATTCGGGTTGAGGCGCATCACCGGCAGGGGTCGCGGTGTCCGCGTGAGCTGCTCGCGCGCCTGGTCGAGATGGTTGAGGTACAGGTGGCAGTCACCGCCCGTCCACACCAGATCGCCGAGTGCGAGCCGGCAGACCTGCGCGAGCATGGACGTGAGCAGCGCATAGGAGGCCAGGTTGAACGGCACGCCCAGGAAAACGTCGGCGCTGCGCTGGTAGACCTGACACGAGAGGCGTCCACCGGCGACGTAGAACTGGAACAGCGTATGGCAGGGTGCCAGCGCCATCTTGGGCACATCGGGCACGTTCCACGCCGACACGATCAACCGGCGCGAGTCGGGTGTGGCTTCCAGCTGCCGGATCAGCTCGCTGATCTGGTCGATGTGCCGTCCATCGGCCGCCGGCCACGATCGCCACTGATAGCCGTACACCGGACCCAGGTCACCGTTGGCGTCCGCCCATTCATCCCAGATCGTGACCCCCTGTGCGCGCAGCGACTTCACGTTGGTCTCGCCCCGCAGGAACCAGAGCAGCTCGTGGATGATGGACTTGAGGTGCAGCTTCTTGGTGGTGAGCAGCGGAAAGCCTGCGCTGAGGTCGCACCGCATGTGATGTCCGAAGACCGACAGCGTCCCGGTTCCCGTGCGGTCGCCCTTGTGGACGCCGTCGTTCATGACGCGGCGCATCAGATCGAGATAGGCCTCCATGCGGGAGTCTGGCCCAGCGTATCATTTTCGCCTTGGCGAATGGCTGCCGGGACGCGAGGCCTGCCGGCTCAACCGGCGTCGGCTCGTGCGTGCCGGCTGGCGCCGGTCGGGATTGGTCAGGTCAACGGACGTCGGTCTCGCCCACGTCGTACAACCCCAGCACTCGGAACCACTCCGTCACCGCGCCCAGCCCGTCGAACGCGGCGCTGGTGAGGGGGCTCCCATCCGGCGCGACGGTCTCGACAACGAACCGGTACTCGAAGGCTTTGTTGCGGATCGGCTGCCCCTCGATCTTGGTGACGCTCAGCCCCTGATCGGCGATCACTTGGAGGGCTCTCACGAGCGCGCCCGGCGCGTGCTTCAGTCCGCAGGCGAGCATGGCCTTGCGGCCCTGCGCCTGCTCGGGGGCGTGCGATCGCGTGCTCACCCGCAGGAAGCGCGTCCAGTTCTCCGTGACATCCTGAATGTGCTCGGCGATGATGGCCGCGCCGTACAGCTCTGCGGCGCGGCGCGAGGCCAGGGCGGCGACCGACCGGTCTCCGGCCTCTACGACGATGCGGACGGCCCCGGCCGTGTCGAAGGCCGACACCGCTTCGACGCCCCGGCGGCTGCGAAAGAAGTCGTCGCACTGGGCGAGCGCGAGTGGATGCGTCATCACGCGCCGGATGCCCGACAGCCGTGCGCCCGGCGGGGCGACCAGCACGTAGTCCACGTTGATCGAGGTTTCGCCCGAGACGACCACGTCGTGTGCCAGCAGGTACTCGTAGACGTGCGGCACGGTGCCGGCCACCGCGCTCTCGACCGGCACGACGGCGTGGGTGGCCCGGCCATCGGTGACGGCGTCGAAGGCTTGTTCGAGCGTGGCGCACGGCATGAGCCGCGCGTCTGCGCCGACCAGGGCGCGGGCTGCCTCTTCGCTGAACGCCCCAGGCACGCCCTGATAGGCGGCATCCGCGGCAAACGTATACAAGTCCACGTGTTGCATGCCCACGCGCTCCCTGACACCCCGGCCTGCGACGGGCGGGGCGACCACGAGGATATACTGGCCAGACCCCCGATTCCCAAACCCCTGGATTGCCTGCCATGAAGCGTGGTCTTGGTCTCGTCGTTGTCCTTCTCGGCCTGGCAGTGCTCGTCTCAGCGGCCGGCCTGACCGTGGTCTACCTCGTGATGGCGTCCGAACCGAGTGTTTCGCCCCGCTCCACGCTGGTCCTACGTCCGGGAGGCGAGTTGCTCGACGTGGTCCCGGACGACGTGATGCAGCTGGTGGGCCGATCCGAGGAGCGGACGGTCCGGGGCTACGTCGAGGCGTTGCGCAAGGCCAAGGTGGACGGCCGCATCCAGGCGTTGCTCATCGCGCCGCGCGCCCTGCAGTCCCCGTTCTGGGGCAAGCTGCAGGAGGTTCGCGACGCGGTGGTCGACTTCAAGACGTCGGGCAAGCCCGTCTATGCCTTCCTGGAATACGGGGGGGATCGCGAGTACTACCTGGCCACGGCCGCTGACCGTGTGTTCCTGCTCCCCACGGCGACGCTCGACCTGACGGGCGTGGCCAGCTACGAAGTGTTCCTTCGAGGCACGTTCGACTGGCTGGGGACGTATCCCGACATGCTGCACATCGGGGACTACAAAACCGCCGTGAACACCTTCACCGAAAAGACTTTTACACCGGCGCACCGGGAGATGTCCGCCTCACTCAATCGCGACCAGTACGACCAGCTCGTGCGCGCGATCGCGGAGGGCCGCCAGAAGAACGAGGCGGAGATCCGTGCAGCCATTGATGACGGTCCGCTGTTGCCGGAGGCGGCGCTCAGGCACGGTCTGGTGGACGACCTGTCCTACGAGGACGAACTCGACGATCTGGTCCCGGAGGGCGAGGCGCCGCGGGATTTCCATCTGCTCGAGGGCGACGATTACACCCGGGTCACGTGGGACTCGCTCG
Organism: Acidobacteriota bacterium; assembly: GCA_052389315.1. Classification (GTDB taxonomy): domain Bacteria; phylum Acidobacteriota; class Vicinamibacteria; order Vicinamibacterales; family UBA2999; genus JACCSI01. The sequence continues at coordinate 15,768 of JBQTIE010000226.1, forward strand.
GTGTGCGTCGCCGCAGCAAGATCGCGGTGCTCAATGCGGTCGGGGCCATTGCGCTCGGCCCGAGCGGCTACGACCCGGTGAACGGCCCGGTGATCGGCTCCGATACGCTCGTCGAATACATTCGAAAGATCCGTGCCGACTCCTCCATTCGAGCGATCGTGCTGCGCGTCGACAGCCCGGGCGGCGGGTCCACGGCCTCTGACATCATCTGGCGCGAGCTGACGATCACCAAGGAGGCGGAGCCCAAGCGCCCGCTCATCGTCTCGATGTCGGACCTCGCGGCCTCTGGTGGGTACTACATCTCGATGGCGGGAGACGTGATCGTGGCCCAACCCGGCACGCTCACGGGATCCATCGGGATCTACTCAGGCAAGTTCGTCACCGGGGGGAGTTTCGACAAACTCGGTGCGAACATCGAAGCGACGAGTACCGGTCGCCACGCCGAGATCTACTCGCCCGACCGGCGATTCACCGAGGAGGAACGGGCCAAGGTGCAGGAATCGATGCAGGCCTTCTACGACCAGTTCGTGGAGAAGGTCGCCGCGGCGCGCCACACCACGCCGGAGAAGATCGATCGCGTGGCCCAAGGCCGCGTCTGGACCGGACGTCAGGCCCGCGACGTGGGGTTGGTGGATCAGCTCGGCGGGCTCATGGACGCGGTGGCCGTCGCCAAGCAGCGGGCCAGGATTCCGGCGGAGGAGGACGTCGAGCTGATCGTCTATCCACCGCGCCGATCCGTTTACCAGGTGCTCAGCGACCAGTTTGGTCAGGCCGCAAGCACCCGCCGGCTCGCCGACGCGGTGCTGACGGTCGTCGGACCCGTCGATCGCCGCGTGCTCGGTGCGCTCACTGCGCCGTCGCGACTCTTCCGCCCCGGCGAAGTCCTTGCGCACATGCCGTACGTCTTCATGCGCTAGACATCTTCTATGGCCTGAGGCGTAACGAATGAAGCAAGTTTTTCGACCGGCCATAGAAGATGTCTGCCCCGCCGGAGGCGAGGCAAGACGAGATATGGACGCTAGCGAAGCGGAGCTTCGTTTGGGTTCTTGGCGGTTTGAGGCCTCCACCGTCGCCAGCGACGACCCCACGGGGACCAAACGCGGCACAGATGCCACAGTTTGGTCTCAGG
>JBQTIE010000227.1:0-55692 GCA_052389315.1 Acidobacteriota bacterium
CGCCATCCGAACACCCCATCACGGCCAGGACGACCATCAGGGAAATACTTCTCGACCAAATTCCGCCGCCGCTCGTAACTCGACTTTCGAGACCGTGTAGTGTGCTCATCGAAGCCCGCCTGATCGCGCCAGCCCATCCGGGAGGCGTGATTGTATTGACGTTGCTCAGCCGATGCAAGCGTCAGGCGTCAGAGTCCGCACGGCAGCGGGTGCCGGAGGCACGAAACGCTGCGCGAATACAGGCGCAGGCTCCCGCAAGCCAGCTCCAGGCGGTAGCCGGTGGCCAGCGCGCGCTGGCCGATGGTGTCGATGTCCTCCCCTGTGAGACCACCGTTGAACACGCTTGGATCGCTCATGATGCAGTCGATTCTGTCATCTGGCAGCGAGCCGAGCTGATGCAACGCTCGAACCCACGGTCTGGCTGCGACATGAGGGACGAACGCATCGGAGGCGGCGAGGGTTACGGTGGGATGCAACGCGGGCACGAGCTCGTGCCGCACCCAGTCGGTGTAGCCGGACTCGACGTAATGGTGGACGCGACGAATCTCGGCCCCTCCGGAGGCCGCGATGGCCCACGCCGCCAGCCAGAGTCGGATCGTACGCGGCGCCACCGTCTCGAGACGCGGCAGCACACGCGCCAATGCCCACCAGAGGCCGATGCTCACTTCGTTTGAGTACGGGAACGCGATGTCAACGCGGTAGGGCGTATTGGCGAGAAACAGCGCCAGGTATCCGATTGACGACAGGAGCCATGCCGTCCAGTCGAGGAGCGGCAGGAATCCGAGAGGTGCCAACGTCCAGAACAGATAGCTCAGGTTCTCGGTCTGGCCGAGCTGCCACCAGAACTGATCGGCCTTGAGGAACGGCGCCAGCGCGAGGTCCAACGCCCGCGGCCCATAGTGCGTGTACAGGCTCGTGTAGGGATACGACTCGCCGACCAGTCCCGGCAGCACTCGCACATCGAACCAGAAGACCGCTCCGGCGGCGACCGCCAGCCCCACGCCGGCCCTCCTCGTGAATCGCCGGCTCTCGGCCGGCCCCGCGCCGAAGCTCCACGCGAGTCCAATCATCAGGCCGATCAAGGCGGCCGTCTCTTTGCATCCCAGGGCCAGCGCCAAGGCGATGGCACCGCCGAGACGCGCGACGGCCGAGCGTCCCTGGATCCCGACGATTCCCCAGATCAGCAGGGGAACCATGAACGAATCGGGCCGTGCGTCGAACGCGTTGGCGTTGCGGGTGGGCAGATAGCACCAGAACACCAGCGGCAAGGCCGCACTGGCCCACGTCACTCGGCCGTAATGTTGCGCCGCTAGGTAGAACAGCGCGACGCCCGTCGTCACGAAGCCGACCGCCTGCGCGATGAGCAGCACCTCCGCAGCCGGCCACACGCCAAACAGTGGAGCCATCAGCCAGTACGTCGGCGTCTGATGATCGCCGAGCAAGTGCATGCCGTCCTTGAGCGAGGAGACGTAGCCATTGCCCTGCGTGAGGTTCCAGAGCGCGTTCGTGTAGATGCCCAGATCGAAGGAGTTGCTGCCGAAAGCCCAGTGCCGCCGCAACGACGCCCAGCCCCAGACGACAGCCATGAGAACCGCAGACAGGCCCAGCCAGGATGCCGGGCGTCGGCTCACCGCGCGCTGCCACGCCTGGAACATCGACGAGGCCAGGCGAAACAGCAAGCCGTCGGTGACCGATCGACGAGTCCACCATTCGATCGCCAGGGCGCCGACCGTCAGGAGCCCAACGGCGGCGAGCGAGACTTCCTTGGGGGCGACGTAGTCCCGCGATGCCGGACCGACGTCAATGCCTCCGGCCCACGCCACGAACATCAAAGCCGCGGTCGAGTCCCATGCCCAGACGGCAGCACTCGACCACGTGGACGGTCGAGTCTCGGCAACGAAGGCTGCCTGCCCTTGAACTCCCACACCGCGGAGTCTATACTCACGGCCGCCGTCGACTCGACATCACACCTCGACGCGATCGTCACTGACAAGGAGCCGTTGATGCGTTCGATCCTGGCCGCAATGGGAGTGCTCGCCGTTGTCCTGCTCTATCCGTCACCGGGCTTCGCGCAACGTCCTCTCCAGATTCCCGTGCAGTTCGATTTCATCAATCCAGGTGCTCGAAGCCTTGCGCTCGGGGGCGCGTTCACCGGGCTGGCCGACGACGCGACGGCCGCGTTCACCAACCCGGCCGGATTGAAGATACTGACCCGTCGCGAGATGTCCATCGAAGCCCGTCTCGGCCGCACGCTGACGACGTTTCTCGACGGCGGCCGCTTGCAGGGCGCCGTGACGAACCAGGGCATCGACCGGTTGGCCGGGCCGACCTTCGGCGAGAGCGCCGACTCGGCGTTGGGCCTCTCGTTCGCCTCACTGGTCGTGCCGGTGGGGAAGGGCACGCTGGCCGCCTACCGTCACGAGCTCGCCCGCTTCGACTCGAGCGTGCAGACCAGCGGACCGTTCTCGGCATTCGGCCGTGAGCAGTTCCTCCAGCAGGACAAGCGCCTGCGCATCATCAACTACGGCGTGTCGGGCGCGTACCGCGTCAGCGACAAGGTCTCGATCGGTGCCGGCGTGGTCGTGTCGGACTTCAGCCTCAGCGGAACGACCCGGCTGTTCGCCCCCGATCCCACGCGGTTCTTCGACGCGCCAAGCTACCCGGCAGACCGACAGACCTTCGTGGCCACCCAGCGGGGCAGCGACGTGGGTTTCGGGCTGACCGTGGGCGTCGTGGTGACGCCGAACCGCCGGGTGCAGATCGGGGGCGTCGTGCGCCGCTCACCCCAGGGGACCTTCACGCAGTTCGAGCAGGCCCTTCCCAACGGCGAAGTGTTCTTCGACAACGTGCCTGGGAAGTTCAAGGTCCCGAACCACGCCAGCCTCGGAGTCTCCATTCGCCCGCAAGACGAACTGCTCCTCAGCGTCGAGTACAGTCGCGTGCAGTACTCCTCGCTGGAGCGCGATTTCATCCGGCTGCAGGCAGGTCCCGAGAACCGTCCGGGTCGGCCCAACTTCTTCGAGCGCCTTTACGTGCCGGATTCCAACGAGGTGCATTTCGGCGCCGAGTACGTGCTGGTGAACCTGCGCTGGCAACCCGCGCTTCGCGGCGGCATCTGGTACGACCCGGATCATTCGGTCCAGTACCGCGCCGTGAACGACAACACCGCTGACGACGTCCTGTTCGCCACGGCGTTCGGCGTTGGCGAAGACCAGGTCCACTACTCGGGAGGGTTCGGTCTGGCCGTGAACCCGAGATTCGAGGTGAACCTCGGCGTGGACATTTCGACCCGGGTTCGGACGGCTTCCCTGTCCGGCATCTTCAGGTTCTAGCGAGCGGCGCACCCGGGCGGGCCCGGGACACATCGCGTCAGAAACTGTCCCGCCAAACGGGGTAGTTTCTTGGGAGGCTCCGCCAAAGACCGGCGACACACGGTTCCGCTTCGCCTCGCCGGGGCATTGTCACCTTGCTCGGCGACGCGCAGCGAAACATTCTGAAGCCTCAGCCGACGAGACTCGGCCACTGGACTCGAAAGGCTGGGTCACGCCGATTCGACAAGGCCGGGAACAAGGCCGTCAATCGACGGGCTTGATGACGGTCGCGTCAGCCAGGCGGACCACCTGCATGCCTTCGCGCAGCGCCGGTGGCATCGCGTCGCCGATCTGCTCGGCGCTCCACGTCGGGTACTTTCGGATCGATGGGACAACGACCCATGTGCGGGCCGCCCCTGGATGGCCAAGGAAGAATCGCTGCAAGTCCGAAGGGCTGGCGAGAATCGGGGACCCGCCGTACAAGCCCACGCGGCTCGAGCCGGTTTGATGGGCGAAAATGGTTCCGCTGTACAGCCAGTAGTCGACCCGTCCGACCAGATAGAGACACGCCAGTTCATCGGTGCACAGGACCACGTCGGTCGGCCGCAGGCTCTCCCGAGCCAGCGCCGACACGCCCGACGCGTCATGGGCCACCATCGTCGGCGCGCAGATGACCGAGTCGAACACGCAGGTGCTCGTCCTGTTCTCGTCGTCGGCGCGGTAGTACTCCCAGGCGAGCGTGGCCGTGATGGCGACCGCGACTGCCAGGTGTGCCCATCGCGCATGGCAACGTCGGCTGAACAGGCCTGCGTGAAGCAGGCGCGGGAGCTGCAGCGTGGCCAACACGATGAGTGGCCAGAGCGCGACGTAGTAGCGCGGCTTGAATTCGACCCGGAGCACATCGAACGTGATCAGCCAGCAGAGCACCAGCATGAAAACGATGCGCGAGAAGCTCAGGGGCCGGCTCTTGGATCGGACGGCCAGCGCGATGCCCGAGACGGCGAGCAGGACCGTGGTCGCCGGGTAGTAGTACAGCAAGCCCCAGTAGACGGTGGTGGCTTCGCGTAGAGCGAAGACCACGAATCCCCTGGCGAAGGCGACGGAGAACTCGGCGCCCGTCGAATGACTCGTCCACATCGACCACCCAAGTGCGCCGAGCGTGACCAGGCCCGCGGTTGCCATCAAGGCGCGAACGGCGATCGCGGGCCGGGCGAACGCCCACAGGGTCCAGAGAAACCACGCGCGCGAGAACTGCCCCAGCACGGTCAAGGCGCCGGCGGCGAACGCCGGAAGACCGGCGAGGCCGACGCGGCGAGCGAGGAAGGCCGCTAATGCCCCCACAACGCACGCGCCGATGGTCGCCAGCGCCGCTGATGAATCCAGGGGTCCCCAGGGGAACGGAGATCCGCCTGGAAGCGCCGGGGTCGCCGACCCCGACATCGTCTCCCACCCCACCGGCAGGACGTGGAGGACGGCGTAGCCCTCCGGCGTCCTGAAGCTTGCCGCGCTGGTCAGCAGATGCAGGGCGAACAGGACTGCCTCAGAGGCGAGAAAGGCCCCGACCGCGAGGGTGGTGATGCGAACGGGCCAGGCCGGCCGGGGTCCGTCGGGGGTGCGAACCAGCTCAGCAATAGCGGGCAACAGAACGAGCGTGATCGCAAACTCGTGCAGCAAGTGCGCGAGTCCGACCGAGGTCAGCCACCACACGAGGCCCTTGCCCGATTGCCGGTACCGGTGGAACTGGAGGAGCGACCACAGATAACAGGCGACGAACATGGCGTAGAAGCGCGCCCATTCGGCGCTGAGGATTTGCCAGGGCAGCAGCGCGGTGGCGAAAGCCGTCACGAGGGCGATCGCTGGCGACTGGACCATCGAGGCGAGTCGAAACACCAGCGCGATCGACACGATTCCGCTGAGCAGACTGGGGTAGCGGTAGGCCGGAAACCCGTGACCGAAGATCTCGCCCGACAGCCAGGCGGCATAGGTGTAAGGAAGGCCCCGGTTTTCGAGGGCCCCCGAAGGAAGCACCGGAACGCCGGCATGGCTGATCCCCTGAACGGCGAAGTAAGTGAACTCTTCGTCGATGGAGTATCCGGCGCGGTGCACCCCCGCGAAGACGGTCAGGGCGTAGCCGGCGAGCAGCACCCAGAGCAGGCCGACCACACGAGGACGAGCGCTGGTCCCCTCGAGGCGTTTAGCGGGTGACGGAAGCGTTGACTCCACGCGAGGGCTTGGAACCCGAGGCGCCGGCGGCGGACGGTTCGACCGCTGCCGGCGGCCGCGTGATCGCGCTTACGGATTGACCGCCACGAGGATCACGGTGGAGTTGTCGGTGCCGCCAGCCCGCATGGCGCCGTCGACCAACTGTTGGCAAATCTCTTCCAGCGCGGCGTCGGTCGTGACGATGGCCGACAGCTCGTCGTCGCTCAGGAGCGAGTGGACGCCGTCCGAGCACAGCAGGAGGCGATCTCCGGGTACGACCCGTATCTCCCAGGTGTCGACGCTGATGCCCGCGTCCCCGGACACGGCGCGGGTGACCATGTGTCGCATGGGATGCAGCCTCGCCTCCTCGGTGTCGAGCAGTCCCAGCGCGATCTGCTCGGCGACATACGAGTGATCCCTGGTGATCTGATACGCGACGTTCGCGCGAATCAAGTACGCGCGGCAGTCCCCGACGTTGGACACGACCAACCGGTCGTCCGCAAAGAGCGCGGCGGAAATGGTCGCTCCCGTGCCGTCGAGGGTCTGGTCGGTGTTCACCAGGTCGGCCAGTTTTCGGTTCGCGCACCGAATGGCCACCTGAAGGCGATTGGCGGGCTGGGACAGCTCGGGGTCGATGCCGAACGGCCAGGTCTTCTCGGGGTCCCGCTCGGTGGAGCGGATGAATTCGTGGACGCCGTCGGCGACGGTGCGCGAGGCCAGCTCGCCCGCGGCGTGGCCGCCCATGCCGTCGACGACGACGAACAGGCCGAGGTCACGCTCGGCGACAAAGCTATCCTCGTTGCGGCGTCTGACGAGCCCAGTGTCCGTGGCGGCGGCGAATGCGAGTTCCATCATCAACGAGCGGGAAGATGCGGAATATACCACGCCGTTTCGCGCGGCGGAGCGCCGCTGCGCGCGATTCTTGTGTGCTAGGATACACATCCTCGTGGGCGTCGGTCGATTCGGGTGGGACGCGCGAGACTTCCCTCGCACCCCCCCGTCGCTCCCTCATGTCTATGCGCATGCCATTCGCCTCCCGTCGGGTGCTCGTGCTTCTCGGCCTCGCTGTCTGGTCCGCGGGGGTGTTCTTGGGCACGGTGCGAGTTTCCACACAGGTCACCGAGGTGCAGTTGACCGCAGCGGAGGTGACCGCCGTGATCAGCGCGGCGGCCACGGCCCTCGGGGATGCGACGATGGCTGTCGCCGTGGTCGATCGCGCGGGGCGAATCCTCGGCGTCTATGCCCGATCGGGCGCCGATGCCTTTACGCCCGACACGGCCGTGACCACCGCTCGTGCAGCGGCGCTCTTCAGCAACGCCGATGCCCCGCTGTCATCACGGACCATCAGGTTCATCAGCGGCATTCACTTTCCTCCGGGCGTTCCCAACACCCCGAACGCGGAGCTGTATGGGATCGAGAATACGAATCGGGGCTGTCAGCTCGATGCCGTGGACTCGGCACCGTTTGCTCTGCCCCGCTCGATCGCCGGATCTGGATTGGCGGGAACACCTGCCCTACCCTGTCGCCCGTCCGATACCCGCGGCTGCGCGATCGGAAACGCTGTCGAGCTGACGGGGCGGGCCTCGACCCGCAACATCGGCTTCAGCACGGGTAAGAACGACGTGCTGGATCTCGGCCAGCCACTCGACGTGCCGGTCAATCCGGGCGGCTTTGCCCTCTACCGCAACGGGCGGGTCATCGGGGGAATCGGCGTGGCGGGTGTCCCGCCAGACTTCGCGGAGTACGCGGCGTTCATCGGCGCGGCGGGCACTGCTTCGCAGACGGGCATCTCCGGGTTGTCCGCCGACCCACTGCCGGTGCCTGGGGCTGTCTTCATCGACGGCCTGCGGCTGCCGTTCTTCGGCTCCTGCATCAGCGTGCAGTGCGTCCGTGATTCCATCCGCCAGCCCCCGCCTCGTGCCACGCCGGGCACCTTCGTCGCCAGCGACATGCGCGTGGCGCCGCGCGCCGGACTCCCGGTGCCCGAGGGGTACCTCATCGGACCATTCGGCAGTACCGTGCCCGGCAGTCTCACCGTCGAGGACGTCCGCCGACTGGTCGACCAGGCCGTGGCGCGGGCCAACGTCACGCGCGCCCAGATCCGTCTGCCGCTCACCAAGCCCACCAGCATGGTGATTGCGGTCAGCGACGAAACTGGCCGGTTGCTGGCCGCCTTCCGCATGCCGGACTCGACGATTTTCTCCTTCGACGTGGCGACCGCCAAGGCACGCAACGCTTATTACTTCAGCAGCCGCGAGGGGTACAACGTCCTGCGGAGCTACGTGGACAACAATCCCTACGATGACTACTCATGGGAGCCGGAACCGCCGGCGGGCCAGGGTTGGGCGGTCACGAATCGGACGCTCAGCTTCGGTGGTCAGCCGCTGTTCCCGCCGGGAATTGACCTCGAAAAGCCCCCGACGCCTGGCCCGTTCTTCGATCTGTTCGTGTACGACACGGCCAACCCGTGCACCGAGGGTCCGGGCCTTTCGCGCGGGGCGAATCGGCAGTACATCAACCAGAGTGGCATCGTCTGGTTCCCGGGCAGCGCACCGCTCTACAAGAACGGCCGGCTCGTGGGCGGCATCGGGGTCAGCGGTGACGGCGTCTCGCAGGACGATTACGTCACGGGCGGTGCGGTCGTCGGGTTCGAGCCGCCCGCCGAGCTTCGCGTGGATAGAAGCGTGATCAAGACCGGGGACGGCGACCAGGTACGCCTGCCGTATTTCAAGTTCCCGCGCAATCCGGAGCTTCGATGACGAGGTGGGTTGGAGGGCTCGGACTGTTGACTTGCGCCGCGGCAGCCGTGGTCTCGCTGTCCGTCCCGGCGACCGTCGCCGCCCAATCCAGGACCTATGTCGGACCGGGCAAGTGCACCGACTGCCACGACCACCGGGATGAGAAAGAGTGGTCGGAGAAACGCGACGGGGACGGTCGAGGCAAGCAGCACATCAACGCCCTCAATCAGCTGTCCGATCCGAAGTCTGAGGGATGGGCCAAGGCCATCGGGCTTGCCGATCCGTACGACGTCCGGGGCACCTGCGTGAAATGCCACGCGACCACCGTTCGAGGATCGCCAGACTTCGGGATCAGTTGTGAGAGCTGTCATGGACCTGGTCGCGACTATCTCCAGCCACACCAGGAAAAAGGCGCCTACGAGAAGTCGCTCGCGCTGGGCATGAAGGACGTCTGGAAGAAGCCGGAGACCTGGGTCCGAGACTGTATGGTTTGTCACGTGCTGGGCGACAACCCGACCGATCCCAAGCTCGCCGAAGCGGGCCATCCCACGGGCAACCGGTTCGATATCGGGGTCAAGTTCGTGCCCGTGGCCGGCCACTGGACGTCCAAGTACACGGCGAACCAGGTCAACGCCCTGGGCAGGCCCATTCGCGAGACGCTGCTCGCGCGCGTGGGCACCGCCAAACCAGCCGAGGCCAGACCGGCGGCCGCCGAGCCGGCTGCTGCGCCGGCCGCGGCGGCCCCTCCAGCGGCAGCGCCCGCGGCGGTGGCGCCTCCGGCGGCAGAAGTTCCCGCGGCTCCACCTCCGCGAGCATCGGTGGCACAGGCACCACCAGGGTTGCCCCGGCGTTCGTCCCCGATCGTCACCGAGCCCCCGGCCGCCAGCGCCGATTCGATGATGGCCGTGACGCTGCCGCCGGAACCCGCGCTGCCACCCACCCCAGCAGGAATCGTGTCAGCGATCCAGGGGCGGCTGGCCGGACTGCTGGACGCGCTGCTGTCCAAGGGAGTGACCACGCCCACGCCGGTGACCCCACCTGCGAGGACGACGGTGTACCGGGGAGCGGATGCCGACCTGCTCCGCCTCCAAGAGGAAGTTATCGCGCTGGCGTTGGAAGCGCTTGGAACGGCGCCGGCTCCCAAACCGCCACCGCAACAGTGAGCCTCGTCGCCCCGTCAACCAGTGAGCGCCTCCGCGAAGTGCCGCTCGTCAAGGGATTGCCCGACGACGTCCTCGGGGCACTGCGACCGAACCTCTATCAGTGCCGGTTCGAGGCGGGCGAGGTCATCCTGCGCGAGGGCGATTACTGCGACGGCGCCTACTATCTGATCGACGGGTGCGTCGAAGTACGGTTTCGCCGGGAAGCAGCGCCGACGGTCGACGGCCCGCCACGCAAGCCGAAAAAGACGCCACGCCTGCGTTGGCCGTTCAGCTCGTCGGCGCGAAAAGCGACGGCTGGCGATTCCGGTGCGGCGGTGGTCTTGGCCGAGGTTCCGCTCGACTTGGCGCCTGGAGAGCGGGCGTTGCTCGAGCCGGGCGACATTTTCGCTGAAGGCAGCGCGCTGTCGCGCTATCCGATCGCGACCGACATCGTCGCGGTGTCGCCGGTCGAGTGTCTTCTGATTCGCACGCCGGCTCTGCGCCAGATGCTCGATCTGCCGGAGCTGGCCTCGTTCAAGGCGATGTTCGACGAGCGCTATCGACAGCGGACGCTGCGAGCGCACCTGCATCGTGTGCCGGTCTTCAAGGGTCTTCCCGGCGAAGTGATCGAGCGGCTGATCGCGAGCGTCGACCTGGTGACCTACAAGCCGGGGCGCGTCATTGTCGAGCAAGGTTCGACGGCGGATGCCTTTTACCTGGTGAGGGGCGGATACGTCAAGGTGGGCGTGAAGATGGGCGCGGGGACGCTGGCGGCGACCTATCTGCGCAAAGGCGACTGGATCGGCGAGACCACCGTGCTGCTCGACGAGCCCTGGCCGTTCTCGCTGACGGCGCTCGAGCACGTCGAGCTGGTCCGACTCTCGCGCGACATGCTGAGGGAGATCCTCGCGGAGGCCCCGGGCGTCGAAGCGCGACTCTGGGACACGATGTTGACCCGCCTCAAGCAGGTGCGCCAGGCCGTGGCGCAGCCGCTGATGGCCCAGCCCCTGCAGTTTGCGATGGACTCTGGGCTGATTCACGGGGAAAGCGTGCTCCTCATCAACCTCGAGACCTGCACGCGCTGTGACGAGTGCGTGCGCGCGTGCGCCGATGCGCACGAGGGCCTGCCGAAGTTCGTGCGTGAGGGCGTCAAGTTCCGGAATTTCAGCGTGCCAACGGCCTGCTATCAGTGCACCGACCCCGTGTGCATGATCGGGTGCCCCACAGGTGCGATCACCCGGCCGCTCGGCACGCTCGAAGTTGTGATCGACAAGGCCACGTGCATCGGCTGCAGCAACTGCGTGCGCCGCTGCCCGTGGGGAAACATCCACCAAGTGCCCTACGACAATCCGTCCATGGGCGAGCGAGTGAATCTCGCGACCAAATGCGACTTGTGCGTCGGGCGATCGGACGGCCCGGCGTGCGTGCAGATGTGTCCGCATGGGGCGGCGATCCGGGTCAGCTTCAAGGAGCACGACCTCGTCAATTCGCTGTTCTCGCACGGATCATGAGCATGGCCGGAGCCCTGACACCGAAGAAACCCGCGTGGATGCGCGCCACCGTCGGCGCAGGGGCCGTCACCCTCGCGCTCTACGTCGCGCTGGCCTGGTGGCAGCCGTGGCAGCCTGGTCGTCTTGGCGGCCTCATCTTCGGTTCCCTGGCGGCGGCCTTGTTCGTCAATGCGGGGCTGTATCCGTTCCGCCGCAGGTGGCAAGCACGCCCGCTGGGCACGGTGCAGCGGTGGCTCCAGCTGCACGTCTATGGCAGCGTGCTCGCGATGTTGTTCGTCCTGATCCACATGGGGTTCCGGTGGCCTGCCGGCACCTTCGGCTGGTGGCTGTTCGGGCTCACGGTCTGGACGACCGCCACGGGCATGGTGGGTGTGCTGCTGCAGAAGGCGCTGCCGATCGCCATGGCGCGCCACCTGAGGGTCGAAGCCATTTACGAGCGGATTCCCGATCTGATCCAGAGGCTGCTCGCGGAAGCCGACAAGCTCGTCACCGGGGCCGGGGAGACCTTGTCGAGTCTGCATGCCGAACGTGTACGGCCGATGCTCGCGGCACCCGCGCCGCGGTGGTCGTACGTCCTCGACAGCCGGGCCGCACGGGCGCGGCAGCTCGAACCCCTCAGCCGGATGGAGGCGTTCGTCGACGAAGGGGACCGCGATCGGCTCCGGGATCTGACCGCGGTGGTGAACGACAAGCTCGATCTTGATGTCCACTCGAGTCTTCAGCGCGCTCTTCGCTGGTGGCTTTACACACACGTGCCGGCCGCGATCGTGCTGCTCGGTCTGCTGGTGGTGCACGTTTTCGCGGTGGTGTATTTCTGATGGCTCGGCCCGTCCACGAAGGCACGGCTCGGGACGCCCGCTCGAAGGGCTACGTCTTCCCGTCACGGGGACGCACCCTGCTCTGGGGCTCGCTGGCCGCCGCGGGTGCCGCGGTCGTGGTGCTCATCGGAGGTTATGCCGTCGGCGTCCGCCAAACGCTGTCGCCTGGAGATGTGGCGTCCTATCACGCGCGAATCGACGTGAAGTGCGCGCAGTGCCATGACACGGGCAACGAGGTTGCGTCACTCCGGTGCGAGCGTTGTCATGATCCGTCCGGCAGCGACCGTTTGACACACGGGGCACACGTGTTCATGAGCACGGGTGACCTGCGCCGGGCCGAGAACGCCGGGGAGACCACCTGTGCGACGTGCCATACCGAGCACAAGGGGCTCGTGGCGTCGCTCTCGGCGGTCGATGATCGCGAATGCGGAACGTGCCACATGTTTTCGACGCTCGCCCGGCATCCCGAATTCGCCGCGGTGCGCGCGGGCGCGACCGCGGGGGTGGGCCTGAAGTTCAACCACGACCGTCACATCATCGAGGTGCAGGCCCGGCGAGGCACGACGTGTCAGGTGTGCCATGAGCAAACGGCCGATCGAGCGACATTCGTGCCGATGACCTTCGAGCGCCACTGCGCATCGTGCCACGCGCCGGAAGGGGTCTTTGCGGATTCCGATCCCGTCCTGGGCGAACTGGTGGTGCCGCCAACGGCGCTGCCGGAGCCATGGCGTTCCCGAACCTCGGCGCAGCTCCAGCAGCGCGGGCGCAAGCAGGTGGCCTCGCAACTGCGTCATCGAGACGGCTGGGTGATCTTCAATGCGCTTCGCATCCGCCAGAGCATCGACCGTGATGGCGAGGCGGCGGAGCGACTGGCTCTTCGGGCCCGCATCGGATACCTGGAGCAGTTCCTCACCGTGAGGCCGGTGCATCAGGCATCTCCGGAGGAGCTGCTCGCCGCGGAAGCGGCGCTGTCCAAGGAGATTGACGACCTCGATACGCGACTGGCCGGCACGGGCGCCAGTGACAGCGACGCGCTGCAGGCGATACTCGCGGCGACGCAGACGCTGGCCGCCCAGCTCGCAGGCGTCGATGCCACCCTCGCCGCGGCTGCCGGCGAGATCAAGACGGCGACGCTCGCTCCCCCTCCTGCCGAACCGCTGCCGCCGGATGCCGACGCAGAAGGCCGATTCGAGCGCCGCAAGGCGGAGCTGCTCAAGGTGCTCGAGACGATCGCGGCGCGCACGACCGACGCCGAGCTGGCCGGGCGAGCAGCCGCGCTGCGAACCCAGATCGACAGCCTCACCCCGCAGCCGGCTGCGACGCCGGAGGCCACCGACGTGCTGCTCGATCGCCTGGCGGACCTCGATCAGACGCTCGCGGTCGTCAAGGCCATCCCCGATCCCGGCGTGCAGTCGCAGGTGACACAGATTGAGGTGCTGCGTGCGTTTGGCCAACAACGACTGACCGCTGGCTTGTCCGCCACTGATTTCGAAGCCCGGCGCGCTGAACTGCTGGGGCTGCTCGACGAGATCGAGCGCCGCGGGAGCGCCTCGATACGGCTGCGGGTCGCCGGTCTGCGACAGCGCGTGATTTCACTGCGCCCCGGATCGTCGGGCGACGACGAACTGGAGCGGAGCCGTGCCCGGCGCCAGAAGCAGCTCGCGCGCATCCGCCTCGAAATGGAACTGGCGCGGTCGACCCGCGACTACGAACCGCCTCCGGCCCAGGATGCGGCTGTCGATCAAGGGGCCGTCGAACGCACGCTGTCTCAGCTGCGGGCGCAGTTGACGGAGCTGGAGCGCGCGCCGCGCATGTCGGCGGCGCAGAGCGCCGAGGATCGTGAATCCCGCCGCAACGAGCTCGACGCCTTGCTGTCGCGGTGCCTGAAGTGCCACGAGTACGATCCGACAGGGGTTCGCCTCTCCCTGGTACGAGCCGCCGAACCGGTCATGCCACGCTCGACGTTCAACCATGCCCCGCACACGACGCAGACGACCTGCGAGACGTGTCACGCGTCGGCACGAACGAGCAAACTGGCCACCGACATCAATGTCACCGGCGTTGAGAGTTGCACGGCGTGCCACACGCCGAGCCAGGCGCGCGCCGAGTGCGAAACGTGTCACGTCTACCACCCGGGCTCCCCGGCCAGGCTCCTGGCGGTGACGCGATGACCGCGCGAGTCGTCGGGTGGATTCCCGAGACGGGCCGGCTCGATCGCGTCGTCCGCGACGCGGTTCAGCTCGGCGCGAGTTCGGACAACGAGGTGGAGTTTCGAGCGGACGGGGTGTCGCGGTTGCACGCGCGGATCGTGAAGCAGGGTGACGAGTATGTGCTCGAAGACGCCGGCAGTCGCAACGGCACGTGGCTGAACGGCGTGCAGGTCGCTCGCGCCAGCCTCCGTCACCTCGACGTGATCACGTTGGGCCGTTTCGCGGAACTGCTTTTTCTCAACCGTTCGGGAGACGCGCCGGTCGCCGAGCCGGACGCGGGACCCAGCGCACGCCTCGAATGGCTCGACGGGCCGGATCGTGGCAAAGGCATTGACATTCCACGCGGCGAGGTCATCATGGGCCGCGCGGAGTCGTGCGACGTCGTCATCGACAGCTCAGCCGTGTCGAGAGCGCACGCCCGCCTGGTCAATTCCGGCGATTCGGTGACGCTCGAGGACCTGGGGTCCGTGAACGGCACCTTCGTCGGAGGGGAGCCCCTGACTGGTCTGATGCCCCTCGCTTCGGGCAACGAGATCGATCTCGGGCAGGTCTGCCGGTTTCGTATCGTGCTCGAAGGATTCCCGGCGCGGGCAGCGGCCAACACGGAGGGCCCAGCGCCTGTTGCGGCGCAGGACATGGAATGGGCGACACGCCTGATTTGGTCGGCAAGCGATCTCGAAGCCATGCGGGCCGACTTGGCGGCGGCACCGCCGCCACGGCTGCCCGCCCCACCCCCACCCACGGCCGCCCCGGTCGAGGCGCCGCGATCGACGGGCGTGGTCGAGGCTGCACGCGCGACCGGGGATCGCACCGTTCGGGCCGCCGAACGTACGCGCGTGGGACCGGCCCCACTCGCCCCGGCTCCGCCGTTGAAGCCGCCGCCGGAGGCACCCGGAGAGCCCGCGACCTTGCTGGGCGTCACACCCCCCGGCGCGGTTCCGTCGGGAATCAAGCCGCAGCCCGACGTGCGAGGCGAAACACGGACCGACATGCCCACCTTGAAGGTGCCGCCTCAACTGGGGTCGCCCCCGCCTCGACTGGGGGCGCCCCGGCCCCGGGCGCCCGAGGGGCAGGCAGGTGCTGAGGTGAGCCATCCGACGACGCCCCCTCGGACCTCGGTCGAACGCACGGAACTCCCACGCGAGACGGTGCTCGGCTTCCGAGACGTCGCTCCCCGTGAGCCGGGACCGGGCGGTGCCCGGAGCGGCGCGCACCCGCGGGCGACTAGGCCCCCGGAGGAGCGCGGCGCTGAAGCGACTCCGCCGGACCCATCCGCCCCCCTGACCGGAGCCATCGAGTCAGTCCGACTCTCCGGCAGCGAGGGCGTGTTCGTCGTCCCCCGGGGAACCATCATCGTGGGACGCGGGATGGAGGCGACGGTCCGGATCGACAGTCGCGAGGTGTCACGCGTGCACGCCGTGCTGACGATCACCGAACAGGGCGTCACGGTCGAGGAGCGCGGCAGCGTGAACGGCACCTCGGTGAACGGCAAGCCCATTGTTGGCAGCTGCCCCCTCGCACACGACGACCGTGTGTCCTTCGCAGACTTCGAGTTCCGCGTCGAGTTCAATCGAACGGAAAAACGCACATGACAGGCTACCGCCACCGCGCCATTCTTCTGATGATCGTCTGCCTGCTCACGGCCGTTCCGCGAGCAGGCACCGCGCAGCCGGCTCGGGGAACCATCACCGGCACGGTGAGTGATCAGCGCGGAACCCGCCTTGCGCGTGTCACCGTCGTGATTCGCAGCCGCGAAACCGGCGCCGAACGACCGGCCGTCACCGGGCCGGACGGCACGTTCTCGGTCGGCGGCCTGGCACCTGGCATCTACGACATTACCGTCACGGATCCCGGGTTCGTGGCATTCCGGCGTGAAGTGACGCTCGCGGGCGGCGACTCGGTCCCCGTGGAAATTCAGCTCGGCTACACGGTGCAGGACTTTTCGCCCGTGACCGATCGGTGGCGGCTTCGCTTCCCGCTGTGGCAGCGCTACCCACCCGACCAGGAGGGCGAGTATCCCTTCGTTCCCGGTCGCGGGTGGGATCCGTACGATCAGAACGCGCTGAAGGGCGATTTGCCCGTGATCGGCGACGAGATCTTCATGGTGTTGTCGGCGGTCTCCGAGACGCCATTTGAGTATCGAAAAGTGCCGACACCGGCGGGAGTGAGCACGCAGGACCCCGGTTCGGAGGAGTTCTTCGGGCGAGGCGAACAGTACGCGCTCCTGCCGAGCGCGATCCTTTCCTTCGAGATGTTTCGCGGCAACACGGCGTTCAAGCCGCGCGACTGGGCGTTCCGCATCACGCCGCAGTTCAACCTCAATTACGTGAACACCAAGGAGCGCAACGTCCTCAACATCACTCCAGAGCTGGGCCGCAACCGCCGCCGCGAGCACCTGGCGTTGCAGGAGGCGTTTGGGGAAGTCAAGCTGTTTGACGTGGGGCCGAACTACGACTTCGTGTCGGTGCGTGCGGGCATCCAGCCATTCACGAGCGACTTCCGCGGCTTCCTGTTCCGGGACACCAACCTGGGTGTCCGGGTGTTCGGCAACTGGGGACGCAACCGCAACCAGTGGAACATCGGCTACTTCGATCAGCTCGAGAAGGAGACCAACAGCGAGCTGAACCTGCTCGAGCGCCGCAACCAGAAGGTGTACATCGCCAACTACTACCGCCAGGATTTCCTGACGCAGGGCTACAACATCTCACCGAGCTTTCACGCCAACATCGATCGGGGCGAGGAGTTCTTCTTCGACGAGAACGGGTTTCTCGTGCGTCCCTCGCCCATCGGCCTGATCAAGCCGCACGCGGTGAAGGCCTATTACGCCGGGTTCGCCGGCGACGGTCACCTGGGGCGGTTGAATATCACCCACCAGTTCTATCAGGCGTTTGGCGAAGACGAGTTCAACGGCATCTCCGGGCGGAAGGTGGATATCAACGCGCAGTTTGCCGCCGTCGAGCTCTCGATCGACAAGGACTGGTATCGGCCGCGTGCCAGCGTGGTCTTTGCGTCCGGCGACGGCGATCCAGACGACGAAGACGCGACCGGATTCGACGCAATCCTCGACAATCCCAACATCGCGGGGGGGCCGTTCAGCTTCTGGGCCCGGCAGGGGCTGAGGCTGGCGCAGACTGGCGTCAGCCTGGTCGGCCGCAGCAGCGTGCTGCCGACGCTGCGCAGCAGCAAGACGGAAGGGCAGGCCAACTTCGTCAACCCTGGCGTGTTGCTGGTCAACGCGGGCTTCGATGCGGAGCTCACGACGAAACTGCGGACGACGCTCAATGTCAACTACCTGCGCTTCCACCGCACGGAGACGATGAGGCGGCTGCTGTTCCAGGGTGACATCGACAAGGCGATCGGCCTCGACTACTCGGTAGGCTTCCAGTACCGGCCGGCGCTCAACGACAATCTGCTGCTCACCGGTGGCGTGTCGGTGTTCACGCCGGGCAAGGGATTCAAGCAAATCCTGACGAACGATGTACTGTACACGCCGTTCGTCGTCGTCACATTGGCGTACTGATCATCCGATTATGGACCGGGAGGTCCTTCGGGACGAGCGACACCTATGAACCGCACAGTCAAACCCACGGCACTTCTGGTCGGCGCGGCACTAACGCTCGTGCTCACGCTGGCCTGGTATGCGATCGGGACCGTGACCGTCGAGGCCGACGCCGGAGCCCAGAGCACGACGTCGCCGGCTGGACAGGCGCCGACGCTCAATTCACAGCCGCAGGCTGACGTCGATCGAAAGAGCGCCGGGTGCCTGTCCTGCCATACACCCGACGCGCCTTCGATGCACGCCGAGGGCGTGCGCGCGGGCTGTACCGACTGCCACGGCGGCAACGCCAGCGCGATGCGCGACAAGGCCCTCGCGAAGGGCAGCGCGCAGTTCAGGCAGATTCAGGATCAGGCGCACGTGCAGCCGCGCCTGTCGTTGTGGAGAGGGTCGTCGGCCAACCCGGAGAACGTCTGGTTCCAGACGCTCGACGAGAGCGCGGAGTTCATTCGATTCGTGAATCCCGGCGACCTCCGCGTGGCCGAGCTGAGCTGCGGCCCTTGCCATGCCGAGGAAGTCCGCAACGTCGGCAAGAGCATGATGCGCCACGGGGGCATGCTCTGGGGCGCGGCACTCTACAACAACGGCTCGTTCCCCTTCAAGGATTCGCAGTTTGGCGAGTTCTATACGCGCGACGGACAGCCTGCCATCGCCTACACCACACCCCAACCGACCGACGTCACGACGCAGAAGACGGGCGTCCTGCCGTTCCTGGGGCCCCTGTTTCCCTTTCAGGTGTCGCAGCCGGGCAACCTCCTGCGCATTTTCGAGCGAGGTGGTCGTAAGCCCATCGAGATCGGCATTCCCGACCCCGAAGAGGAGCCTGGACGGCCGAAGAACCGGCTGAGCAATCGCGGCCTGGGGACGTTGAACCGCACCGACCCGGTGTTCATCGGACTCCAGAAGACGCGCCTGCTCGATCCGACCCTCAACTTCATTGGCTCCAACGACGTGGCCGGAGACTACCGTTCGGGCGGGTGTACCGCCTGCCACGTGGTCTACGCGAACGATCGATCGCCCGTGCACTCGGGCCAGTTCGCCAAGGCCGGGCACCTCGGACGCAGCCAGTCGAGCGACGAGATGATTCCCAAAGAGGAGTCGGGACATCCCATCAAGCACGTGATGACGACGTCGGTGCCGACCAGCCAGTGCATGACGTGCCATATGCATCCCGGCACGAACATGCTCGCCACCTACCAGGGGTTGACCTGGTGGGACAACGAGACCGACGGGGACAAGATGTACCCGCCAGCGGGCCGGAGCCTTTCGAATCGCGAGCGCGTGGAAATTGAACAGCGCAACCCCGAAGGCAGCGCGTTGCGAGGTCTGTGGTCGGATCGGGAATTCCTGCATCGAACAGGCTCGCCGGAGTTCAACGCTCAGCTCAAGGACACCCAGTTCGCCGACTTCCACGGGCACGGCTGGCTCTTCCGCGCGGTGTTCAAGCGCGACCGCAAGGGCGCGCTGATCGACTCGCTGGGGAAGCCCGTGCAGGACACGTCGAGCAAGGCGCTCGCCGACGCCGTCAGTTACACCGACCTGCGCGCCGCCGCGGATCGGCCCGCGACGGTGG
This sequence comes from Acidobacteriota bacterium, assembly GCA_052389315.1. Taxonomy (GTDB): domain Bacteria; phylum Acidobacteriota; class Vicinamibacteria; order Vicinamibacterales; family UBA2999; genus JACCSI01. Next base: position 19,062 of record JBQTIE010000227.1, read on the forward strand.
CCGAACGGGCGGCCGAGCGCGCAGGCAAGCCCGTGCACTTCAAGGACATCCACCTCGAACGGGGCATGCAGTGCGTCGATTGCCACTTCAAGCAGGACAATCACGGCAACGGGAAGCTCTACGGCGAACCCAGGAACGGTGTCGAAATCATGTGTGCCGACTGCCACGGCACCGCGCGCCGACGGGCCTATGGGGACAACGCGGTTCAGTGGACGCTGACCACCTCGGGACCGGCGGCGCCTGAAGGCGGGGGCACCAACCTTCGCGGACTCACGACCCCGTGGGGATCGCCGCGTTTCTCGCTCGTGAGGGGCCGCGTCCTCGTACAGCGGTCCATGACCGACGAAAACCTGCAGTGGGAGATTCCGCAGGTCATCGACGTGGATACTCCAGGGTCGACCAGCTTCAACGACAAGGCACGGCTGGCGCACACCATGCAGCGCGACGGCAAGTCCTGGGGCGACGGGACCAATCCCAACCTGGCACATGCCGATGAACGCATGACGTGCGCGACCTGTCATTCATCCTGGATCACGAGCTGTTTCGGCTGTCATCTGTCGCAGACCGCCAACCAGAAGCGTCAGGTGCTCCACAACGAGATCAAGAACACGCGCAACTGGACGCAGTACAACTTCCAGGTCCTGCGCGACGACGTGTACATGCTGGGGAAGGACGGCACCGTGGCCGGATCCCGCATCTCACCGGTACGCTCGTCGAGCGCTGTCGTCGTCAGCTCGCAGGATCTCAACCGGCAGTGGATCTATTACCAGCAGCAGACCGTCTCGTCGGAGGGGTACTCCGGGCAGGCGTTCAACACGCACGTGCCGCACACGGTCCGCGCCACCGAGACCAAGACCTGCACCGACTGCCACGTATCGGCCACCGGCGACAACAATGCGGTGATGTCGCAGCTGCTGCTGCTCGGCACCAATTTCGTCAACTTCATGGGGCGCTTCGTGTACGTCGCCACCGGAGAGGACGGCGTCACCGCGATCGAGGTCACTGAAATGGAGGAGCCGCAGGCCGTGATTGGCAGCGATCTGCACCGACTCGCCTATCCTGAAGCCTACGCCGCGCACCAGAAGCGCGGTCAGAAACTGACCACCTCCGAGCATCACGCATCGAAGAACGCTCAGTCCCTGCAAGCGCGTGGCGAGTACCTCTACATCGCCGACGGCGAGGGCGGGTTCCGCGTCTTCGATATCGCGCAAATCAATCAGAAGGGGTTCTCGGAGAAGATTGTGTCGGCGCCGGTGTCGCCGTTCGGGCAGTACACCAACGTCAAGACACGCCACGCCACGGCAGTGGCGGCGCCGAGCACGGTGGCCGTCGATCCCGCCCGTCTGCGCCTGCCTCAGAACGAAGAACAGCCGATTGCCCTCCCGTACGCGTTCATCTACATCACGGATCTCGAGGAGGGGCTCGTGTTGTCCACGGCGGCGACGCTGCTGGACGGTAACCCGTCCAACAACTTCCTGAGGCGCGCGGGAGCCTTCAATCCAGAAGGACGGTTGCGCGGTGCGCGCAACCTGGCCATCGCCGGCAATTACGCCTATATCGTCTGCGACCGGGGGCTCGTGATTGTCAACATCTCGGATCCGCTCAAGCCCGCCATCGCCGCCGAGGTGCCAGGCATCACCAAGGGGACGGCTGTCGCCGTTCAGTTCCGCTATGCGTTCGTGACTGACGCGGAGGGGTTCAAGGTCGTCGACATCACGGTGCCCGAGCGGGCGCGGCTCGTCACCGGCGCCACCCAGATGCTGTCCGACGCGCGCAACGTGTACGTCGCGCGCACCTACGCGTATGTCGCGGCCGGCAAAGGCGGGTTGACGATCATCGATGTGGAACGACCCGAGCAGCCCAGAATCGACCAGACGTTCAATGCCGACGGCGCCATGAACGACACCAATGACGTCAAGGTGGCCATGACCAACGCCTCGGTGTTCGCCTACGTGGCGGACGGCAAGAACGGCCTGCGCGTGCTGCAGATCGTGTCCGCCAACTCGACGCCCGGGGCGTTCGGGTTCAGCCCCAGACCACAGCCCAGGCAGATCGCGTACTACAAGACACACGGACCGGCGCTGGCGATTTCAAAGGGTCTCGACCGTGACCGCGCGGTCGATGAGAGCGGAAATCAGGTGGCCGTGTTCGGCAGACGAGGCGGCCGTCCGCTGAACTTGCAGGAGATGCAGCGCATGTACCTGCGAGACGGTCAGGTGTGGACGGTCAGTGACACCCCACCGGGTCCTCCGGTTGGCGGGGCGGCACTGACTTACAGTAGTGCGCCGCTGCTGTGGCCCAGCCACGGCCGGCAGAGGTGATCATGGGGGACTCGAAAGCCTTCGACCTGAGACCGGATGGCTCGATCGTCCTGGATCCCCCGGTCGAGTTGCCAGAAATCCTGGATGCCGTCATCGTTGGAGGCGGGCCGTTTGGTACCGCCCTCGCGTTCCGCTTGAAGGAGCTGGGACGCAACGCCCTGGTCATCGACTACGACGACCTGATGAAGCGGATCCGCGATTACGCCAAGGACAAGCAGATCCTCCCGGATTACGGGGGCGGCGACCGGATGCAGTTCCCGAAGGGCGGCGAGCTGCTCACGAGACTGCAGTTCGCGCCCATCGACAAGGACGAGATGTGCGTCCAGTGGAAAGCGCTCTACCGCGAGTTCCGCGTGCCCGCGCAGGTTGGCGTCGAGATGACGGGCCTCGAACGGGAGGGCGACATCTGGAGGGTCGTCGCCTGGAACCACAATCTCAAAGCCGAACAGAAGCTTCACGCCCGACACGTGGTTCTCGCCTTCGGTCGTGGCGTTCCGCGGCGACTGGACATTCCAGGCCGCGTCGAGGGATTGGCGTTCGGGCTCTCGGACGCGTCCAGATACGTCGGCGAGCCGGTGCTCGTCATCGGCGGGGGCACCTCGGCAGCGGAGGCCGTGATCGCCATATCCGGAGCCAAATGCGCCGCCGGTGACAACAGCGACGTGTACTGGTCGTACCGCGGGGAGAAGATGCCGAAGGTCTCTCGCGCGCTGGCCGACCCCTTTTTCGACGCCTTCGTTGGCAACGGCAACGTCCGCTACCTGCCGACCAGCGAGCCGGTCGCGGTGCTCGACATCGGCGAGGACTCGTTCCTTTCGGTCCGGACGAGCCGCGTCCTGGCGCCGGCCTGCCCGCCGGAAACGACGCAGTTCGAGTTCAAGAAGGGCTTCTGCATCGCATGCATCGGCGAGGACATTCCAGAGGGACTCCTCGCGAAGGTCGGGGTCCCGCTTACCGCCGGTGGGCCGGCGAACAAGAAGCGCATTGTCGTCAACCCCCTCCTCGAGACGCGTCAGCCCAACGTGTACCTGGCCGGCGATGTCTTGAGTCCCGCCTACTATGAGACGACCGAGTTCGACGATCCGTCCACGTTCCAGGAGATCAAGCGGCGCGGAAACATCAAGGCGGCCATGCGAGACGGCGTGCTGGTCGCCGAGGTCATCGATCAGAAGCTGTCGGGCAAGACCCTGATCCAAGTAAACCTCGAGTTTGAAGAGAGCGAGGTCGCCGCGGCGCCGGCTGAGGCCCCGGTCCCCGCTGCCGCTTCGCCAGCGGCCCCTCCCTCTGTCCCGATGGCGGGCACGCCGGCCTCGCCTCCCGCGACGGTGCTGCGAGCGCCGGCCGCTAAACCCGCACGAGCACCTTCCCGGTGCCGGCTGATCAGCATCCTGCCATCCGGCATCGAAGCGAACGAGTTTGCGTTGCGCCCCGACGGCGCGACGACGATCGGGCGTCAGGGTGCCGACGTGTCGTTTCCGGAGGATCTGGCCCTCTCCAATATCCATGCGCGTGTCATCGCCGGCCGCGACGGTTATCGGATTCACGACGAAGGCGGCAGCGAAGGATTGTTCCTGCAGCCGGCCCAAGGCCGCACCGCGTTTCTTCCCGAGGGCGCCATCGTGCGCGCTGGCCGGCAGTGGCTCGTCGTCGGCGACGACGCATCGAGTCCAAGCCTGTCGCACTACGACGAGGGAGGCCAGTTCATCGCCCGCTACGACCTCGCGCCGGGCAACACGATTTTCGGGAGGCAGTCGCCGGACGTCACGATCGCGCGCGAGGACGGCTCGCTGTCCAGGCGACACTTTGTCGCGGTCGCCGAGGGCGGTCGAGTCGGAATCAAAGACCTTGGCAGCGGCAACGGCACCTTCGTGAAGGTGATAGGCGAGATGCCCCTCGAGGACGGCGATCGGCTGCACCTCGGTCGACAGGTCCTCCAGTTTCGCGACGAGCAGCTCACGGCAGAGCCGCAGGCGAGCGTGTCGCTCGACACGAGCTTCGGGCGTCGCCAGGCCACCATACCAGGCGCTCCGGAGCAAGCCCAGACACCGGCACCGCCGCCTCCGGCACCGGCGGCAGCGCCACCGGCGCCAGCCAAGCGAGCCGCCGCACCTGCGGCGGCGCCGCCACCGGCTGCGGCCCCGGCGCCGCCGGCCGCCCCCGCCGCCGGCGGACCCTCCCTCACCTTCCAAGGCCTCAACAAGGTCGTCCCATGCCAGAAGGGACAGACGATCTGCGAGGCTGCCGAACACGCGGGAATCAAGATGGATGCCGACTGCCACGCCGGCGTGTGCGGCATGGATCCTGTAAAAATCATCGCCGGGGGCGAGCATCTCGGGACGATGGGGTCTACAGAACGCTCGACACTCGAAGATCTCTGCAGTCTCGACCCCGGCTCACACCGGTTGGCCTGCATGGCCCGGGTCAGCGGGCCTGCCGTAGTCGATATCATCAAACAGTAGGCACGTTGAAGCTCAGCGCCAACATCGTCATCGCCGATCGCTATCAGCTTGTCGAGTGCCTCGGAGCCGGCGCGATGGGCGAGGTGTGGCGTGCGCAGGACACGCGCTTCGAGGCCCGAGCAGTAGCGGTCAAGTTCCTGCGCGAAGACGAATCGCTCAAAGAGGATACCCTCGCCCGCGATCGCCTCCAGATCCGCGCGGACCACCAGGCAGCCCGTGGCGGCCTGACCGTCGACACGGCCCTCGATGCGCTTGGAACGGCATTGGCCGGGAGCAGCCTCGAAGGCCTACGTGCCAAGCTGGCCGCACGGGTGGGAACGGCTGCGGTTCGCCCTGCGGATGTGATGGCCGTGTTCGACGAGCTGGTGAACGAACCGTCATTCAACGAGAACGCGCGAATGCGCGCGAAGCTGCGCCGGTTGTTCCGGGATGAAGCCAACTCGGTCGCCAATCTCCGCCACGACAACATCGTCAGCATCTTCGATTACGGAGATCAATCTGGAACGCCGTACCTCGTGATGGACTACATCGAGGGACGGACGCTCTACCAGGTGATCCAGGCGCGGGAGTCGCTGCGGCGCTCACGCCGATTGCAGCTCATCGAAGATCTGTGCGCCGGCCTGGGACACGCCCATCGGAAGAAACTTGTCCACCGGGACATCAAACCGGCCAACCTGATCATCGACAGCTCGACCAACAGTCTGAAGATTCTGGACTTTGGCGTGGTCCGGCGTCTGGGCTCAGCCAGCACGATCGGAGTCCCCGTCGGGACCTTCTGCTACATGTCGCCCGAGCAGACACGCGGGGCGGCCACCCTGGACCACCGGAGCGACATCTTCGCCGTCGGGCTCGTGTTCTACGAACTGCTCTCCGGACAGAAGGCGTTCCCGCCTGGCAAGAGTCTGGGGGACCTGGTCGCCAGGATTCAGCGCAATGCGCCGCCGCCGCTTCGCGATCTCGTGCCGGGCATCCCTCGACCGATCGAAGACATCATCAGCACGGCGCTCGAGAAGCAGCCCGAGAACCGCTACCAGGATCTCACGGCGATGGAGCGCGAGATCGCGCGCATCCGCACCAAGATCGAGGCCGAAGAGCAGTCCGAACAGACCATGATCGCGAGCATGGCGGAGCCGACCGTGCTCAAGGCTCCGGCCGCAAAACCAGCCTCGGAGGAATGGTTGGATCGCGCGGAACTCGCCTTCCAGAAAGGCGACGATTCGTCGGCCCTGGAGTTGTGCGAGAAGATTCTTGGGCTCAACCCGGGATCCGCCGCGGCGCTGGCGCTCAAGAACCGCGTCGAAGTCCGACAGCGCGGGGACAAGGTGCGTGAGTTGGTCCAGCAGGCCGAAAAGTTCCTGGCGCTGGAGGATCTGGACTCCGCCCGAGCGGACGTGACTCGAGCCAAAGCCATCGACCCGAAGGCGTCGTCCGTGCGGAGCTTCGAGGAGAAGCTGAATGCCGCCGTCGCGGCGCGAACGGCCGCGCGTGAGCGGGCGCAGCGCGCGCGTGAACGGGAGGAGGAGCAGGAACGCGCTCGGCTGGAGCGTGAGCAGGCGCGCGAGCGGCAGGAACGTGAGCGCGCACTGGAGCAGGAACGGCAGGCCCGCGAGCAGCAAGCCCGCGAGCAGCGGGCCCGGGAGCAACAGGCCCGCGAGCAGCAAGCCCGCGAGCAACAGGCCCGGGAGCAGCACGAACGGGAGCAGCAGGAACGCGAGCGGGAGCTTGAACGCCAGCAGCAGGAGCGCGAAAAAGCTCAGGAACGCGAACGGGAGCGCGCCCGCCAGCAGCGCGAGCGGGAACACGCCCGTGAACGCGAGCGGCTCGAACGCGAACGCGAGGAGCAGGAGCGTTCGGCTCGTGAGCAGAAGGAGCGCGAGCAAGCCGAGCAGCGCGAACGTGACCGGCTGGAACGAGAACGCGCCCAGGAGCAAGAGCGCCTGGCCCGTGAGCAGAAGGAGCGCGAGCAAGCCGAGCAGCGCGAACAGGAACGGCTTCGAAAGGAGCGCGAACAGGAGGAAGAGCTCCTCCGCCAAGCACGCGAGCAGGAACTCGAGCGCCAGCGCGCGGAGCGAGAGAAAGTCCTGGCCCGAGAGCGCGAGGAGAAAGCCCGGCTGCCCGAAGAACCCCCGGTGGATGGGCCCACGATGACGCTGTCGCGCGAGCAGGTGATGCGCGGCGTGATCCCCACGGTCCCCAAGTTGCGCCCTGGGCCGCCGTTGAGTCGAGCGCCTTCGCCGCCACCCGGTGCGGCCCCGCCTGCGCCGCCTTCGGCACAAGCCACCAGCCGGGTCGCGGTGCCGACCAGCGGTCCACCGCCGCCGGCGACCGTCAAGAGTGGGGACCACGCGCCAGACGAGCCGCCCGCCAAACCCCCGGTGGACAGCGGACCGCCGCCCGTACCGCCGCCGCCGTCGCGTCCCCCAGGACCGCCCCCAAGGGCCTCGCGACCAAGCTCGAAGTCCAGATCATCGGCTGCCCGCCAAGCGCCCAGCACCGAGGCAACGATTGTCTCGCGCAGGAATCTTGCGCCCGGTGCCGCGAGTGCTCCCCCGCCGCCGGCCCCCCCCACTCCCGGCGGCTTGGGGGCAGTGCCCGCCGCCAGGGCGGTGACGCCGGGCGTCGGAGGTCGTACGTTGGCCGTGATGGGCGGAGGCGCGCTGCTGATCTTGCTTGCCCTCGGTGCGTACCTGACCTTCGGCCGCGGCGCGACGACCCAACCCGCACCAGAACCCATTCCGGCTGCCGAACAGCCGGCGCCCCCTCCTCCGGACCCTGCGCCCGCCCTGCCGCCCGAACCGGCCGAGCCCGAGGTGGTCGTGCCCGCCGGAGCCCCGACGCCGGTGACGATCGACATCAGGCCATGGGCACGCGTCAAGATCGTGGCGGCCAAGGAGGGGATGACCGTCCCCGCTGAGCCGCAGTATGCTCCGTTTACGGTGGAGTTGGCGGCCGGCGACTATGTTCTCGAATGCGAGAACGGCGGGCTCACTCGGCCTTCGAGTTTCAAGGTGACCATCACCGAAGGCAAGGCGCAGTTCATCGTCCGGACAATGCCCGGGTTCAACGCCACCAAGGCGGTCGATGCGATACTCTCGCAAGGGAAGTGACGTGACGCTGTGGCGATTTGCAGTCGCGGTGCTGATGTTGTCGGCTGTCTCGGTGGCGGGGCAGGCCAGCGCTGACTGGGACGACTTGTACCGAGAGGCCATCCGCCACGTGCAGCGGAGCGAGTGGAAGCCAGCCGAAGACAAGCTGCTCGCCGCGTCGAAGGCGGGCCCGCCGTCCGGCAAGGACGTCATTCGGCGCCTGATGGGCCGGGATGACTATTTCCCGGAGTTCTACCTTGGCGTCGTGTATCTCAACACGGGACGCGCGGAAGCGGCCGTCACCCAGTTCGAGGTGGCCCGCCAGCGCGGCGTCGATCCGAAGACTTCCGCGTTCCGCCAGCTGCCGGATCTCGAAGCACGCGCCGCCGCGATCGTCGCGGCTGAGGCCGCGAAACGGCCAGCGATCCCCGACCCCAAGGCTCAATTCAAGAACCTTCTCGATCAAGCGCAACGTGCGCTCAATGACGCCCGCTACGACGAAGCCCAATCGGCGGCGAAGCAGGCAAGGGGCTTGAACGTCGACAACCAGGCGGCCGACACCCTGCTCCGGAACATCGAGCGCGGCCGGAGGAGCGCGCAGCTCCAAGGTCAGCTCGCCAAGTCGCCGGGCCTGCCGGAACTGAGACGGTTGCTCACCGAGTACGAGGACTCGGGTGTGCCGCTCGATGAGGTGCGGAAGCGGATCGCCGACGGCGAAGCCCTCGACACACGGGACAAGACGGAACGCGCGGCCATGGTGGAGTTCTTCTCGGGCAACTATCAGCGGGCGATCAGCGCGCTCGCCGAAGCCGAGAAAGTCATGGCGCTCTCCGCGCGAGGCACGTTCTATCGTGCCTGCAGCCTGGCTTCGCTGGCGACGCGCGGGCGATCGACGAACCAGACGCAGCTAGGTGAAGCCCGCCGCCTGTACGGCATCGCCGCGCAGAACGCGCAGGAGTTCAGCGCAGACCTTCGTTACATCTCGCCGCGGCTGCTGGAGCTCTTGAAGGGCTCCTGACGGCCGTCGCCTCTATCATCGCTCCTTCAACGCGCGAATCAGCCGGTCGTACTTGGAGAGGATGACGTCCCAGCGGTAGTGCCGCTTGATGTACTCCTTGCCGTTGCGGCCCATCGATCGTCGCAGCCGTTCGTCGGCCAGCAGCAACGCGGAGCATTCGATGAACTCGTCGCGGTTGGCGTAGAACAGGCCGCCGTTGCTGTGGAGACAGTGTTCGACCAGGACTTCGCTTCGTGCGTTGCACAGCACGGGTGTGCCGACGGCCATCGCCTCCAAGGCAAGCAGGGACAGGCTCTCGAAGGGTGACGGCACGACGACGACCGTCGCTGCCTGGAGGGCGCTCAGTCTCTCGCGTTCCGACAACAGGCCGGCGAACTTGACCCACGGCACTTCCGGGAGCTGCATCAGCTTGGCGCCCATCAGCACCAGGTCGGCCTCGCCCCCGAGCTCCTTGTAACTCGTGAAGTACTCGAGGAGTTCTTCGCAGCCCTTGCCGGCGTCGATGCGCCCGCCGTAGAGCAGGAACTGACCTTCCAGGCGGTGGCGCCGACGAAATGGCGCGCCCCGTGCCTTGATCTGGGCGAGCGGATCCAGGGCTTCGCCCTCCTCTTCTGCCGGCTGGCTGGCTCCGCCCTCCTCCAGGCCGTCCCCCTGCAGGAGATCGACGCCGCATCCAACCGTCTCCTCCGCGACCGCCCGGATGTCGAAGGTGGCCTTGAGGAAGTTGCGCTCAACGGCCGTGTTGAACGCGATCGCCGACGGGAGGCGAAACATCCGCTTGTAGATGTCCAGATGGATCGCCGGCTCGTCGTGCGCCGTTGGCACGAGGATCGAGCGCTCCGGGTCGACCTCGAGGCCGAGGACGGTCGGCGCATAAAGGTAGGTGAAGAAGATCAATGCATCGTAGACGGAGTGGTGCTGCGTCAGGTAAGCGATCAGCTCCGGGCACCATGGCCCCTGCATCTCCAGCCAGGCCCGTTCGTCGTCCGGGGTGTGCGGATTGGCGAAGATCCAGTCTGAATACTCGTTGAAGGCTCGAATGTCTCGCGTGCGCGCGTTGGCGAAGCGACGAACGGTCACGCTGCGAATCCGATCGGTCCCCTGGGGGTACTCGTTCTTCCACGAGACGTAATCCTTGGCGCAGGTGGTCAGCACCTCGACGTCATGCCTGGCCGCGAGGCGCTCGGCCACGAGCCGGCAATGGTATTCCGACCCGCCCAGAATCTCTGCGCCGTAGCGCTGTACCACAAAGCCAATACGCATCAGTGCACCATGGACAGCAGGGTCGTCAGGTTCAGGCGCATCCGCGCGTCGCTGAAGTCCTCGAGCCGCCGACGCTGACCTTCGAGAATCGTAGACCGGAGCTCGTCGTTGTACGCGAGCTCGCCAAGCAGCTCGGCGGCGAACTCCAGGTCTTTGGGGAAGAACTGCACGCCGGCGCCGCCGAGCGTGTCTGGGACAGCGGTCGACGCATAGGCCATGACCGGCACACCGGCGGCCATGGCCTCGACGAGCGGCACACAGAATCCTTCGTGCTCCGAGAGGGAGACATACACGCGCGCGGTGCGGTAATAGACGGCGAGATCTTCCGTGGGCACCGTGCCCGTGAAGATGAATCGGTCCGCCGGCATCTGATACTCGGTGACGAGGGCGCGCAGCATGCTGTAGTACGCCGGCACGCCGTCCGTGCGTCCGACGAAGATGAACCGATAATCCGTATCGACGTATCGCTTGTAGTGTTCGGCGAGCTTGATGTGATCTTCGATCTTCTTATTGGGGACGATCCGGCCGACGAACAGGAAGTTGAGCAGGCCGTCGGACAACACCTGCTCCAAGGCCGGGCGCCGGGGGGAGGCGGCGAAGCGGCCGGTATCGATGGCGATTGGAAAGACGCCTGTGTTGGTGAAGCCGCAGGACTCGAGTTCACGTCGATTGAATTCTGAATCGCCCAGGGCCACGTCGGTGCGTCCCGTCAGGGACCGAAGCTCCTGGCGCCCGAGCGCGGCCAGACGGAAGATGCTGGTGTCGTACGGCGCAAAAAAATGTGCCGGGGTCACGTTGTGATACTGCAACACCCGGCCACGCGGGAGCTTCGCGAACGCCTCGGTCATCGGCGACGGCAGGGCGAAATGAAGAATCGTGACCTCGCCTCGCGAAGCCTCGGGGTGATCGAACTGGCGGACATCGTGGCGCAGATCGTCGTCGATCGTCAAAGCGTAGATCTCAGCCAGATGGCCCAGGCTGCGGAGGAGATCCCTGACACGACGGGCACTGTCGCCGATCGCATCGCCCTGATGAGCGGCCGGCACCCATTGGTTGATCGTCATGGGCCGGGTTCCTGGCCGTTCGAGTCGCGCCCGTCGTTCAGCCTGGGCAAGGCCTCGAAGGCGGCTGGCCGGTACGACCGAAGTTCATCGAGCGCTTCCGCCTGGGAGACCTGATCCCAGAAGTCGAAAGCCGGCGGTGGGACGACGAGGCGCGGCTGGCGTTGGACCGAGTCGATGAACGCCAACAACGTCCCGCCGAAATCTCTCGCCTCGAGTCGGGCCAGGGCCGCATCCTGAGCGCAGGTGATGCGAGCGCGAAGCTCGTCGTTGGTGGCCGCTTCATGGATGATGGAGGCCACCATCATCGGATCCTTGTCCCCGACCAGCACTCCTCCGCCGTCCATCGTCGCCGGCACGGCCGACGCCGCCAGCGCCACGACAGGCACACCCATGTGAAAGGCTTCGACGAGCGGGACGCAAAACCCTTCGTGCTCGCTGGCACACACGAAGACATCCGCCACCTCGTAATACGCCACCAGTTCTTCATCGGTCACGTGCCCCGCAAAGTGCACGCCGGACACCCGAAGCGTCGCAATGAACTGGTGGAGCATGGCCAGATAACGCTCGAAGCCGGCGTGCGACCCGACGAGCAGGAGCCGGGACCGTCGGTTGAACCATCGCTGGTAGGCGGCGAACCAGCGGATGAGGTCCTCAATGCGCTTGTTGGGAATGATGCGCCCGACAAACAGCAGGTTGACCCGGTCGTCGTCGAAAGCACCCGCCTGCATCCAGTTGGGAGGGTTTTCGAGGTGCTGGAATCCTGGAACCACCGGCAGCACGCCGGTGCGGGGGAACCCGGCGGCCTCCAGTTCAAGACGGTTGTATTCCGAGTCGCCCAGTGCCAGGTCGCAACGCGACGCGTAGAAGCCCAGCTCCCGACGTCCGAGAAAGCACTGCTGGACGAGCAGCGGGTGAACGTCCACGAAGTACTGCGGAGGCGTGATGTTGTGGTAGACGAGCACCATGCGATCGGGCAGCGCGTACGCGATCCGCGACGCGCGCGAGCCGATGGAAAAGTGGTGAATCAGCACGTGATCTGGATGGCTCGCATCGGGCAGATCACGATAGTCGACGGTCAAATCCTCCAGGCGAGGGTCCGCCGTCTCGACGAAGATCTCGGATTCGTAGCCGGCAGCGCGCAAGACGCGCTGGATCCCCTGCACTTCGTGGCCGATCGCATCGCCGTATCCCAGCGTCGCCAGCACCTGATGGACGGCGCGAGCCATGTTCACTTGCCGCCTGGCCGGCGGCGTGCTCGCCGAAGGAACCGCGGTCTCCCGCGGTGGCCGGGACCGCCCACGGTCCGTCGCTGATCGGTTCGCGATCCAGCCTCGATCCGTGGCTGCTGACGCGCACGCTCCTCAGGCCTCCCACGGCGAGGGTGGGAGGGGGATGGCGCGGGAGACCGGTCCGTGCCAGGGGACCCGCGATCTTCTCCGGCCCTGGGCTCAGATGCCGCGGCGGCCCTCGCGGGCGCCGCCGGGCGATGCTCGTCTGTGACCGGCCCCCTTGGCAACGACACCACGACGTCGTTGGCGGGCGCGAGGTCGTTTCGACGTCGGGCGAACCATCCCGGAAGCGCCTCCATCGAGCGGCTGGCGGGTTCGTTCTTGAGCCGAGACAACATGTCCAGGTACTTGCGCTCGATGACTGGCCACGCGTATTCACGCGTCACGAAGTCTCGTCCATTCCGTCCCAGGGCTGCCGCCACCAGGGGATTCCACTCGAGGGCCCGGAGGGCCTCGACGAACTCGGGGAAGCTTTCGTAGTACAACCCGCCGTTGCTGCGGATGGACTGTCCCTTCAAGACGTCGCAGCGCCCGTTGGAGAGGACCGGCTTGCCGAGCGCCCACGCCTCTATCGCGACCATCGAGAGGCTCTCGAAGTAGGAGGGCATGACGAGCAGGTCGGCCGCAGCCAACGCATCGAACTTGTCCTGATCGCCGACGAAGCCGAGATGGTGGATCCTCGGATGCTCGGGCACGGGGATGACGGGGTTGCCGATCAGCACGAGATGCAACCCCTCGGCGAGCAGCCGCGTGTACCGCACGAAATAGTCGAACAGTTCTGCGCACCCCTTGTTCTCGTCGATCCGACCGATGTAGATGGCGAAGCGGTCCCACAGGTTGAACTTCTGCCTGAAACGGACCGGGTGGAACTCACCTGGAATGGCCGAACCGATGCCGACGACGACTCCCGGAACCGCCAGGTTGCCAGCCGCGGCGTGTATGAGAGCCTGCTCTTCGAGCGAGTTGTACATCAGCGCCCGAACGCCGCGGAACACGGATCCGAACATGGCCAGGCCCAGCGCGCCGTCGCGCTCGGCGGTGGGCACGAGAATCGCCTTCGTAGGCACGGCGCGCGCGCCGTGGAACGCGTGATAGTAGCGGAAGCTGAAGAAGATGAAGAAATCGAACTCCCGCTCATTGGCGACGATATACGAGACCAGGGCCGGACTCGTGGGACCCTCGGCCTCGAGCCAGGCGAGCTCGTCACGCAGTGAATGCCTCTTGGTGAAGACCTGGTCGGAGCACCGCCCGAATTCGCCGGGGTCGCGTTCGCGCGACACGGGAAACCGGCGGACCGTCACGCGATGGATGCTCTCGACGCCCTCGGGAAGCGTGTTCCTCCAGGTGATGTAGTCGGTCGCGCAGGTGGTGAGGACCTCAACCTGCACGTGTCTGGCCAGGTGTTCGGCGACGTATCGCGCGTGGAGCTCGGCTCCACCGTTGATATCGGCACCGTAGCGCTGGACGACGACGGCGATCTTCACTGCTGGTCTGGGTCGCCGGCAGACTCTGGCCCGTCTGGCGCCTCGTCTTCGTCCTCGTCGCCGTCCTCGTCGCCGAGTGCGGAAGCTTGGCCGAACCCGCCTTCGGAGGGGCTGTTGAGGCGGCTCGCGTCGTGAACGGGTGCCGAGGCGTCCGCGCTCTCGCCTGCCGGCCCTCCAACACCGCGACGCCCTCGTCGCCGCCGCCGTCGCCTCCGGCTCCCCCCGGCCGGTGCATCGGTGCTCCCGCCGGGAGGCACTGCGCCGCCGGGGGCCGGCTGGCTCTCTGCGACTTGCGCGTAGCTGATGCCGGCGTCGAGCCCGTCGTTCTGGGCGGCATCGTGGTCGCGGCCACGGTCCCGTTGGCGGACGGCCTCAGGACGATACTGAACGACGCCTTCCAGCGCCCGCACGCGTCGCTCGCTGAAATCGAGGCGACTCGCAAGCGCTTCGACCCGCATCTTGAGGTTCTTCAGCTCGATCCCGTTTCGTGTCGTTTCGAGCACCAGGTTGTGGAGCACCTCGTAGTAGAGGATGTTCCATTCGGCGCGCGAGCGCTCGAATGCGGCGACATGCTGCTGGAGTTCGACGCGCCGCCGAAGGTCGCGCTTCAGGATGTCGACGTTGAGCTGCGCCTGTTTCTGCAGCACCTGAATCACCGGGTTCGGATTGAAGAACAGCTTCAGAACCGGATTGAGAAGCCTGCGGATGAACCGCAGGGCGCCTCGATGTGTTTCGTAAATCGTCTCGAGCTCGAACGACCACGGTGCTTCGACTGGCGGCGGCTCCTTCGGGGGATCTGGCAGCGCCGGGCGGCTCTTCCGAAACTCCGCGAGCAGATCCGAGCGCAGGTTCTTCGGGTCCAGGAACTTCTCCAGCCGCACGCTGGCCAGTTCGCGGACCTGCTCTTCGGTGTAATCCACACCCCGCTTTTCAGCGATGCGTGACCGGATCTGCTTCATGATCTGCTCGACGTCGACCGACTCGGAGCGGATGGTGAAATCAGCCATGTGAAATCCTCACGCCGCCCTGGGCGGCGTCTTACGAGCCCTGCGGCGACGGCTCGCGAACTCGGGTGCTTCCTTGAGACAGGTACCCAGAATGCCGACCGATTGTGCCAGGGCACGCAGGCCGGCGCGTGGGGCCTCGGCCGACGCCCGTCCGACATCAGGAAAGCCGGCGGCGTCCGGCGTCACCTGCTCGTAGTTGTGAAAGAGCCTGCCCCATGGGCTCGCCAACGTCCGGGCCGTCACCTGGCGGGCGTGCCATGGGTACCAGAACGAATCGTGGTAGAGCACGCTGGCGACATACGCCCACGGCGCCAGCACGGTCTTGAGCGACCACTCGACGGGCTTTTTGAGCGGCCCCCAGTAGATGAGGTGCTGCATCCGCGAGGCCAACGTCATCTGGCGGAACGGGCCGACAAAGTGCCAGTTCTGGGCAGCTGCCTGCATATCCCCCACGAGCTCGATGTCGCGCGGGTCCCCGCACCCCAGGCCGGCCTCGTGGGCGAGACGGATGTACTTGATGCTCAGGGGGTCGAAGCCCATGAGCCGGGCAGCCACGGCGTCGATGGCCACCTGGTCGGCGCTCGCAAGGATGACGTTCTTGACGTGGGGAATCATGCATCGCGGGCCAGGTCCATCCCCCGCGAACGTGCCGTCCATGACCGCGAAGATTCCACGGTGGATGCGTCGCTGAATCATCAGGAGATCCACGAGCGTCTCGTGGATGACCGGATGAGTCCAGTGACGCCGTTCGTTCAACAGCCCGCCGAACGCGTTCTTCATGGCACCCGTCGTGGTCGTGAAGACATGCGTCTTGACGGTCGGCAGGTGAATGATGTTTTCGCCGATGAAGCGGCGTGGAATCATGAAGCCGTCTGGATACACCTCGTTCAGGCAGGTGAATCGACGGGTCAGGTCACCGACCGCCTCGCGGATGTGGATCCAGTCTTCCCCGCCCTCGTAGAGGTGCACGTTTCTCAGGCGGTGTGCCTCAACGACCGGCAGGTGCTTGTTCTCGCGCTCGCCGAGGTGCGCGTCGATGACCACCGTGCGGTTGTGACACGCGTGGATGAGGCTGGCGTCGAACCCGTCACGCTTCATGGCCCGGATGACGCCGTCGAGTTGCCACGGAGTCGACGACGAGCCCGGAAAGAAGAAGTGCCACGAGATGTTGACCTTGAGCGCGGTATCGACGTCCTTTGAAATCGCGTCCTGATACCGCGCCAGGTTCATCAGCTCGTGATAGTCCCGAAAGACCGTCGCGGGCGTCGTCGTGAGGATGGCAACCGTCGAACGCGTCATTGAGCCCTCGGGGACGCGGTCAGCCGCTGATCCCCTGAATAGACAAGAGCATCGAAAAGAGGGCGTCCCCTTTTCGGAGGGCTACCACCCGAACGGTCGATAGATGATGGCGACGACTGCCAGGCCCCAGAGCGCGATACAGGCGACGATCGGACGATCCGTCAACAGCACCTCGGACGGGCTGCCGCTGCCTCGATGATGCACCAGGTAGAGGTAACGGAAGATGCCGTAGATCGGAAACGGAGTCGTGAACACCAGCTGGCTGGTGCCGAACTTCTCGGTCGTCTCGGGGCTCGTGCAGTAGATGATGTAGGCCATCAGCGTCGAAGCCGTGACCACGCCAATCATCTGATCGAGCAAATACGGGTTGTATTCCTCCAGAATTCGTCGGTGTTCCGGTGCCGCGCCGGCAAGCAGCGTCAGCTCGTGACGCCGCTTGCTCAGACCCAGGAACAATGCTCCCAGGATGGTGCAGACGAGCAGCCACGGGCTGATCGGCACCGCCACCGCGACAGCGCCCGCCGTGGCTCGGAGCACGAATCCCATGGCAATCGTCAATACGTCCACCACCACGACGTGCTTCAGTACCTGTGCGTACGCGACAAACAGCGCGACGTAGGCCCCGCCAATGAGGCCCAGCATCGGTCGAACCCACACCGCGGCGGCCAGGGCCAAGACCCCGATGGCCGTCGCGGCACCGATCGCCATCGGCGGACTCAGCTCACCGGCGGCGATCGGCCGGTGCCGCTTGACCGGATGCAGCCGATCGGTCTCGCGGTCTGCGACGTCGTTGACGAGATACACGACGCCGGAGAGCGCGCAGAAAATCAAAAAGGCCGCCACGGAGAGACCCACGGCAGCCGGTTCGAACAGGCGGTGCCCAAACACGAGGCCCGCAAACACAATGAGATTCTTGGTCCACTGTTCCGGCCTCATGGAGGCCAGCAGGCCGGGTGCGGCGAGCCTCCCGCGCGAGGCAGGCGCCGAAGACGCCACGGACCTCGTGTCCACGCCGATCAGCCGGAAAAGCTCTTTATGGCTTCCGCCTCGACGTCATAGGTTTCGAAGACAGTCAGCAGCTTCGTGATCGACAACAGATCCTCGATGCGCTTGGTCAAGTTCAGCAGTTTCAGTTTCCCGCCCTGGCGGCTCACGGTCGTGTAGGTTCGGACGATCTCACCCAAGCCGGCCGAGTCGATGTACGGCACGCCCTCCAGGTTGATAATGAGCTTCTTTTTCCCCCCGGCCAGCAGCGTGTTGATCTTGTCCTTGAGGAGCTCGTCACCTTCGCCCAATGTCATCTTGCCCTTCAGGTCGAGTACGGTGACTTCGCCCACCGTGCGTTCGGCGATATCCATGCGCGGGATCCTCGAAAAGTGGAAAAACTCTCAGAAATCGGCCCTTTTCGCGTGCGAGGGCTCCGAATGTTATCCAGGATCCAGGCGTTTCGTCAAACGCCCGGACCCTGGGTTGCAGCTAGTCGCGGCTCCTACTCGGCTTCCCGCCGCATCTTCTTCCGGTTTCGCTTGCGCGCCAGCGCCTGCTTGGCGCGTCGCTTGTCACCCGGCTTCAGATAGAAGGAGTGCTTCTTGATGTCCTTGATGATGTCTTCTTGCTGAACCTTGCGCTTGAAGCGGCGAAGCGCGCTTTCGATCGATTCGCCCTCCTGGACCTTCACCTCGGCCACCGTGTCATCACCCCCTCCCGCGTGATCTTGTCGGCTGCCGACCGAAAAGTCCGACCCGAGGTCGCACTTCTTCCGCATGGGTGGCCATCAGCGGTCTGTGGCCACTCTTTGGCAGTCAGCCGAATATGCTAGGCTATCACACACGATCACGTTTCGGCTGCGGTCGATAACTGCTTATTTTACAACTGGTTACATGAAAATTCTTGTCGTGGGTTCCGGGGCGCGCGAGCATGCTGTTTGCTGGAGGCTCGCCACCGAGCCCGGAATCCGGCTGCTTTGTGCGCCGGGCAACGCCGGCATCGCGCGCAGTTTCCCGACAGCAGCCGTTGAGCTGGCCAACCCCAACGCGATTCTGGAACTGGCCAAGCGCGAGGAGGTGGACTTGACCGTGATCGGGCCTGAAGCGCCGCTCGATCACGGCGTGGCCGACACGTTTGCAGCCGCCGGACGACGACTGTTCGGACCCAAGCGCAGCGCCGCCCAGCTGGAATCGAGCAAGGCGTTTGCGAAAGACTTCATGGCACGACACGCCGTGCCCACCGCCGCCTTCCGCGTGTGTCACACGGCCGGCGAGGCACGCGACGTCCTGCGCAGCGGCGTCCTTGGCGACGCAGTGGTCGTGAAGGCCGACGGACTGGCGGCCGGAAAGGGAGTCGTCGTCGCCGAGAATCGAGAACAGGCGGAAAGGGCCATCGAGCGGGCCATGGTCGAGCGCGCGTTCGGCGACGCCGGTAACCGTGTCGTGCTCGAAGAGCGGCTTGAAGGCCCCGAAGTGTCGTTCTTCGTGATCGCCGATGGCGAACACGCGGTGCCCCTGGCCGCGGCCCAGGATCACAAGCGGGTGTTCGATGACGACCATGGGCCGAACACCGGAGGCATGGGCGCGTTTGCCCCGAGCCTTCTGGTTGATCACGCGACGCGATCCGCGATCATGTCGAGCATTGTCGATCCCGTGCTGCACGGGTTGATCGCGGAGGGCACTCCGTATCGCGGTGTCCTCTACTGTGGCCTGATCCTGACCGCCAGCGGCCCGAAAGTGATCGAGTTCAACGTGCGATTCGGCGATCCCGAAGCGCAGGTCGTGCTGCCGATGATCGACGCGCCGCTGGCGCCGGTTCTCTGGGCTGCCGCGACCGGGACGTTGCGATCGGTGCCGCTGGCCGTCAGGCCGGAACCGCACGTGGGGGTCGTTCTGGCCTCGCGCGGGTATCCGGGCGAGGTGGACGACGGGCACCCCATCAAGGGTCTTGACCGCCTCGCCCGCGAATGCCCGGACGTGTTGGTATTCTGCGCGGGGGTTCGCGAGGCGGCCGATCAGCTGGTCACGACTGGTGGCCGCATCTTGACGCTGGTCGGCCGCGGTCCGACGTTCGAGGCCGCGATGGCTCGCGTCTACGAGGGCGTGGATGTGGTCGAGTTCGAGGGCATGCACGCCCGGCGGGATATCGGGACGAAGGCGCTGCGCGCCCAGCCGCACGCCGGCGCCGCGCGTCGTCGCCAACCGGCTCCGCACTGACGGCGATCCCGTGAAGTACGCGATTCTCACCTTCGGGTGCCGAGTCAATCAGGCAGATTCGTTGGCCCTCGAAGCGGATCTCTCTGCCCGCGGCGGGGAGTCTGTGCCGCCCGATCGTGCCGAGCTCGTGATCGTCAACACGTGCTCGGTGACGGCCAGTGCCGATCAAGGGGCGCGGCAGACGATACGCCGAGTGCACCGTGAGAATCCCGCGGCCGCCATCGTGGCCACCGGGTGTTATGCCACACGATGCGCATCCGAGATCGGCACGCTGCCCGGAGTGACGACCGTCATCGGCAACGAAGACAAAGCTCCCGCCGTCTTCTACGCGAAGCTCCACCGAGAAGCATCGGTACTGCTGCCGGCGTCGGAGGGACCCTGTGGGCGGGTCCCGGCGCCAGGCTTGATGGGGCGGACCGCGTGGACGCTTCGCGTGCAGACCGGCTGTGAGGAGGCCTGCAGCTACTGCATCATCCCCACCACACGGGGGAGGAGCCGCAGCCGCACGCCGGACGAGATTCGTGCCGAGCTCGAACGCATGATGGCGAGCGGGTACAAAGAGGTGAACATTACCGGTGTTCACCTTGGATCCTACGGACGCGATCTGGCTCCGGCGTCGTCGCTGCTGGATCTGGCGAGCGAGCTGACCCAAGCGGCGTCCGGGTCAGGGACGCTGCTGAGGATCAGCTCCCTGGAACCGATGGACTTTCCCCGCGGATTGCTCGCTCTCCCGGTAGCGCCGCATTTTCACCTGCCCTTGCAGCACGCGTCCAACCGGATCCTGTCGCTGATGAAGCGGCCCTACACGCGGGAGTTCTATGCGGAGCTCGTCGACCACATCAGGCATCGCCAACCCGATGCGGCCATCGGATCCGACGTAATCGTGGGATTCCCGAGCGAAACCGACGGCGACTTCGAAGAGCTCGTCGCCTACCTCGGGCATTCTCCGCTCACGCACCTGCACGTGTTTCCGTACTCGGATCGCCCTGGAACGATCGCCTCGGGCATCCGCAACAAGGTTCCCGGTCCTGTCGTCAAAGAGCGGGCACGCCAGGTGCGCGACCTGTCACGGACGCTGGCCGAGCGGTTTCTCGCCAGCCAGCGAGGCCGCGTTCGTCGCGCCCTCACCATCGACGATGGGGCGTCCGCGGTGACGGACAACTACCTGCGCGTGGCGGCGGGGGGTGGGCATGAGCGCAACGAGTGGATCGCCGTAACGGTGTAGGGCTCGTCGACCACGGGTGGGCGGACCCACGATCGTCGCCTGCCTTCACGGAAGAGCTGCGGCGAGTTGCTGCGCGGCGCTCGGACGCTGGCCGTCGACGATCAGCTGGCCACAGGCGGCGCGGATGTCGCGCCCGCGGCTCTTGCGCACCGACACCGTCAGATGTTTCGCGGCGAGCACGTTGGCAAAGGCATCCACGGCCGCGTCTGACGGCCGCGTGAACGGTATCCCAGGTGCGTCATTGAGCGGTATCAGATTGACCTTTGCTTTGATGCCGCTGAGCAGGCGCGCCAGCCGGCGTGCGTCCTCCTCCGAGTCGTTGATCCCCTGGAGCAGCACGTACTCGAAGGTGATGCGGCTGCGCTTTTTTAGTGGCAGGCGCCGGCAGGCCTCGAGGAGTTCACCGAGCGGATATTTTCGCGACGGCGGCACGATCGACCGACGTTGGGCCTCGGTCGTCGCGTGGAGCGAGACGGCGAGGTTGGGCATGTGCTCCTCCTGCCCAAGGCGCTCGAGCCAGGGAACCAGTCCGACCGTCGAAAGCGTGACTCGGCGAGGGCCGACGGCCAGGCCTTGTTCGCAGCGAAGAATCCGCAGCGCCTTCATTGTCTCGTCGTAGTTGTGCAGCGGCTCGCCCATCCCCATGAGCACGACGTTGAACCGAGCGCCGGCGAGCGACAGCCGATGAGCCAACACCCGCACCTGACCGGCGATTTCCCCCGCTTCGAGATCTCGGACCAGGCCCATCTTGCCCGTGAGGCAGAACTTGCAGCCCATGGCGCACCCGACCTGGGTCGAGACGCAGAAGGTCTGGGCCGGCGTGTCGGGGATGAAGACGCTTTCGATGCGCTTGTCGTCGGTGAGCCGGAGCACCACTTTCTCCGTGCCATCCTCGGAACGATCGTGGCGCTCGACCATCGGCGTCGAGATGCGGAACGTGGAGGCCAGTGTCGCGCGGAGGTCGCGGCTCAGGTCCGTCATCGCGTCGAAGGTGGTGACGCCGCGCTTCCAGATCCAGCGGAACGCCTGCCGGGCGTGGAATGGCGCCTGGCCGTGCGCCTCGAAAAGCGCTTCGAGCTCTTCGATCTCGAGGCCCGCAAGATCAGGTGGCCTTGCGTGCATGGCGTCACCATGATAACATCCACTTTTAATCCCTTTACTTGCAATCACTTAGCGCGATGTGTCGAGGGGACGAACCCCGGCGCGGAAGCCGACGAATTCTGACCGCGTGAGCGAACCCCGCATCGAACGAGAGACACTCGACAACGGCGTCCGTCTCGTGACCGAGACGATGCCGCACGTGCGATCGGTGTCGATTGGTGTGTGGCTGGCGCGCGGCTCGCGGCATGAACCGGCCCGGCACGCCGGCATCGCGCATTTCGTCGAGCACATGCTGTTCAAGGGAACCACTCAGCGCTCTGCCGAAGACATCGCGCAGCAGGTGGATTCGATCGGCGGCCAGCTGGATGCCTTCACGTCCAAGGAGTACGCCGGCTACTACGTCAAGGTGCTCGACGAGCATCTCCCGCGGGCGATGGAGATCCTGACGGATCTGGTGTCCAACCCGGTGCTTGCCCCCGACGACATCGCGCGCGAGAAGAAGGTGGTCCTCGAGGAAATCAAGATGGTCGAGGACACGCCGGACGATCTCGTCCACGAGCTGTTCGCCGATGCCTACTGGAACGGACATCCGCTGGGGCGTCCGATCCTCGGAACGAAGGCCAGCGTGTCTGCGCTCGACGAAGCGATCCTCAGGCGCTACTTTTCCGACACGTACGTGGCTTCCAACTTCGTGGTGGTCGCGGTAGGCAACCTCGAGCATGAAGCGGTGAGGCGGCTGGTCGAGGACGCGTTTGCCCGATCGACGACAGCCGGAATTGTCACCGACGTGCTTCCCGTCGTGTCGCCGCACATGCAAGTCCGGCAAAAGGCGCTCGAGCAGAGCCATGTCTGCTTTGGAACGACCGGCCTCCCACAGAATCATCCGGATCGGTATGTCGCGTACGTGCTCAACACCGTTCTCGGCGGGTCGATGAGCTCACGTCTGTTTCAGAACGTCCGGGAGAAGCGAGGGCTGGCCTATGCGGTGTTCTCGTCGCTCAGCGCGTACCAGGACGTCGGGGCCCTCAGCATCTACGCCGGGTGCGGCAACGAGTCGGTGGGCGAGCTGATCGATGTCGTGGTTGCCGAGCTGCGCCGGCTCATCGTGGACCCGATGCCGCCCGACGAGCTTCGCCGTGCCAAAGACCATCTCAAGGGCTCGTTGATGCTGAATCTCGAGAGCACGTCGAGCCGAATGTCTCATCACGCGCGCCAGGCCATCTATCGGGATCGCGCCGACACGCTGGACGACATGCTCGCCGAGATCGAGAACGTCAGTGTGGACGGCGTCCAGCGGCTTGCGGCCGAGTTCTTCGAAGGAGATCGCCTGGGCGTGACCGTTCTCGGTGATGTCAATGGGCTGACGCTCACGCGGGCCCGATTGCGCGTGAACTGACGTGACGGCTCACCCCGGCCAGCGGCACTTGGCATGATTGCACGCTACACGCATCCCGAGATGGGGCGGATCTGGAGCGACCAGCGTCGCTTCGAGACCTGGCTGCAGGTCGAGGTCGCGGCGGCGGCGGCCATGGCGGAGGCCGGCATCATCCCTGTCGAGGCGGCCCGAGACCTGGGGGAGCTGGGTGGGTTCGATTTGGCCCGCATCGAGGACATCGAGCAGACCACCCAGCACGACATCATCGCATTCACCACCGCTGTGGCCGAGCGGGTCGGCCCGGCGGCGCGCTGGCTGCACTTCGGCCTGACTTCGTCGGATGTCATCGACACGGCCCAGGCGATTCAAATGCGCGAGGCCAGCGATCTCATCCTCGAGGATCTCGAGGCGCTTCGGCAGGCCGTGCAAACGCGGGCGTGCGAGCATCGTCGAACGCCGATGATGGGGCGCACCCACGGCGTGCACGCCGAGCCGATGACGCTCGGGCTGAAGCTGGCCCTCTGGTACGCGGAGCTCGGACGCAACATCGAGCGGATGAACCGTGCGCGCGAGACCGTCCGCGTCGGCAAGATTTCCGGCGCCGTCGGCACCTTCGCCCACCTCGACCCCGAGATCGAGTCGACGGTGTGCCGTCGGTTGGACCTTGCGCCGGCGCCCATCTCGTCGCAGGTCGTTCAGCGCGATCGCCACGCCGAACTGCTGACGACGCTGGCCATCACGGCAGCCTCACTCGAGAAGTTCGCGCTGGAGATTCGCGGGCTCCAGAAAACAGAGATCGGTGAGGTCGAGGAACCGTTCGGCAATGGCCAGAAAGGCTCCTCGGCCATGCCGCACAAACGCAACCCGATCGGGTGCGAGCAGATTGTGGGGCTGGCCAGGCTGATCCGCGCCAACGCGATGGCGGCGCTGGAAAACGTCGCGCTGTGGCACGAGCGGGACATCTCACACTCCTCGGTCGAACGCATCATCCTGCCGGACAGTTTCATAGCGCTCGATCACATGCTGCGGCGCTTCACCCGCATCGTGTCGGGCCTG
Source organism: Acidobacteriota bacterium (assembly GCA_052389315.1). GTDB lineage: Bacteria > Acidobacteriota > Vicinamibacteria > Vicinamibacterales > UBA2999 > JACCSI01. The sequence goes on from JBQTIE010000227.1 coordinate 43,312, forward strand.
GTCGTCCATCCCGAGCGGATGCGGGAGAACCTCGAGCGATCACACGGCGTGGCCTTCTCCGGCCAGGTACTGCTCGAGCTCGCCAGGAGGGGAGTCTCGCGTGAGACGTCCTACGAGTGGGTCCAACGCAACGCCCTGCGGTCCCTGGACGAGCGGCGGGACTTCAAGGGGCTGCTGGCGGCCGACCCGGAGGTCATGGCGGTGCTGTCGCGCGACGAGCTGGACAAGGCCTTCGATCTGGACGTTCAGCTCCGTCACGTCGACGCGATCTTCGCACGTGTCTTTGGATAGCCTGGAGCCGGCATGCGCGCACGCGTCTACGTCACGCTGAAACCGTCGGTGTTCGATCCGCAGGGACGAGTCGTCGCCGAGGCCTTGTCCTCTCTCGGCTACCGTGATGTGAAGGACGTTCGACAGGGGAAGTTCTTCGAGGTCGAGCTGGACAACAGCGATGCGTCCGCCGCCCACGCCAGAGTCACCGAGATGGCGGACCGGCTGCTGGCCAACCCCGTGATCGAGAGCTATCGCGTGGAGATCCTCTGACCGGCCATGGACAGCGGCCAACCAGATGCGGAGGTGGGCGGCTCATGAAGTTCGCCGTCGTCGTGTTCCCGGGGTCCAATTCGGACCGCGATGCGTGGTACGCCACGGGTCGTGTGCTCGGGCAGCAGGCCGAACTGATCTGGCACAAGGACACCGACCTGGCCGGCGCGGACGCGGTGATCCTGCCCGGCGGTTTCGCGCACGGGGACTACCTTCGGACGGGCGCCATCGCCAGGTTCTCGCCGATCATGACGGCCGTGTCGCGCTTTGCGGAGCGAGGAGGGCCCGTGCTCGGCATCTGCAACGGGTTCCAGGTGCTGCTCGAGGCCGGATTGCTGCCAGGCGCCATGGTGCGGAATCGAGGAGTCAAGTTCGTCTCGCGCCACGTGCACGTGCGGGTCGAGCGTCCCGACACCCCGTTCACGGCCGCGTGCAGGACGAACCAGGTGCTCAGCTTGCCGATCGCACACGGTGAAGGGAACTACTACGCAGACGAAGCCACGGTGCGCGCCCTCGAGGCGAACGGCCAGGTCGTGTTCCGGTATTCGGATGCGGCCGGCGAGATACCCGACGGTTGCAACCCGAACGGATCCACCAACCACATCGCCGGCATTTGCAACGCCGCGCGAAACGTGGTCGGCCTCATGCCGCATCCCGAGAGGGCCTGCGAAGCGTCGCTCGGCAGCGCCGACGGGCGCGCGATCCTCGAGTCGGTCGTGCACGCCCTGGCCGGTCGGGTGACCCATGGCTGAGCTGCAGAGGCGCTACCGTCGGATCATCGGGCTGGCCCTGCTGGTCTCGATGGCCATCCTGATGATCATGGCGATTCTGATCGGGACCGGCGTGATCGGGATCGCGGAGGAGGTCCGCCTCACTGTGGTCGTCGCGATGGGGCTTGCCGCGGCCGTCGAAGGAATGCTCGCGTTCCGCTATCTTGTGACCGCATCCCAATGATGGACGTCATCGATCAGTCCGTGCTCGACCGGCACGGCCTCACCACGGGCGAATACGAGCGGATTCGCACCCTGCTCGGCCGTGACCCCAACCTGCTGGAGCTCGGACTGTTTTCGGTGATGTGGTCCGAGCACTGCAGCTACAAGAGCTCACGCGTGCACCTCAGGACACTTCCCACGACGGGACCCCGCGTGGTCCAGGGGCCCGGCGAGAACGCCGGGGCCGTCGATGTCGGCGAGGGATGGTGCGCCGTCTTCAAGATCGAGTCGCACAACCATCCGTCGTTCATCGAGCCCTATCAGGGCGCCGCCACCGGTGTGGGAGGCATCATCCGGGACATCTTCACGATGGGCGCTCGGCCGATCGCGCTGCTCAACGCGCTGCGCTTCGGCTCGCTCGAGACGCCGCTGGCCCGCCGGATCTTCGAAGGCGTCGTGGCGGGAATCGGCGGATACGGCAACAGCATCGGCATCCCGACGATCGGAGGCGAGATCTCTTTCGACGCCCGGTATGCCGGCAACCCACTCGTCAACGTCCTGTGCCTCGGCCTCGCCAGAACGGACGAGATCATCCGCGGGGCGGCACACGGCGAAGGCAACCCCGTCTTTTACGTCGGTGCGAAGACGGGTCGCGACGGCATCCACGGCGCGACGATGGCGTCGGCCGAGTTCGACGAGCGTTCAGCAGACAAACGCCCGGCGGTGCAGGTGGGGGATCCTTTCATGGAGAAGCTCCTGATGGAAGCCTGCCTCGAGGTCATGCGCACCGGCGCCGTCATCGGGATTCAGGACATGGGTGCCGCCGGACTCACGTGTTCGACGAGCGAGATGAGCTCGCGAGGCGGCGTCGGCATGGACGTGGACGTCAGCCTGGTGCCACAGCGTGAGTCCGGGATGGTGCCGTACGAGATCATGCTGTCCGAGTCGCAGGAACGCATGCTGCTCGTCGTCGCGCGCGGACGGGAGCGCGAGGTCGAGGCTGTGTTCGAGAAATGGGAGCTGCATGCGGTGCCCATCGGCAGCGTGACGAACACGGGGCGAGTGCGAGTCTTCGAGCGCGGCGTCCTCGTGGCCGACGTGCCGGCACGAGCGTTGACCGACGAGGCGCCCGTGTACACGCGGGCGATGGCCGAGCCGGCGTGGCAGCGGACGCTGAACGCCTCGCCGCTCGAGGCGCTCCCGGGCCCGGCGGATCCAGCCGACGCGTTCTGGGCGCTTCTGCAGTCACCCGTCATTGCGAGCAAACGGTGGGCGTTTCACCAATATGACCACACGGTTGGCACCAACACGATCGCGCAGCCGGGTACCTCGGCAGGCGTCGTCCGGGTGAAGGGGACAGGGCGGGCGCTGGCGGTCTCCGTGGACGGCAACGGCCGCTTCTGCTACCTGGATCCCTACCGCGGCGCGATGCTCGCCGTGGCGGAATCGGCCCGCAATGTCGCCTGCGCGGGCGCCGAGCCGATTGGGGCGACCAACAACTTGAATTTCGGGAATCCTGAACGCGCCGACATCATGTGGCAATTCGGCGAGGCCGTCCGAGGCATCGGCGATGCGTGCCGGGTGCTGGGAATTCCGATCACCGGCGGAAACGTCAGCCTCTACAACGAAACCGATGGCGAAGCGATCTACCCCACGCCCGTCGTCGGCGTAGTCGGACTGATCGAAGACGCGACGTTGATCACCACCAGGCAGTTCAGGACGGCCGGAGCGAAGGTTGTGCTGCTTGGCGAAGGCCGCGCCGAACTGGGCGGCAGCGAGTACCTGGCGGTGCTGCATCAATCGGTGGCGGGGCCAGCGCCCGAACTCGACCTGGACCGCGAACGCGCGCTCCAGCAACTGGTCGTAAGCGCGATTCGTGAGCGGTGGGTCGAATCGGCTCACGACTGCGCTGAGGGGGGCGTGGCCGTGACGCTGGCCGAATGCTGCTTCGGAGCGGGATTCGGCGTTCGTGCCGACCTGCCGGCAGCCTCTGGGGTCCCGCCGGCGTTTGGCGGTGTGGCCACCCTGTTCGGCGAGTCGGCCTCCCGGGTCGTCGTGTCCGTGACCGGCGACGGCCTGACGTCCCTTCTGGACACAGCCCGCAAGCTCGACGTGCCTGCTCGCGTCGTGGGGACGGTCGGCGGAGACCGGATTACGCTCGCGATCGAAGGCCGCGTCCTCGTCGACGTCGGGCTCGAGGAGGCAGAGGCGGCGTGGACGACGGCAATCGAACGACGGATGGCAGGCGACTCGGCGCGCGCGACGGCACCTCGTCCGGCAGCGCTCGAGCACGCGATCGGGGACTGATCAGCGGGGGCACACGATGTTCGACAAGTTTCGCGAGGAATGCGGAGTGTTCGGCATCTATGGCCATACCGAGGCCGCCAAGCTCGCCTACCTCGGGCTGTATGCCTTGCAGCATCGAGGTCAGGAGAGCGCGGGCATCGCGACATCGGACGGCGAAGGGCTGCGAGCCGTCCGCCAGATGGGCTACGTGAACGAGATTTTCGATCAGCCGACTCTGGCGAGCTTGCCCGGCCATCTGGCTATTGGGCACACCCGGTACTCCACGGCCGGCGAAAGCCGCCTCGCCAACGCGCAGCCCATCGTCATCGACTGTGTGCATGGGCAGGTGGCCGTCTGTCACAACGGCAACATCGTCAACGCGAATGAGATTCGTCAGCGGCTGGTGCAGGAGGGATCGATCTTTCAGACCAACAGCGATACCGAAGTCCTGGTGCATCTGTATGCCCGCTCACGCGCCGGGACGGTCGAAGATGCGTTGATCGAGTCCATTGCTCAGCTGTCTGGAGCGTTTTCGCTGGCGGTGATGACGAAGGACCATCTGATGGCCGCCAGAGACCCGCACGGGTTTCGGCCGCTCGCCCTCGGCAAGCTCGGGGATGCGTGGGTCGTCTGCTCCGAGACCTGTGCGCTGGACCTGATCAATGCCACTTATGTGCGCGACGTGGCCCCCGGCGAACTGCTCGTCATTGGGCCTCATGGGTTCCGATCACGCCAGGTGTTTCCGCCGGCGCCGCTGGCGCACTGCGTGTTCGAACATGTGTATTTCGCCAGGCCAGACAGCGAGGTCTTTGGCCAGAGCGTGAACGAGGTGCGGACGAATCTAGGTCGACTGCTGGCGAAGGAGACCGCGGTGCCAGCCGACGTGGTGGTGCCCGTCCCGGACTCGGGGGTATGTGCCGCCATTGGCTACGCCGAGGCTGCGACCCTGCCGCTGCGATTCGGGCTCATCCGCAATCACTACGTTGGCCGCACGTTCATCGAGCCCGCGCAGTCGATCCGCCATTTTGGCGTCAAGGTGAAGCTCAACCCGGTTCGTAGCATCCTGGCCGGACAACGGGTGGTGCTGATCGACGATTCGATTGTGAGGGGTACGACCAGCCGGAAAATCGTGAAGATGGTGCGCGCGGCAGGAGCTCGCGAGGTGCACTTGCGCATCAGCTGTCCTCCCACAGTGTCGCCCTGCTTCTACGGCGTGGACACGCCACGGCGGAGCGAACTCATCGCCGCCACGCACTCGCTGGAGGAAATTCGCAAGTACATCGGCGCCGACTCGCTCGGCTATCTCAGTTTCGAAGGGCTGCTGGAGGCGGTCGGCGCGCGGCGACAGCACTACTGCACCTCGTGCTACACGGGCCAGTATCCGGTGGCGTTTCCCAGGGACCAGAACGCGTATCTACAACTCACGCTGAAACTCGATGGTGCACGGACTCCTCTGCCGGAAGAAGAATCGGAAGCTGTCGTCTGATCGCCGCACGGCGCGGATCGCGTTCGTGGCGATGTCCCTCCTGACGGCCGCCGTCGGCACGGCGCAGGAGCGAGGTCCGTCGCCGACCACGCCGGCCGAGCTGCGCGCGGCCATCGACCGCCTCGGCGATCTCGAGTACGACGTCCGAGCGAAGGCGGGCCGCGCGGTCCGTAGAGCACCGGCGGCGCAAGCCGTCCCCGCACTGCTTCAAGCGGTCCAGGAACACCAGGATGGCTATATTCGCTTCAAGAGCCTCGTGCTCCTGACGGGGTTCAACGACCCGCGTACGGTCGACCAGATGCTGGAGCTGTTGAGTTCACCGAACGATCGTCTGCGGGAGGTGGCGTACGGGTACTTCGAACGTCATCCCGAGAAGGCGTTGACCACTCGATTGCTGACCGCCCTTGTGAAGGAGGATGGCGAGTTCGTGCGACCCTCATTGGTGCGCGCACTGGCGGCGCTGGGCGACCAGCCCGGCGTTCGCGACGCGCTGCTTCTGGATGTCACACGCGGCGTGGACTACTTCCGCAGCACCGTGATCGAGGCGCTCGGCGACTTCAAGCGAGCTTACGCGTTGGCGAAATTGAGCGAAGTCGCCCAGCTCGAGGGGCCCCTGCAAGACGATGCGGTCCTGGCGATCGGCAAGATCGGGGACAAACAGTCGCTGGGCACGCTGGCGGCGCTGCAACGGTCGGCACCGGAGACCCTTCAGCCGACGCTCGCAGCAGCCATCTGTCTCCTGGGTGTCAATTGCGCGTCGCACCGGGCGTACTTGGAAAAAGTCGTGTCGTTTGCGGATGACAACCCCGGGTATCAGGACCTCGTCCGAGCCGCGGCCACAGGTCTCGGCGCCATGGCCGTGAACGGAGACGCCGAATCGCTGACCATCCTCTTCGCGCACGGCGTGGAATCGGAAGACCCCGTCAGGGCGCCGCTGGCGCTCGCGGTTGCGAAGACCGCCCTCCGGAACACGGCCCTTTTGATGCAGGTGCTGGGTGAGGGGCCCAACCCGGATCGAGCGATCGAGCTGCTGGCAGAGGGGTTCGACATGCTCGAAGAAGATCTGGAGGAGGAGCAGTTTTTCGTCACCGTCAGACGCGGGTACTGGGCGGCGTCAGAAGGCACTCCAATCCGACGGCTGGCCGAGCAGCTGATTTCCACCCTGGACTTCTGAATGGACTACAAGACCGCGGGCGTCGACATCGATGCGGGCAACGAGACCGTTCGCCGCATCAAGGCCCTCGCGCGATCCACGTTCACGCCAGGCGTCCTGTCCGAGATCGGATCCTTCGGCGGCCTGTTCCGCCTTGACGCTTCAGGCTGGAAAGACCCGATCCTGGTCGCGAGCGCTGACGGTGTTGGCACCAAGCTCAAGGTGGCATTCCTGGCGGACACACATGAAACGGTCGGGATCGACCTGGTCAATCACTGTGTCAACGACATCCTCGTCCAGGGAGCCCGCCCCCTATTCTTCCTGGACTATCTGGCCACGGGACACCTGAAGCCAGACGTCGCCGAGGCGATCGTGCGAGGCTTGGTGCAGGCGTGCAAGGAGAATGGCTGCGCGCTGCTCGGCGGCGAAACTGCGGAAATGCCGGGGTTCTATGCCGATGGCGAGTACGATCTCGCCGGCTTCATCGTCGGGGTGGTGGAGAACGAAGCCAAGATCGATGGGCTCGGCATCGCCGCCGGGGATGTGCTGATCGGCCTTCCTTCGACCGGGCTGCACACCAACGGCTATTCGCTCGCGAGGAGAATCATCTTCGACGAGCTGGGGCTGTCGGTCGATGCGCGGGTGGACGAGATCGGCGGACCAGTCGGTCAAGTGTTGCTCGCGCCTCATCGTTCATACCTCCACGCCGTCTACCCGTTGGTGTCGAAGGGGGCGATCAAGGGGATGGCTCACGTCACCGGCGGAGGGATCACGGACAATCTGCCTCGCATCCTCCCGGCCGGGACGGCGGCGCAAATCGATCGCAGCGCGTGGGAAACGCCAGCCGTGTTTCGCTGGCTCCAGGCTTCCGGCGCCATCTCCGATGAAGAGATGTATCGAACCTTCAACATGGGCATCGGCCTGATCATGGTGTGCACGCCGGCGCTCGCAGAGGTCGTGACGGACGATCTGCGGGCGCGCCACGAATCGCCGGTCGTCATCGGCGAGATCCTCCCCGGTCCACGCACTGTCACCTACAGGTGAAAAGGGGCCGGGCTTCATTTCAAGAAACTCAGCAACCTGGCGACGTGAGGCGTATCAACCGGCGTTAACCCCGGTTGCTCGCGGGCGCCCCGGCGACGAATAGAAACGCCGAATACCCAGTCTTTTCGCGGTTTCCTCCTGCCAACCGACGTTGCCAAGAGCGCATCCACGGTGGACGCTTCGTCGAATGACCGCCAGCTCGGTCAACTCTTGGGGTTGATTCACAAGGTCAAGCCAGTCAGGCGGCGGACGCAGAGGCCATTCGGCGAGCGGAAAGCCGTCATGGGCCTCGCGGTGCCAGAGGCTCGACCATCGCCACGCCTCGGCCTTTGAAACGAGCCGGGCCCGCAGCGCGTTGCGTTCGACATAGCGTGCCGCTCTCAGGAAATACGCTTCGGTCTGGACTGGGATTGCCTTGTAGCGACCCTGGTACACAGCTCCTTCGCCTCGGGTGTGGTTGGCGGTTCGCCATCGCAGCCCATGGGTGGACGTAAGCCAGTGCATGAAGTCTGGAAGTTGCGCGTCTGTCTGAGGCCAGAGCAGCAGATGAAAATGGTTCGGCATCACACAAAAACTCAACAGCCTGATGGGCCGGCGTTCGACGGCCTCGCGGAGCACCGCGACGAAGGAGTCGTAGTCAGCCGTTGACTCGAACAGGGTGCCCCGTCGTGCGCCACGATTCATCACGTGATAAACGAGGCCAGCCATTCCGAGTCGACGGCGACGGGGCATAATGGTGGCCTGTAGCAAGCCTTCTGCCGGACGAGGCTTCTCGCTCGAGCCTGAAGTTCTTGCTATCTGGGTCGTTGAGACGTGGCAGTTTCTTGAATTAAGCCCGACCCCTTTGTGGAAACTGTGGAAAAACGACTGGGAGTCCTCATCTCGGGGCACGGGTCCAACCTGCAGGCAATCGTCGACGCCATCGCTGCCGGACGCCTGCCAGCCACCGTCGTCATCGTCGTGTCCAATGAATCAACCGCCGCGGGGCTCGAACGGGCGCGCGCGGCCGGTATCGAGACTCAGGTGTTATCGCATCGGGGGTGGCCGAACCGACACGAGTACGACACTGCGCTCGTCGACTTGCTCCGCGCCAGGGCCGTGGACCTCGTGTGCCTGGCCGGGTTCATGCGGCTCCTGAGCCGCACGTTCCTCGATGCCTTCCCCGACCGAGTGCTCAACATCCATCCGTCGCTGTTACCGGCTTTTCCAGGGCTGGATGGCCAGCGTCAAGCGTGGGAGCACGGCGTCAAGATCGCCGGCGCCACGGTTCATTTCGTCACGCCCGAGCTCGATGCGGGTCCCATCGTTCGACAGGCAGCTGTGCCCGTCGCGCCTACCGACACGCCCGAAACCCTCAGAGCGCGCATCCTGTCGGTCGAACATCGGATCTACCCCGAGGCCATCGCCTGTGTCCTCCGAGGAGGCTGGCGCATCGACGGCCGCCGGTTCATCGAAGCCCCTGACGCTGCCAGCCCATTGCCTTGAAGCGGACAAGATGATACAGGAGTGCGCATGCCACGCCTTCCCATCGTCGCACCGGTCGTTGTACTCGCGGTCGCGCTCGAAGGGGTGCTGGCCGCACAAGCGCCTCCCCGTGCGCTCATTGAGGCGCTGGGCTCGATCTACCGACTGAGAAACTACACGGCGTTCGATTGGATTGGCGCACACTACCTGCGCGGCACGCTGACGCTCCAGGGATTCGTGCGCACTCCCCAACTCAAGGCGGACGCCGCGGCGGCAGCCCGCAAGGTCGGCGGCATCGAGGAGATTGTCAACAATCTCGAAGTGCTGCCCACGCTCCAGCAAGACGACGACGTGCGTATTCGGGCGTATGCGGCGATCTACGGGAGTTCCGCGCTCAGCCAGTACGCCCCTGGCGGCCACCTGTCGGACTTCGCGCTGAGCGAGCTGGCGGACACGGCGCGCTTCGGTCTCGAGGGCACCGACGTGGGGCGAGGTCCTCACCCGATCCACATCGTTGTCAGCGGCTCACGGGTGATCTTATTGGGGGAGGTGCGCGCGACGGGCGACCGCCGGATCGCGGAGAGCACAATCCGAACGTTGCCAGGCGTGCTGGGCGTCACGAATCAGCTGCGGGTGGCTGGCCAGAAGTAGCACCGGCGATCCCGAACGTCGTGCGCACGGTCAGGATGGCCACATCGGGCGGGCAGTTGATCCGGACTGGGAGATAGACGGTGCCCACGCCGCGGCTCACGAAGAGCGACGTGCTGCCCTCCCGGGCAAGCCCCGCCAGCACCGGAAACTCGCGCGCGGCAAGGGCGCCAAGACCGGGGAGCATGACCTGTCCCCCGTGCGTATGACCTGACAGCACGAGCGGAACATCGAGCGCGGCGGCCTGCGGCAGCCGCCGCGGATCATGGGCCAGCAGCATCGTCATCGTATGGCTGCCCTGGAGGATTTCGGTCAGACGCTCGGTGCGGCGCGTCCAGAATCGGATCCCGACGACATCCACACGTTCGTTGCGGACGACGATGGTCGTGCGCTGATCCTTGAGAACGGTGAACCCGCGCCTGGCGAGGGCCGACGGCATGTCGCGGTCGTCGTCATGATTGCCGAGGACGGCAAACGACCCGTGTGGAGCGCCGGCCAGAGGCGCGAGCAACTCGGCGACCGGCTCGACAAACGCGCGATCCCCGAAAGTCACGTAGTCGCCGCCCAGGACGATCAAGTCGGGCGAGGCACGACGCAGCAGCTCGGCCGCCCGCGCGACGTGGTCGGCCGAGACGGTCGCGCTGTGGTGAATGTCGGTGATGAGTCCGATGCGGAATCCGTCGAGAGCTGGTGGCAGGCCGATGACCGGCACTTCATGCTGGATCAACGCGAGACGATGACGTTCGTAGCCCACGCCGTAGGCCAGCCGTCCGGTGGCAACGCCGACGCCTGCCGCTATCGCGGATTTCAGCGCATTGCGCCGAGTCACCCACACGTCAAGGAGTATACGGGTTGAGGGGAGCCCCACCGAAGGTTCGACCGGCGTCATAATGTCTGCTTCATGGGTCTCTTTGACGACCTGCGGTGGCGCGGGATGCTCTACGACGCAACCGAGGGGTTGAGCGAGCTCCTGGATCGGGAATCGCTGACGGCCTACATCGGCTTCGACCCCACGGCTCCGAGCCTGCACGTCGGGTCGCTGTTGCCGGTGATGAGCCTGGCCCGTGCGCAGCGGCTAGGCCACGCGCCGGTCGCGCTCGTCGGTGGAGGCACCGGTCTCATCGGTGATCCCAGTGGCAAAAGCCAGGAACGTCAGCTGCTGACCTTCGAGCAGGTGGAGGCCAACGCCCAGGGGATCAGGCTGCAGCTCGAACGGTTCCTCGATTTCGGGTTGCCTCACAACCCGGCACGCATGGCGAACAACGTCGACTGGCTCAGGCCGATCGGGTTCCTGGATTTCCTCAGGGATGTGGGCAAGCACTTTACGGTCAACGGCATGCTGGCGAAAGAGTCAGTCAAGCGTCGATTGGGGACCGATGAGGGGATTTCGTTCACCGAGTTCAGCTATCAGCTGCTGCAGGCCTATGACTATCTCGTGCTCTTTGATCGCCTTGGGTGTCGGTTGCAACTCGGCGGCAGCGACCAATGGGGCAACATTGTCGCAGGGTGCGATCTGATTCGCAAGATGCGGGGGACGCGAGTGCATGGCCTGGTGCTACCGCTCGTCACGACGACAGCCGGGACGAAGTTCGGGAAGACCGAGGCCGGAACCGTGTGGCTGGACGCCTCGCTCACCAGTCCGTTTCGCTTCTATCAGTTTTGGCTGAACACGGACGATCGTGACGTCGTGAAGTATCTGAAGTACTTCACGTGGCTGGATCGCCCGGTGGTGGCCGAGCTCGAGCGTCTGGTGACGGTGGAGCCCGATCGCCGCGAGTCGCAGCGGACGCTCGCGCGGGAGGTCACGTTGCTGGTACACGGGCCCGGGGCGCTCCAGAGTGCGGAACGCGCGTCGGCCGTGCTGTTTGGCAGTTCCCTGGCGACTGCGACGGCCGACGAGATCCTGACCGTGTTCGAGGATGTGCCGTCGATCGAGGTGGCGAAGGAGCGCTTGCAGGAGGGGGTGGGGACGGCGGAGCTGGTGACGCAGGCCGGACTGACGGCCTCGAAGGGCGAGGCGGTGCGGTTGATCCGGCAGGGCGGCCTGTATGTGAACGACCAGCGGGTGGGGGATGAGCGGGGACGCCTGACGCTCGACCATGCGATTGACGGGCGGGTGATCCTGCTCCGTAAGGGGCAGCGGGAGCGGCGGGTGGTTCGGGTACAGGGGTAGTGCAGTACAGGGATAGTGCGGTTGACAGCGGTGGATGGAGGTCGTAGCATGGGGGAACGTTGTCGGGAGCCGATGCGGTTCGTAGGCTCCACGGCTCCCCAGATGTCCCTGCCCGGTGTGGCTCGCCAGTTCCCAATGAATAGGTGCGGACGCGAGAAAGCGCTTGACATGGTATGTAACGCCGTCGTAAGCTCGTAAGGTTCCCCCAAGGGGCACCACCAAAGTAAAAGCGAAGGTGGAAGGGGGACACTGGGCGTTTTGCGCCTGGTGCCTTGGTTCTTTGAAAACTAGATAGAGCGTGCACACGGTCTGCCGGTGCCCTGTCGTGGGGTAGCGGTGGACCACCCAGCCCGTCGAGGATCAGCGGACGGCGCCTTGAAGCTGTGCGTGAGTGCAGTGGAGGGGTGAACCGTCGACTCGACAGATAACACAAAAGAGCCACAAGCCTTTTGTTGAAGATGCCCGTGAGCCGGCCTGAAAGGGGCGATGCGAGTCGCACCGGGAGGGCGAGTGAGCGGACAACAGCTTTAACATGAGAGTTTGATCCTGGCTCAGAATCAACGCTGGCGGCGTGCCTAACACATGCAAGTCGAACGCGAAAGGGGCTTCGGCCCTGAGTAGAGTGGCGAACGGGTGAGTAACACGTGGGTGA
>JBQTIE010000228.1:0-21058 GCA_052389315.1 Acidobacteriota bacterium
ACAACCGCGAGTGGCTGATCGGACGACTCGGGTATCGCTCGCCGGCGCAGGTGCGTCAGGCGTTTGCCCTCAGGCCCGCGGCCTGATTACCATCAACGCGCTGTCCAATTCTCGTGCGGCGGTACAGCCGTTGCCGCGTTGCAAATGGCTACCGCACTTCTGGGCCTATGGGTCTGCGTGTCCTTCGTGCGAATGCTTCATGGATCCATGGAGTGGACGGTATTTCACGACGCAGCGCCGATCCACTACGTGGCGATGAGAATCCTGGCGGGACCAGTGCCCTACAGAGACATCGTCGACGTGCAGCTTCCAGGTACGTATCTCGTCCATGTTCTGGCAGTAGCGCTCTTCGGCCCCGGCGACCTTGCCTGGCGCCTGTTCGACTTGGGTTGGTTGGCGTTCGGGATCATGACGCTCGGCCTGTTGCTACGGCCGTTTGGGTTTTCCGCTGTGATCACCGCAGCGAGCTGGATGGGCGCCATCCATCTGCGAGAGGGCCCGTACTCTGTCGGCCAACGAGACTTCCTGCTCATCCCATTTCACGCGCTGACTGTTCATGGCGTGTCTATGTTTGCAGAGCGAAACGGGCCGTACTTACTGGCCACTCGTGGGCTCTGGGCTGGCTCTCGGTTGCGCGAGTACCATCAAACCGTTTCCCGTTTTCTTGGGCGCCGGTCTTCTGTCGCTCATGCTCGTGCTCGCCACGAGACGACACGACTTAGCCTTGCCAGTCGTAATGCGCGCGGCCGTCTGTTTCGCCGCAGCGGCCGCCCTGCCGATCTTCGCCGTTGCGGCGTGGATCTGGGCGCTCGGAGGTGCAAAGCCTTCATATCGGAGAGCCTACAATTGATGCGAGCCTACAGCAGTTTCGGAGGCCTGTCGCTGCTGCAGGTGATTCATGCGGTTCGCCATCCCGTGGCGGCGCCGGTCTTGGGCGCCGCCATTGTGTACAGCGCCCTCGCCCTCGACACGCGTCGCGGCCCGATACCTTGGCGGCCCCTGTTCGTCCTCGTCGGCTTCGCCTATGGAATCGCGCACGTGCTGATACAGGCCAAGGCTTTTGAGTACCATCTCTATCCTTTTTACGCGTTCACTGTCGTAGCACTTAGCTTTGGGTCAGGTTCTCTCGTGGCTCGACTCTACTCTCCGCGATTGCAAATCGTCGGAACTTCCGTTCTTGCCGCGATGCTCGCGCTGAATGCCCCGTCGTTCCACCGGGCCGCCGATCGATTCCAGGAGGGGCATCCAGTGGCTGCCAGACGCGATCTCGTTGCGAGCATGTCTGCCACGATCGAAGAACACGTTCCCGCCGGGGCCACCATTGAAACCCTGGACACAACGCTCTAGGCGCACTCAATGCGCTTCTCCGGACCGATCACAGCTGCAACGGATTGGGATCTCAGCCTCGAGCCGAGTAATCTCGATTGACCAAGGCAGGGCTCATGGCATCTGAAGGTCTGTGGATGTCGCGGCTTGTCTCGGCGTGCGGCTCAGACAGCGCACTTTCAGCGACGCGCTCGTGCTCGACCGTCGGGCCCCGAGTCTTTCACGCCAATGAGCCCGTTAGCCTCAGCGGAGATCTTCGAAAGCTGAGCTGCGCCCTTACAAGAAAATGCTTCACCTCGCCCAGTCCCGCACCGCCACTCAGCTATGCTGGCGCCGGGGCCCGGCCCCAGGGAGTCCACATGACGCTGTCCCGCCTGTTGCCCGCACTGCTCGTCGCGCCTGTCGTGCTCGCCGCTCAGGCCCCAGAGACGCATCGGTTCATCCCCGATCGCTTCTACAACACGTTCTCGTTTGCCCATCCGCCCGCGCTGCGGATCGAGCCCGGCGACCGCGTGGTGACCAAGACGATCGATGCCGGCGGCACCGACTGGAACGGCAAGACCGTGACTTCCGGACCCAACCCGCAGACCGGGCCCTTCTTCGTCGAGGGCGCCGAGCCGGGGGACATGCTCGTCGTCTCGATCGAGAAGATCGAGGTGAACCGCCTGGAGGCCTACTCGGGGAGCCTGTTTGCCCCGTATGCTGTGGATCCTGCGGCCCTCGCCGCTCGCGTCGATCGCGAGCCCCGCCGTGTCACCTGGCGACTCGACAAGGCCAAGGGAACGGCGACGCTCACGGGGCCCGACATCACACCCGCCCTCGAACTGCCGCTACGGCCCATGCTGGGCTGTGTCGGGGTCGCACCGGCCCGCAAGGAGGCGATCGCGACCAGTACGCCAGGGGCATTCGGCGGCAACATGGACTACGCGGGCTTGACGGCCGGCGTCAAGGTGCTCTTGCCGGTGAACGAACCCGGTGCCTTGCTGTTCATCGGCGACGGGCACGCGCGCCAGGGCGAGGGCGAGGTGGTCGGCACCGGCCTCGAGACGTCAATGGACGTGGAGTTCACCGTCGATCTGGTCAAGAAGAAGGCCATCGCGTGGCCGCGGCTCCAGAGCGACACGCACATCATGGTGCTCGGTAGCGCCAGGCCGCTTCTTCAGGCACTCCAGCACGCGACCACCGAGATGCACCGGTGGCTGATGGCCGACTACGGATTCTCCGAGCGCGGAGCGCAGGCCTTCATGGGCCAGGCGCTCGAATACGAAGTGGCCAACGTCGTCGATCCGAATTTCACCGTAGTGGCGAAGGTGCGCCTATCGTGGCTTCCGAAGCGCTAGCGAGGCTCCGCCTCGGACCGTCAAGCATGCCAAGGTGTGGCTTCGCCTCGCTAGCGGCGCACCCGGGCGGGCCCGGGACACATCGCGTCAGAAACTGTCCCGCCAAACGGGGTAGTTTCTTGGGAGGGGCAGTGTTGGCTGGCCCGGCCTCCGGCCGGGCGGGAAAACTTGACTCACGTGCGGGGAATCTGCAGAGTCAAGTTTTCTCGCGAGGCTTCTCAACGACCGCTCGAGAAGAAAGGCGAGGTGGCTGAGCGGCTCCCAAGACCGCCACGTGCCCCCGGAACCTCGCGCACCGCAAACGCCCGAGCGCCTCGGGCCGGGCTGACGGATCAGGCAGTCAGCGGAACGAGTAGCCGACGCCGATCTTGAGGTCAGGGCTATCGACGAGACCTGCCTTGATCTCGGCGAACAGGCCCGACTCGTGGCCGGCCCCCAGCAGCAGGTTGAACCCGCCGCGGGCGCGCGTGTCGCGCGGCGTGTCGGCAATGTTGAGTGCCGGTCCCCCTCCCGCATAGGCGTGCCACGTCTTTCGCCGCGATGGGAAGCGGTCGGCGAACTCGAAATTGAACGCGACGAGCGTGTTGTCGCCGATTCCGACCTCCACGTTGGGCTTGAAACGGAGGCGATCGGCGATCGGCGCCGTTTCGAGATGAGCCCCGAAATAAAACTGGTCAGGGTTGATCGAGGTTCCGGCTCGAAGGCCGACGGTGGCTTGGGCCGCGGCGGGCGTGGAGGCGAAGCCTCCCGCACCCGCAATGACGAGGGCCAGGCCAATGACGCGGGCTCGCATGCAATCCTCTCGTTTCGGTCGTGGGCTACTCGCGCGCGGGAGTCGTGGCGCGCAGCGATTCGCTCAGCCTGACGCGCAGGAGGGCGCCCGAGCCGATCTCGATCTCCCGTCCCCGTGTGGCCAGCACGCCCGCCGATCCGCCTCCCGCGCCGATCGCCGAGCCCACCGCGGCTCCCTTGCCCCCGCCGGCGATGCCCCCGACGACGGCGCCGGCGACCGCGCCGATGCCGATTCTGGCGGCGTCTTCAGTCTTGCTGGCTTCGGCCACCCAGTCGAGCGGCGCCGTCCGGATCTCGAACGTCATCGCTTCGGTCCGCAGCCGTGTGAACTGGATCGCCAGCGCCGCGCGACCCTTCACGCGGCCGGATTCGCGGGCGGTCGTGATCGTGCCGATCAGCACGCTGCCGCTCGGCGCCACCGTGACGTTATCGACGACGAGCGGCGCCGTCAGCGTGGCGCGTACCAGATCCTCGACGCGACTGGTCTGCGAGGCGATGGTCGTCTCGAGTCGAGCTTCGAGCGTGGCGCCGGCGGGAACGACCACCTGCCGGAACGACGCTTCGAGCGCGGCCTTGCCCTGATGCACGTTGGCGATCCCCGACCGGTCGACGCGGACCCGCCCCGCGCCATCGCCCTCGATCGCCACCGCGTCCTGTTCCACACTCACGAGCTTGCCCGCCACCTGACGCCCGTCCCGCAATTCCACCGCCACCTCGGAGCCGGGGGGGATCTCGTCGAGCGCCGGCGTCGCCTGACAGGCGAGGGTCAAGCCCAGGGCAGCGACCAACGCAAGCATCGTCGGGCATCCACGTGTCGGGAACATTGGCGTTCTCCTTCAGGCTGCCTTCCGTGTAGTGCGTCTCTCGGCTTGAAGGCGGGCAACTGCCATGCCAGACGCGCCCGGGGCAGGGACCTCGTCCTATGCTGTTGAACGCGTGGAGCTTTGCGGCCGATCGCCTGACGCGGTCCGAACAGGCGTTCGGGGGG
Source organism: Acidobacteriota bacterium (assembly GCA_052389315.1). Taxonomy (GTDB): domain Bacteria; phylum Acidobacteriota; class Vicinamibacteria; order Vicinamibacterales; family UBA2999; genus JACCSI01. The sequence continues at coordinate 4,447 of JBQTIE010000228.1, forward strand.
CCGAGGGTGAAGGAAGGGGCTCGGGCAGGAAAAAATTACAGAGCGCGGGTCGTCTCAGCTCGACGGCGGCTGGTGGCGGATGTCCTCACCCTTGACCAGATAGACCACCTCTTCGCAGATGTTCACGGCGTGATCGGCAATCCGTTCGATCGATCGCGCGAGCAGGATCAGGCTCATGCAGCGTTTGATGACCTCGGGATCGCCGGTGCGGTCAGCGAGCAGATCGGTGAACGTCTGCTGGTTGAGCCGGTCCACATCGTTGTCCAGATCGACCATCTCCGTCGCCTTCTGGATATCCTCGCGCTCGAACGCCGTGAGCGCCCCGTGCACCATCTCACACGTGATCTCGGTCATGCGGGAGATGTCGTCGAGAGCCCGGGGCGGTGGGGTCGACAGGAACATCTCGACGTACTCGCAGTTGTTCACGGCCTGGTCGCCGATGCGCTCCAGTTCGGTCGTGATCCGCGCGATCATCATCAGCATGCGCAGGTCCTTGGCCGTCGGTGTGTAGACCGTGATGAGCCGGATCGCGTCGCGATCGAGCTCGATCTGGTATCGGTCGAGCCGCTCCTCGGCCTCCATCACCTGCGTGATGATGGCTTTGTCGCGCTTGAGAAACGCATCCGAGGCCCAGGCCACCATGCGCTCAGCGAGCGCGCCCATCTCCATGACGCGCTCCTTGACGGCCATCAATTCCTGCTCGAACTTCTTCATGGATGTTCTCCTCGATGTCCCACGGTCGTCGGCGCCTCGAGACGATTCGCCCGGGCGGAGCGTGGGCCAGGCACTGCGGCTTCCCGGCCGCGGCGAACCGACACGCATCTGCGCTCTCCGGTCCGAGGCGGGCCCTTGCTACCCATAGCGGCCCTCGACATACATTTCGGTCTCCGAACGCTTCGGCTTGAGGAACACATCGACCGTCGGTCCGTGCTCGACGAGCCTCCCGAGCAGCATGAAGATGCACTCGTCGCTCGCTCGCCGAGCCTGCGCCATGTTGTGCGTCACGATGACGATGGTGTAGCGACCGCGCAGACCGTCCATGAGCCGCTCGATGGCCGCCGTGCCCTCCGCGTCCAGGGCCGAGCACGGTTCGTCCATCAGAATGACGGTGGGTTTGAGGGGCAGCAGCCGCGCGATGCAGAGCTTCTGCTGTTGCTCGAGCGTCAGCAGCGTGGCCTTCCGCTTGAGGATGTCCTTCACATCGTTCCACAGCGCGACTTCGGTCAGCGACGCTTCGACGATGTCGTCGAGCTGGCGACGCGTCATCCCGCGGGCTCCTTCGTGCACACGGAGACCAAAGGTGATGTTCTCGTAGACCGACACGGGCAGCGGGTTGGGCCGCTGGAAGACCATGCCCACGTCCCTTCTCAGCTCTCCCAGGCTGACGTCGGCGTCGTAGATGTTCTTGCCGAGGATGCGGATGGTCCCGGTCGTCTTGACGTTGCCGTATCGTTCGTTCAGGCGGTTGAGGCAACGGAGCAGCGTGGTCTTGCCGCAGCCAGACGGCCCGATCAGACCCGTAATCAGCCCTTGCTTGATGTTGACCGACACGTTGGCCAGCGCCTGGAAGTTCCCGTACCAGAGGCTCAGGTCGTCAACCGTCACGCTGAAGTCGGTCGAGTCCGTCGTCATCCGAAATGCCCCCGGACGTAATCGAAGGTGAGCCGCTCGGCCGGACTCTCTGAGAACATGTGTTCGGTCGGCCCGGCCTCGATGAGGCGCGTGTCGTTCAAGAACGCGACGTGATCGGCCAGGCGACGTGCCTGCTGCACCAGGTTGGTGACCAGAACGATGGTCATCCGGTCCTTGAGCTCGAGCAGCACGTCCTCGATTTTCATGGTCGTGACCGGATCGACGGCAATGGAGAATTCGTCCAGGCACAGGATCTCGGGCCGGTGGGAGAGCGCCCGGGCGATGGTCAGCCGCTGCTGCTGGCCGCCGGACAAACGGGTGCCGAGCAGATCCATCCGGTCCTTGACTTCGTCCCAGAGCGCGGCCTGGCGCAGGCAGGTCTCGACCAGCGGATCGAGCTCGTCGCGGCTCGTCATGCCGGCCATGCGCGGGGCGTAGGCGACGTTGTCGTAGATCGTCAGCGGCAGGCCCACCGGGAGGGGGAAGACCATGCCGATGCGTCGTCGGAGGCCGAACACGTTGCCGATGCGACGAACGTCGTTGCCGCCGATCAGCACCTGCCCGTCCACCTTCGCGCCGGAGACCGAATCGATCATCCGGTTGATGCACTTGAGCAGCGTTGTCTTCCCCGAATTGGCGGGACCGATGATGCCGAAGATCTGGTGGCGCGGGATGTCGAGCGTGACGCGATCGAGCGCGAGCCTGGCGCCGTAGCGGACCGAGACGTTGCGGAAGGCAATGTGCGTATCCACGCGGTCCTACCAGCGCTTGCGGGCGCGCAGGTACGCGCGAAACCCGATCGAGATGAGGTTGACGCTGATCACGAGCCCGATGAGGACGACCGCGGTCCCGAACGGCAGGGCTTCCGAGACGCCAGTGACCTGCGTCGAAATGGTGAACAGGTGATAGGACAGGGCCATGCAGCGATCGAAGAGCCCGTAGGGCAGATAAGACGCCAGGCCCTCGTCCGGGACGGCGACATAGAAGACCGCGCCGGTGAAGAGAATCGGCGCCGTCTCTCCGGCGGCCCGTGACACCTGCAGGATGACGCCGGTGAGGATGCCGCTGATGGCGTTGGGAAGCACGATGGTCCGAATCGTCTGCCAGCGGCTGGCTCCCAGGTTCCAGCACGCCTCGCGAAACGACTGGGGCACCGCTGACAAGGCCTCTTTGGTGCTCGTGATGATGACCGGCAGGGTCATGACGGCCAGCGTACATGCGGCCGCCAGCACCGACCGCCCGAAGCCGGCGAAGAGCACGAAGGCGCCGACGCCAAAGAGCGCGTGGACGATGCTCGGCACGCCGGCCAGGTTGACGACGGCAAGGTTGACGAAGCGCGTCAGCCAGTTGTCCCTGGCGTATTCGTTGAGATAGACGCCCGCCAGGACGCCGATGGGGGCGGCCACGGCCAGCGAGATGAACACGAGGTAGAACGTCCCGACGAGCGGCGCCCAGATTCCGCCCGCCGTCATGTAGTCCCGAGGGTTCTCGACCAGGAACGCCCACGACAGCACCGGCCACGCTTTGACGAGCAGCGTGACCATGATCGCGACCAGGGGCACGACGAGCAAGGCCGTGACCAGTCCCAGCAGGGCCGAGACCACGCGCTCGACGCGCTGCTTCCGGCGCTCGACCGCACCGGCCGCGAAGCGGTCCGCGCCGCTAGGTGTTTTGCTTGCCACGCACGCCCTTGACGATGAGATCAGCGGCCACGTTGACGAAGAGCGCCATCAGCATCAGCAGCGTGCCGATGACGAACAGCACCTGGTAGTGATCGCCACCCTCCGCGGCCTCGCCCAGCTCGGCGGCGATGGTCGCCGTGAGCGTGCGGACGGGGTCGAGGAGGCTGGTGGGAATCTGAATCGCGTGCCCGGTGGCCATGAGCACCGCCATCGTCTCGCCCACCGCGCGCCCGATGCCGAGCAGCGCAGCCGCCAGCAAGCCATTCTTGGCCGCGGGCAGGAGCACACGGTAGACGACCTGCCAGCGACTGGCGCCGAGCGCGATGGCAGCCTCACGGTACGTGTCCGGCACCGCCTTGAGCGCGTCCTCGCCGACGGACATGATGATCGGCACGCTCATCAGCGCCAGGATGATCCCGCCGTTCAGAATGTTGATGCCGATGGGCGCACCAGTGGTGGCGATGAGTACCGGGTTGAGGACCATGTAGCCGATGAATCCCCAGACGACGGACGGAATGGCGGCGAGCAGCTCGATGGTGATCTTGAGAGCCTCACGGAGGCGAGGTGCGCAGAACTCCGACACGTAGATCGCCGCGCCGAGCCCGAACGGCACGGAAAGGATCATGGCGAGCGCGGTGACCGAGGCCGTGCCGGCGATCAGGGCGAGCGCGCCGTACTGCACACGGATGCGCGAATCCGGCCGCCAGTTGATGCTCGTGAAGAACTCGCCGAGATCCAGCGAACCGAAGATCATCGGTGCCGCTTCTCGGAAGACGAAGAAGAAGATGGCGAAGACGAAGAAGATTCCGCTCCAGCCGCACGCTCGGATGAGCCCTTCGATAACGGGCTCGGCGACGTGACTCAGGCGTGAGGTGATGGCGCGACGCATGCGTTGAGAACCAGGTTCCGGCGGCTAGCTGGTTGTCGGCCTGACCGGAACGTACCCGATCTCCTGAACGATTTTCTGTCCAGCCGGGCCCAGCGTCCAGTCGATGAACTCTTTGACGGGGCCGGTCGGGGCGCCGCTGGTGTACAGGAACAGGGGCCGCGCGATCGGGTAGGACTTGTCGCGGGCCGACTCGACCGACGGCGCCACGGCCGCCTGGCCCTTCTTCCTGGCAAGCTTCAAGGCGCGCGCGCCAGGGGCGCCGTAGGCCATGCCGCTGTAACCGATGGCGCAGGGGGTTCGCGTCACGAGCGCCACCACGTCCTTGGACCCGCTCTGGTCGATCGAGCCGAGCTTGAGCTCGCGGGAATGGCCCAACACGGCCTCACGAAAATACACGAACGTCCCCGAATTGTTCTGGCGGCTGACCCGGATGATTTCGTCGCTGGTGCACGCAGGGTTCCTCACGCCCAGTTGAGACCAGGTGAGGATGAGCCCGCCTTCGCCGTACACCTCGGCCAGCTCCTCGATGGAGAGCGACTCGAGCGGGTTCTGCTCGTGCACGAAGACGGCCAGCGCGTCCAGTCCGACGGAGAACTCGTGAGGGTCGGCGCCGCCTCGCTTGGCGACCCGCTCCAGCTCCTTCGGCTCAATCGCTCGGCTGGCGGCTGCGATAGCGAGGATGCCGTCGATGAGTCCCGCGATGCCAACGCCCGAGCCTCCTCCCGCCACTTGGATGGAGACGTCAGGCCTCGCCTTCCTGTAATTCTCGGCCCACGCCTGGTTCAAGTTGACCATGGTGTCGGAGCCGGTGATGCGAATGACGACGCCGCCGCCAGCACCTGCTGCCGAGCTGGTCGCGGATCCCGAGTTCGAGCAACCGACCACCCCCAAGAACGCGAGGGCCATTCCGCATCGGGCGATGAGCGCTCCCAGCCGTAACATCGTTGCCCCTCCACGCGCGTCCGAAGCCCGTCGCGTCGGGCGTGCGACGGGGCCGCCGAAACTCGGCCTCGAGTCGAAGCATGCTAGCAGATTGAGGCAGGCAACGGGCGCCGATCAACCTGTGGCGACTCGGTTCGCCGGCTCCGTCTACCACAGCGGACGCCGCCGCGTCACCGAAGATCGCTGCGCGGCCATGTGTGGACGGACAGCGGCGCGCTATCCGGTGAACTCGGGCCGGCGATCGACCAGCGATTCGGCCCACTCCGCGCTTTCGAGGTCCAGGATGCGCTCGGCTTCGACGACAAGCGCGCCGAGTTGTCCCACGCCCTCGACCCGGCCCAGTTCCTCGGCGAGACCGCGCAGCAGCGGGGCCATCCGGGCCGATCGCTCCGAGAGGCGCTCGTGATCGTCCAGCGAGAGCATCACGTGGAAGGCCGCGGTCCAGGCCGGCAGGGCTACCGTGAGCAGGGCGATCCAGAGGTCGAGCCGCCTGAACGACACGCCGATGTCGTGATCGACGTGCCCGACGCCCGCGGCATGCAGCGCCGCCACCAGGGCCATCGCGACGAGCATCGACAGGCGGAGGCGCTTGGATCCTTGAACGAGCCTGGCGCGCGTCTCCACCTGGCTGGCGTGATAGTCGGCCTGATCACGGATCCAGGCCTCGCGGAGAAACCGTGCGACCGCCTGGCGCACCGCACCATCGGAAAGATGAAGCGAAAAGCGGCGGCGTTCCTTGGCCAGCAGTCGCTTCAGCGAGGCGACAAACCAGGCATTGGTCGGGCTGTAGAACGGGAGCGGATGTTCCACCCGCCCAGCCGCCGCGCTGATGACAGTCGAGGGAGGACCGGGCGCAGGCTCGTCTTCTATGGTCCGCACGAGCGAGGCGTACATCGAGCTCCTCAGGCCCTCCGCGAGCCGACGATCGTTCAGCCACTTCTCGTGCCAGGCCTCGTAGAGGCTGACGCGATAGGACACGTAGCCGACGAGCAGCACGCCCAACTCCACGACCGCCAGCCAGTACTGGGATGGCAGGAACAGGATCTGGAAGGTCATCAGAGTCACGGCGAAGGCGGCGGCCGCGGGCCAAAGTCGTGCCGAGAAGTCACGCAGCTCGCGGTAGCGTGCGCTCAGATGGTCGGCGCGCACGACGTGCGGCAGCACGGCTTCGACGAGCACCTGCAGCGCAGGCGCGGGCAGGCCGCAGGCGCCCCCGGCGTGCCACAGCTCGCGGGCGTGGGCCTCCAACGCGTCTCGAAAAGCGGCTTCGTCGATCGCGCCGTCGCGGTTGTAGGCTGCGAGCCGGTGGAAGTTGGCTGACAGCGATTTCGCCCTCGATGGAAGGCGCTCCGTTGTCACGTGCGCCGACAGCTGAGCCGCCGGTCTCGACGTCCGCGTGACGGCCGCTCGCGTGCTCGAGGCCCGCAGCATTCGCCATCCCGCCTCGAGGTGTGCGGGGTCGAGCCACAAGACCACGCGGCCTCGGTCGAGCGCGTACTGCAGCGTTTCTCCTGTGCCACCGCGCTTGTTCTCACGCGTGGGATCCCACACGCCGACGATCAGCTCCGACGCATCGACGACGTAACGCCCCGCCGCCGCATAGGCGTCCTCGCGAGACGGCCCGCTCTCTGCCAGCTTCGGGAAGAGCACCGTCGGTTCCGGATGCGTGTTCAGTCGGCCGCGGTCGAGCGCCAGCAGCGCGCGGAACGCCTGCAAGTCGCTTTCGTCCGGGAAGTCTGCTTCGTAGAGGGCCACCGGAAACGGCAGCACCGCCTCGAGGTACCGGTTCCGCAGCTCCGGCTGCCGGACCAGATCGCACACCGCGCGAGCCACGATCTGATCGGCGCCCTTGGCCAGCGATGAAATCACTGAGAGCTTCAGGGGTGTTTGCTGCTCGGGCGCGGGTCGGCGCGGCGAGATTGGCACTCGGGGCCATCGAGGCACGCCGAGCACCGCCCGTACGGAGGGGGGTATGAGGCGCATGAGCGCGTCCAGGACGGGGCCTGTCACACGTGTCGCGGCCGACAGTCCTTCGGTCAGCCGGCGATCGAGCCGATCGATCCGCGACTGCGGACTGCCGTGGGGCCCCAGCGGATCCGCCGACGCACCTTCCAGCACGGCCAGCACGTCTTGAAGCATCGTATGGACGGCTCGCGAGACGGCTGGAGCGTTCGGCAAGTCGCGGTGGCCGCTTACCCCGATACGCAACTCGTACTGGAGGGGGCCTGAACGTGCCAGGTGCGGGTGGGCCACCGGGGTCGCCACGTGAGTAGGGCGGATGATACCTGAGTCGGAGCCACGCCCACGTATGCGATTCGCTGGCTCACGCCTTGTCGCGGAGGTAGACTGTGCGGCACCTCGTCGTCGAAGCTTGAGAGGGGTTGATCATGCGAGTGCTGGTGGCTGGTGACCTCGTCATCGATCACTACGTCTACGAAGGGCAGGCACGGCTGCCGGGGACGACCATCCTCGACGGCGCCCGGTGGATCTCCGAACCCGGCGGGGTCGGCATGGTCGGACGACTCCTGACGACGCTCGCCGGAGCCGAGCCCCGTGGCGGCGAGGATCCGTCCTTCGTGGTCGATGCCGGGTTCTCATCACCTTCGGCGATGGCGTCTGTCCGCGCGGGGTTCTCGGTGATGCAGCCGTGTGAACGGCATCGGGGTGATTCAGCAAGGGTGTGGCGCGTGACGCGCTCGCTGGGATTCTCCAGAGGGTCGCTGTCGGTCGCGGGCGATAGTGTCAACACCGAAGCCCTTGACCAGCCGGCCGACCTCATCGTGCTAGACGATGCGGGCCTGGGGTTTCGACGTTGGCCAAATCGGCACGCATGGCCGATGTGCCTGCGGGTATCCGCAGCGGCGCTGCCTCGGTGGGTCGTGTTGAAGATGTCAGGCCCGATCGCCGCCGGAGATCTGTGGCACACGATCGTGTCGGGTCGCACACAACATGCGAGTCAGTCGGGCTCTTCGCCGGTCGACCTCGGCGCGGTGGCCGAACGAACCGTCCTGGTCGTGGCGATCAACGAGCTGCGTCGCGAGTTCGTGCGCGTTGACGGCCGCCTGTCGTGGGAGCGTGCGGCGGCCGACCTGATCGAGGACCTCGAGAGGAGCGTGCGCCTTCGCGCGTTGAAAGCGTTGCGGTTTGTCGTGGTTCGGCTGGGTCTGGATGGCGCGCTGGTCGTGGACCGTTCGGATGGCCAGGCGCGTTACACGTTGGTGTTCGACCCCGCGGGCATCGAGGGCGACTTCTTGTCGGGCGTGCCTCAGGGTTCGGTGTTCGGGTACCAGAGCTGCCTGACGGCGGCCATCACCTGCGCGCTGGCAGACCCGCCCCAGGACGGCCCGTCCTCCTCGCCCTTGGCGCAGATCGTGAGCGGGGTGAAGAGCGGGCTGGCGGCCACGAGGCGACTCGTCGTGGACGGGCATGAGCCTGTGGCTGACGGCGCGACGAGCTTTCCGCACCGCCGCATCGCCAGCGAGATCCGCCGACCGAGTTCGGAGTGGCGCTTTGGCACCTTCTCGCTGCCAAGCGGGATCAGACGAACCACGTCGTGGACGATCATCGCCGGCGCACCGGCCGAGCGGCCCGCGCCGCTGTGGGGGCTTGCCCGCCGGGTCGCCATCCACGGCATCGGGCAGCTCGGCGGCGTGCCCTACGCGCAGTTCGCCAAGCTCTACTCGGTGGATCGTGCAGAGATCGAGAGCCTGCGGATGCTCCAGCGGCTGCTCACCAACTACATGCACGACGCGAAGGCGTCCAAGCCGCTGTCGATTGCCGCGTTCGGACCTCCGGGCTCCGGAAAGTCATTCGGCATCAAACAGCTGGCCGATGCACTGTTCGGGGACAAGGGCCCGCTAGAGTTCAACCTCTCGCAGTTCAGCACGGCCGCCGAACTGCACGCGCTGCTTCACCAGGTCCGCGACAAAGTCCTCCAGGGGAAGGTGCCCCTCGTGTTCTGGGACGAGTTCGACTCGCGCGATCTGTACTGGCTGCAATACCTGCTGGCGCCGATGCAGGACGGAACGTTTCAGGATGGGCAGATCACCCATCCAATCGGCAAGTGCGTGTTCGTCTTCGCTGGAGGTACGCGGAGCCGCTTCGAGGAGTTTGGCCGTCCGCCGGCGGCGATGGCGGCCTCCGGCAACCAGGACGCCCTGGAGCAATGGCACGAGGCCTTCAAGATGAAGAAAGGGTCGGATTTCAAGAGCCGCCTCGCCGGCTATATCAACGTGCTCGGTCCGAATCGTCGTGACGCAGAGGACATCACCCATCCGCTCAGGCGCGCGCTGCTGCTCCGCGTACACCTCGGTCTGGGTGCCAGGCAACCGGCCGACATCGACGCGGGGTTGTTGGAGGCGTTTCTTCGGGTTGGCGAATACCGGCACGGCGCGCGCTCCGTCGAGAAGATTGCCGAGCAGGTCCGGTTGTCGAGTCGCACCGGGGCCTTCACGCGCAGCGATTTGCCGGCGCGCCATCAGCTCGACCTGCATGTGGACGCGGAGGAGTTCCTCAATCTCGTGGAGAGTACCTGATGTCTGCCGACCTGGATTTCGACCAGATCGCCGCCTGGATCCACGGCTACTACCAGGCGGCCAACCCCGACACCGTCTACGCCGAGTTCGACAAACTGCCGGAATTCCTGAAGGTGGACAACCGGGATGCCGCGTGTCGAATCGGGACCGTGCTGGCGATGGCCGGCCTGCGCCTGGAAGACAGGAACGGCCGGGACTGGCCACCGGACGAACAACACGCAATCCGGAAACTGATAGAGGACAACCTGGCCCTGCTGGCCGAGGCCGAGCATGACGGGTGGGTCGAGTCACGAGTGCGCAACGGGTGGACGGCCGGCGACCGCAAGGATATCGACGGTCGCCTGCACCATCTGCTGGTTCCCTATACGGAACTGGCCGCGCAGGTGGCGCGAAAGCAGGCGGCTGCAGGTCCAGCGACACGGGAAGACGGCACGCCCATGAGCGTCGATGAGGAAGTCGAGGCGGAAAAGGATAAGGATCGGAACAGTGTTCGCACCTACGTCGACATCATCGCGCGGACGAGCTACCGGATCGTCCAGGAGGCATGAGGCGGCGCGTCCAGGCGCTGCGTCACGCTGATGCGGGCCGGCGCCCCTTACGCAGGCCCGCCGTTCCGATCCGCAAGCCCGACTGAAGACGGACCACCGCACCCAGGTGTTCGGGGGTGACGGTCGTTTTGCCGAACAGTCCGTAGACATTGCTGAGGACGGCGCGCAGCTCGCGCGCGTTGCCGGGCCAGCTGCGCGTGCTGAGCGCCTCGATCACCTTGTCGCCGAGCGAGGCGTCGGGATCGCGCGTGATGGCCTTCCAGAATGCCCGCGCGATCAGCGGGATGTCTTCGGGATGCCTGGCGAGCGACGGGGTCGGAATGAAAAAGGATCGCAGCCGGTAGTACAAGTCCTCGCGGAACAATCCGGCCTCGACCAGCGAGACCAGGTCACGATTGGTCGCGGCAAGGACACGCGCGTTGACGTCGATCTCCTTGAGCGCACCGACCGGCCGAACGCGGCCGTCCTGGAGGCTGCGGAGAATCTTCGCCTGGTGGTCGGGACGCAGGTCGCCAATCTCGTCCAGGAACAGCGTCCCGCGATTGGCAATCGTCCACAAGCCGGGTTTGCGGTGCACGGCGCCCGTGAAGGCCTGGGGCTCGTGGCCGAACAGCTCCGACTCGAAGAGATCGTGCGGTATTGCCGCGCAATTGACCGACACGAAGGTCTCGATGCGGCGGGGGCTGTAGTCATGAATCGCGCGGGCCACGACCTCCTTGCCGGTACCCGTGTCGCCCAGGATGAGAACGGTTTCCTCCTGCGAGGCGGCCCGCATGATGAGCCGACGCACCAGTTGCGCGTCCTCGGACTGGCCGAGGTACTTGCGCGCGAGATCGGCCGGGATCTCCTCGGCCGGCAACAGATCGAGGATGGCCCGGACGTCCGCGAGATCACGCGTCAAGTCGTCGCGGGCGTCGCGCCAGAGGGCCTGGAAGAGCTCGTCGGTCGCGCCGATGACGAACAGGTTGCGGTCGCCGCGCGTGATGGCCCGCTGGAGCAGCGCCCGCACGCTTCTGGCGAGCTGGCCGGCCGACGAGTAGCTGCCATTGATGACCGGCACACGCGTCTGCCCCAGGAGGCGCCGAGCCAGCTCCTTGGCCTTGCCCTTGTGCCCGCGATCGATCACCAGCGACCCGAGGCCGCGGAATTGGTCCAGATCGCACGCGCGGACGACGAGGGCAAGCGGCCCGTGCTCGGCTGTCGTGCGGCGGAGGTCGACGAGCGCGTCGGCCTGCAGATCGATGTCGGCGCGTTGACCCGACCGGCCCTGCCCGCCGTTGGCGAATCTCAGTACGGGGATTGACACGTGTCGCTCGTCGAGGGGCGATCATAGCGTGGGTTCGTCCAAGGAGGTGGGCCGCAGCGGCCGTGGCGGGCTGATGTGGCTGCCCGTGACAGGCCATCTCCCGGGGCGACGGGGCCTGGGAGCCTTGACGGCCCCGAATGTTGACCAGATGGGTCAAGTTCTCTCCGTCAAGGCGACTGCCCCGCCGGAGGCGGGGCCAAGACAACGTAGTGGCTAACGAGGCCCTGTTTACGTCACATGTTGGCTGTCTGAGGCAGGGCCCTCGCAAGCCCTGCACCCTACGACGTATCGGCAACGAGCGCCCACTGATCGCCCCACTCGAGCATCGCGGGCGTCAGGGCCTGACGAGTCGAGACACGGGCCTCGCCGATGGTGGCCAAGGCCTCATCCCGAGTCATCCCCCTGCGCCGGAGCAGGGCATAGGCCACCATGCCCGTGCGATGCATGCCGGCCGAACAGTGAATCAACAGCGTTTCGCCCCCGTCCAGCGCCAGCGACAGCGCGTCGAGCACCGCCGGGACCGACGCGTTCTGCCGTCCCAGCGGTGGCCGACCGCTTGCCAGCGGAAGCCACGTCCACTGAAGGCCGGCGTCGGCAGCGAGGCGCCCGATTTCAGTCGCACCCTCGCGCTCGGACAGCAAGGTCACAATCCGGGTGCATCCGGCGGACGCCAGGTGCGGGATGACCCTCCGAGGCGGGCGATGCCAGAGCCCGAAGCGACCGGGACGGACAACGACGAAGCGTGGCTGATTGCGATCCATGAATTGCCGACAGAACGGCCGTTGCCGCCGGGGATTCGGGCGCGATCGTAATCCAGACACCGCCGGGGGTACGGAGCGCGAGCGGGGCCTGCCCTTACGCGCCCGGTCCTAAGTGGTCACGGACATCATTACGGCGGCATTCGGCCGCCGATGCATCCCGCTCCACGGCGTTGCTCAGCGCTCAAATAGTCCGGCTATTCTCACGCTTCGCGCCTTGCGGAGCGGGCGCCTCGGCGTCCTCGATGCGTCGCCGTAATTATGTCCGGGACCACTACGTGTCGGCGCCGTCGAGGGGAACGAGCGTCAGCCCCGGAAAGCGGGCCAAGTCGCGATCGAGCGTCAGGATCCGCGTCGCGCCGTGCTCGCGGCACACGGCGGCGATCTGCGCATCGAAGACCAGGTTGCCCGTCGCGCGGCCACCGCGGATGGCGCCCGCCAGCAGTTCCGGGTAGCGATCACCCGGCATGAGCAGCTGCAGCGACTGGCTCGCAAGCAGCGCGGCCAATGCACCCAGGGCCTGATCGACCGTCGATGCGGGCCGAAACACCTTCGGGTGGGTCACCACCCGCACGAACTCGCCGAGACAGAACACCGGGATCGCCCAAGCGGCGGCGCCGGTGGCGAGCTCGCGGAGCCGCCGCTCGGCGGCACGGTGCTGCGGCATTTCCACACGGTGCGCGTACACGAGAATGTTCGTGTCGACCGCGATCATTCGCGGCCCTCCATCGCGTCGTAGAGCCGATCGCGGTCGGTCACGTCAACGCCAGGACGACCCGTGCCTTTCACGGTGACCCACGTCCACCGAACCCGGCGCTTCGCGCCGGGCCGCACCGCCAACGCCGTCCGGAGCGACTCTTCGACGATGGCGGTCATCGTCCTGCCGGTGTCCGCCGCCAGCCGTTTGACGGCTTTCATCAGGTCGTCGTCCAGGTCCAAGGTGGTGCGCATACAGATAAGCATATCATCATTACAGATTTATGCATCATGCCGGCACAGCGGCCATCCGCGGGCGCGAGAGGGGGATTCCACCATGGACCCAGGCTGCGGGCGCTGGCGGGTGGTCGGGGATTGTCCTGCATCCCCACGAGCGAGCCGGTCTCTTCCCTGTCCCTGTCTGCGAAGCGGAGCCGTCACGGATCTCCTGGGCGGTTTGAGGCCTCCACGTCGCCAGCGACGACCCCACGGGGACCAAACGCGGCACAGATGCCACAGTTTGGTCTCAGGCGGAGCTACACTGGGTCACCGCCACGCCAGCAAGGCGAAGCCCGCGAGGAGCAATGCGGCCACGGCGAGCGGCGAGGTGGCCAGCGACCAGCGTCGCTCGACGCGCACAGCTCCCAGGAGCGCCCACTGGACGCCGAGGGTGAAGACGAGGCCGGGACCGGCCAAGAGCGTGAGGCCGCCGATGACCGCGCCCAACACCCCGCGCGACGCTCGCGTGGTCCCCAGGAGCGCGCTGCGAATCAGCGCGGCGCCCTTCGCCACTCCGATCAGCGCAACCGGGAGGACGGTGGCGCCGCCGATTACGCCCGCAGTCCACGCGGCAGCCGTCGCGGCGACGGGATCCTCTCCGCCGACGCTCGCCGCGGCCGCTTGACCGATCGCGTATCCCACGGGGACCGACGCGGCGATGGCCCACCCGATCGGCACCTTCAAGAGAAGCGCCTCGCGATGTTGTCCCGCCGCGAGGTCAACGGCCCCTGTGATGATGCCAACGCCGCCTGCCAGCGCCACCGCGCGCGGCCAGTCCTGGCCTGGCAGCAGCACCGCGCACGCGGTCAGCCCGGTCAGCATCGCCACCTGGCCGTCACACCGAGGTACCGCCGGCCGCAGTTTCGATCCGAGGCGAGTCATGAGCAGCCACGCGACACCCAGGCTCGCGAGCAGCAGTCCGTTGGCCATCGCGCTGCCGAGGACAGGGGGTGACGTGCCGAAGGTCGCCGCGATCGCGGGCACCGCCACGATGAGCAGCTGGAGGGCGCTCAGCACGTTGGCGGGCAGCTCGACCCGCGATCTGATCGCAACGCTCGCCTCACGCCGCGTGGACGATTCGACCGGTGGCGGAGCCGTGACTGGCCTCGCGAGCGCGCCGTACGCGATGCCCGCGAGCTCGAGCCGATGGAGGCCGCCCCCGGAATCCCCGCACACCAGTTCTGGTTTCGATGGGTGCGCGGCCACGCAGGTGAGAGAGCCCGGCATCACGACCCGGGCGACCGCGTCGCCGGTTGCGAGATCCCAGACACCCAGCACCTTGTCGGTCCCGACCGTGAACGCCAGGCGGCTGTCCGGGCTGACGGCGCAATCTTTCGCCTCACCCGTGTGGGCCGCCCGGATCCAGCGTGGTCGTCCTTCGGCGGTCCACACCCCGATCGAGCCGTCTTCGCCGGCGGCCACCACCGACTGGCCGTCCGGGGACACGGCGCAGGCCAGCAGCCCCACAGGAGCCGTCAGCACCTGCTTCCGCCGACCCTGCGTCAAGTCCCAGATGATCAGCGTGCGGTCGCGGCTGCAGGACACCAGCGAGTTGCTCACCGGGTCGATGACGCAGTCGGTGACCGCACCGCGGTGGCCTTCCAAGGTGCCACGCTTGCGCGCCGACTCCACGTCCCACAGGCTCAGCGTGCCATCTTCGTTGGCGGAGACCAACAGCTGACCAGTGCGATCGAACGTGCAGGCGTGAATCCACGCGGAGGACGGATCGGCACCCTCCTCCTCGAATGAGCGGGCGATGCGTCTGGCGTGCAGATCGTGGACGTTGAGGTGAACACCCATGAAGCTCGTCGCGACGTAGTGACCGTCTGCACTCACCGCGCAGGAGTACACGTTACCTCCGCCGAGCCGCCGGACTTCCTGCAGCGTCAACGGATCGAGCAGCCCCGCCGTTCGATCGCCCCACATCGCCACGAGGATGGCCCCTGTCTGGTCGTACGCGCAGGCGGACACCGGATCCGCATGCACGATTCGCTCGGTCAACGCAGCCTGCGTCAGGTCCCAGAGGCGAATCGTGCCGTCCCGCCCGCCGCTGACGGCCAGTCGTCCGGTGCGTCCAAAGGCGACGCACCGGATGACATCGGTGTGGCCCTTGAGTGCGCAGACCTCCTCTCCGCCGGGAAACGCCCAGAGGCGCAGGGTGTTGTCCGGCGCCGCCGTCAGGAGGCGCTCTCCGTCGGGTGCAAGGGCCATCCCCCGTGGACCGCCGTGCTCCGACACTCCCCAGTAGAACCGATGGTGCTCCTTTGTAGCCCCGTAGAACCCGGACCGCCGCTCACGCGTCTCCAGGTCCACGACGGTCACGTCGTTCTTGGATCCGACCAGGAGCAGATGGCGATCGTCAGGCGTGAATGCGCAGGCCCGCGCCTCGGACGGCCCTTCGACCGACGGCTTCGCGGCGCCGTCGCGTGCATCCCACAGATATGCGGACGGCTGCTTGCCGGCGGCGGCGATGAAGCGCCCGCTCGGGCTGATCGCGCACGTCGAGAGCGCGTCGTCAGCAATCAGGCGGCGGGGCCGAGCGTCGGCCCCGTCACGGCGCCACAGGCGGACGGTGGCGTCCTCACCGGCCGAGATCACGAGACGGCCTGCGCGATCGATGGCACAGGCACGAACGGGGCCTCGATGCCCCTCGAGCGTCGCGCCGGGTTGTCCGGTCGCGAGGCTCCAGAGTCGGACGGTCCCATCGTCTCCGGCCGTGACCGCGACGGCTGATTCTTGCGAGGCGGCGCAGTCGTGCACCGGTCCCTTGTGGCCATACCCGGTCGCGCGGATCAACCCGGTTGCCACGTCCCACATGCGGACGGTGCCATCGTCGCCGGTGCTCACCAGCAGGGTGTCGTCCTTGACGAGGACGCACGCCTCTACGCTTCCGCGATGTCCTGAGAAGGTTCGGACCAACGCGGAGGATTCGCGCGGCGCGGTGCGGGAGCGAATCCAGGGTCGAGCGCGCGAGACGCCTCGGTCCTGTAGCCTAGGCTCGAGCACGCCTTGAGTCGGTTCAGGCTCCCACTGCAGCCTGTTGAACAGTTGTTGCCAGACCAGTTCCGGGTGAGCGTGCAGGACATGGGCTTCGCGGCGCAGCGCCCGCTCGAACGCGCGAATGACCTCGTGTCGCGCCAGCGCGTTTAGGGGCGTCACGTCGTGAACCGTCGTGTCCAACCGAGCCTCATGTGCGGTGCTGCGGCCTGGCCGCGACACCAGCGAAGCTGCGCCTGAGACCAAACTGTGGCATCTGTGCCGCGTTTGGTCCCCGTGGGGTCGTCGCTGGCGACGGTGGAGGCCTGAAACCGACGAGCACCCTCGCTGGTGCCCTCGTTGTCGTCT
>JBQTIE010000229.1:0-35576 GCA_052389315.1 Acidobacteriota bacterium
TGGACTGACCCCCAAATTTGAGACAACTCGGTGAGGCACACTGTGCAGGGAAAGGACCTGCCGGTGGGAAAACAACGAGTCGGCCGATATCCGAAGGAATTTCGCCGAATGGCCGTGGAGCGATTGAAGACCTGCGACAACATCGTGGCGTTGTCGAAGGAGCTCGGCGTGCATCGACGACTGCTGTACAAGTGGCGGGACCAGTTCGCGCCATTTGACGAGAACGCAGAACCCGCGACCGGGAGCTCACCGCAGGCCACGCTCCGCCGGAAGTTGCATCAGCTCCAGCGGGTGCTGGTGGACAAAACCTTGGAGGTGGATTTTTTCAAAGGTGCCTTGCAAAAAGTCGAGGCTCGACGCCAGGGGACCGGGGCCTCTGGCGCGAAGGCGTCTACGACCAAATCGAGGAAATGATGCCGTTGCAAGGCAGCCTCAGCATCGAGCGGATGTGTCAGCTGGCGCAGGTCAGTCGCGCCGGATTTTATCGACATCTCCAGGCCCGCGCGCCTACCCAAGAAGATATGGAGGTGCGGTCCATGATCCAGGCGATCGCCGTCGAGCATCGACGGCGCTATGGCTATCGACGCATCACCGCGGAGTTACGGCGTCGCGGGATGCTCGTCAATCATAAGCGTGTCGCTCGGATGATGCGGGAAGACAATCTGTTGGCCGTGCAGCCGCGCTCCTTCGTGGTGACCACCGATTCTGCACATGATCTCGAGGTCTTTTTGAACCTGGCTCGCCGTATGAAGCTCACCGGGATCAACCAACTCTGGGTCGCCGATATCACGTACATCCGGCTGCAGCGCGAGTTCGTCTATCTCGCCGTCATCCTCGACGCGTTCTCGCGCAAGCTGGTGGGATGGGCGCTGGATCGGTCGTTGGCGAGCCGGCTGGTGATCGCGGCGCTCGAGCAAGCTATCGCGAAGCGGCTGCCGCCGCCCGGGCTTGTACATCATTCCGATCGCGGTGTGCAGTACGCGTCGGCCGAGTACGTGAAGCGACTGCAGGAGCATCACATGATTCCGAGCATGAGTCGGCCGGCGAACCCGTACGACAACGCGAGCTGCGAAAGCTTGGTGAAGACATTGAAGCGAGAGGAGATTTATGCGAATGACTATCGAACCTTAGAACACCTGGCTACGAACATCGAACAGTTCATCGACGAGTACTACAATCGGTGTCGCTTACATTCGGCGCTGGGCTACCGGCCGCCCGAGGAGTTCGAGCGACAATCGGAGTCTGGAAACGTAAGCGGAAATCTCGGAGGAGCGACAATCAGGGTTTTCAATCACCGCGAGGGCACGCGGCTACGCGAACAGAAGGTATCCAGCGCCCTGTCCTTGACAGCGTTCGCGTCCATGCGGGCGAGCAATGAATGACATTCGGCGACCAAGGAAGCCGATCCGACGAAGGAAAATCGCTCAGGATGCCCCAGAAACGATTTTCTCGAGGGGGGTCGCTATTCTGATGTCCCCCTTTTTTGGCCACGCATATGCTCGAAGGCGTTTTCGCGCTTCAACGTGTATTGGAAAATTTCGCGGGGCGGAAGACGGTGTGGACGCTGCCGTCCCTGTGGACGCACAGAACGCGCCCACAAGGGACTTGGAAAACTGCACAAGCCGCAGTTTTCCACAGCGCCCACACCGATCACGTTTTGTTACAAGAAGAACAGGAACAACGAAGAACGCTGCAAGTGTGCCAATCTGATTGTCTCAACAGAGGGGTTCACCCTATTGGGCTGGGCGCTCGCGGAGGAGGGTCGTATCGAAGACGGTCTTGCGCAGATCCATGAGGGGATCGCTGGCTATCGCGCCACCGGAGCCGAACTGGAAATGCCGTACTGGCTTTCCCTGCTGGCCCAGGCTCAGGGCAAAGCTGGGCAACTTGAGGAAGGGCTGCGTACCCTCGCCGAAGCGATGCGGAGAGTGCAGCAATACGGAGTACGAATCTGCGAGGCGGAACTTCATCGTCTTAGAGGCGAATTGCTGCTGCAACAGGCGGTCCCCAAGGACCAGCGCGGCGCTTTTGGCCCGCTTGCCCCGGCTGTTATTCATGCACCTGTCATGACCGAGGCAGCAGCGAGTTTTCGCGATGCGATCGAGATTGCTCGCCGGAAGCAGGCCAAGTCGCTCGAGCTGCGCGCCGTCATGAGCTTGAGTCGCCTGCTCCAGCGGCAGGGGCAGCGGGACGAAGCGTGTCAGATGCTCGGCCAGATCTACGGGTGGTTCACGGAAGGCTTCAACACCGCCGACCTCAAAGACGCGAGGGCGTTGCTCGACGAACTATCCTGACTTGCGACGGGGCGCCCCGGCAAGCATTCAGGATGCGCGGCGGCGGTCATCGATTTGCTCAAGCCAGGAGGCGATCCGGTTCCAACTGGCAGGCATTACGGACGCCAAATTATTCTCCGAGCTGTCAGCGGGTTCGCAAGGTGTTTCGAGAACCGCCGAAGGTCCCGTGCCCTCAGTGAACGCCGATTCCAAGGACGAGCGCCGCTGAGAGCCGATCACGAACCCGTTCCGAAGTCCGGGATCGGTCATTCGTGCACCGGCGGTGGACGAACACCGTGCGGAACTTCGTTTTGTAGGCGTTGGATCGTGCCCTGGGGGCGAGGATCGGAAACGCGCTCCGCATGCACTGGGTGCGATGTGGAGGGGGTGTCGTGTGACACCGACGAGATGGCCACAGAATACGCCCGTGCGAACCCGACGTCACACTCAACCATCTGCGGGCGTCAACGTGCTGCACTACCAGGGCCATCACGTAAGTGCCAACACTGAGCTGCGCGCAGGCGCCGTCAAGGTCCGCAGCCCCCCCGGAAGCGGGGTCGGAGCGCAGCGAAGAACCTCGCACGGCGCCGAGCACAGCTCCATGCTCGTTCCCGTGATGGCCCCGGTATCGCCACGGTGTCAGCGTACGTGCAGATCCCATCTGCGATCGTGCCCGAGAGGGGTCCATGTTCGCGATCAGAACCAGCGCCGTCTCGATCGCTATCGTCGCGTGGATAGTCGTTTGCAGTGCCGTTGACCGCCGCCAAGACGCGTGCGTAGTCAACTGACTGCTGAGGCGCAAGCCGGAACGTGAACGACCCACCCTCCACGGTCCGGGGCCACCTCTCACGCGCGGCGCCGGGGTTGTTCACGTTCCGGCTTGCTGATCTATTCCTGACAGCAAGCGCACTCACGGGCGGCACAGAGCGCCGCCCGATCACCGTCATCGCTGCGCGGAAGCATCTGAGCGTCCTGAGAGTTATCTGCGATTACCCCGTCAGCAGCGTCAATGTTGCGTTCGGCAATGTATTCCCAAATCTCGTCGATGTCGGCGAAGGCTTCCGGATGGAGCGCGTAACCGCTCATGCGCCGGAGCGCCGATGCTTGCTCTTGTCACGCAAGCGCCTGAAGGCCTCCTCGCCGTCGATCGCCTTCACTCGGCCGCTTTTTAGGTCGTCGTACCGGCTGTCGAGCGTCTCCCTCAGCGAAGCCAGCTCCTCCAAGTACCCGGCAAGCGCGTCCTCCACAAGCTGATCCGGCGCCCGCCCGCTCGTCGCGGCTAGGTCCGTCAGCTTTTTTGCCAGTTCTGGCGGGACGTGGACTTCCATGGGGTTACTGTAAGGCTTTGGCCAAAGTCCGGCAAGTACTCAGGCGGCCTGACGAAGAGCGTCAATCTGGCCGAGCCAGCGGGCGACTTGGTTCCAACTAGCGGGCATCGGGGACGCCAATCCACACGCCACAACGCGCGCGTCTCGACTCGGGAACGCAGCCGGCCGTTCTCGCCCCTGCGAGGCATTCGCGCCAAAATGGCGCGCACTTGCCCTCCACGCTGGCCCCCGGTGCGCGCATCGGCCCGTACGAAGTGACCGCCCAGCTTGGCGCAGGCGGCATGGGCGAGGACGAGCCACCGACACCAACCTGAAGCGCCAGGTGCCATCAAGTTGCTGAGCGACTCGTGGGACCAGGACGGCCGGCCCGTGGATCTCCGGATCGGTGTATCGTGTACCCAAAATTCAACGCGAGCCATGGAAGTCGCTATTCCGAAGAGCCTCGAAGCCCTCGTCCGCAGGCAGGTCGAGGAAGGGCACTACAGCACCGAAGAGGAGGTTGTCGCCGACGCCCTGCGTCTCATGCAGGCTCGCGACGAGGTCGTGGCGATGAAGCGCGATCGGCTCAGAGACGCCCTTGACGGAGGCTACCGGGACGCCGCTGCCGGCCGGGCAATCCAGCTCGCGACCGAAGACCAGATCGACGCCCTGTTCGCCAGCCTGTGACGCGACTGGAGCCGCCTGAGGTCGCCGGTGAGAGTCCCGAACGCTGAGCACGCGGTCATCGCGACGGACAAATTCACCGGGTACCTCCGGAACCTGTCGCACAAGCGTGGCGGGGCCAAGGCGCGGCTTCTCGTGAGCTTCGGTTGCCAGTCGGACAAGCCGGACACCTCGAAGCCGACCTTCGGTCTCAACACCTGTCCCTCGACGTGACCGGGACATCGACGAACGCGTATGGCCTTGTCTACGAGATTGACGGGCCGATCAAGACGCCCAGCGGGAAAGCGGTGCGGTTCAGTTCGGTCTGGCAGATCGACAATGGAGCCGATGTGCCCCGATTCATTACCATGTATCCGAGGTAGGTCATGCCCTTCGAGATGTACGGCGACGTTGTTGTGACCCGCGACATCCCCGAGCACGGGGTGCGGGCGGGCGACATCGGCTCGGTCGTGGAGCGCCATGTTGTCCCGGGCGTCAGGGAGGAAGGCTACTCGGTCGAGTTCTTCGACATGACCGGCAACACGGTAGCCGTGGTCACGTTGCCGGCCAGCGCTCTTCGCCAGCCCACCGCAGCCGATCGGCCGGCGGTCCGGGCGCCAACGGCCTGAACCTCCCGGCGGGCTCACGCGGCGCGGCGCAGGCCATCCACTGCGCGGAGCCACCCCTGAGCTGGTTCCAACTCGCGCACGGCAGGGACGCCACTTCACCCTGCAACAAGCGCGCGTCTCGACTCGGGAATGCGGCCGACCACTTAGTACTGCGTTTCACAATTACAGTGGCATTCGGCCGGCGATGCACCCCGCCTGGCGGCGTTGCTCCTTCCTCAAATACTCCAGGTATTCTCGGTCGTCGCGCCTTGCCATCCGGGCGCCTCGCCGCCCTCGGTGCGTCACCGTAATTGTGAAACGCAGTACTAAGCTACCAGCGCGTGACGAACCCGACGCCGATGATCCGGCCCTGCATGATGCTGTTGGGCCGCAAAAAGGCGGCGTTGAGTGCGTTGGTGCTGACGTAGCTGATGATGGCGTCCGAGTTGTTGATGTTGAAGGCCTCGAACGTCGGGGTGACACTCAGGCGTCCGAACCTCACGGTCTTCGACACCTTGAGGTCGAGCTGGGTGATGCGCTCCGTGTACACCGTGTCGCCGTCCACGAGGGGGATGGTCATCGACGACTGCCCGAACAGGGCGGTCGGCAGGATGATGTCGCCCGCCGGGCACGGCGCGGGGCAGGTGGACGGATACCGTGTCACGCCTCGCGTGGGCGCGATCGTGCGGCTGCTGGTGACCCCATGGTTGCTCTGGAGCACCGCGCTCACGGTGACGCCCCACGCGAGCGGTACCGAGCCGGCCAGCTTCAGCGTCTTGCGGAAGGGAACACCGTTGTCGTGATCGTTGCAGAACCGGAGCGAGTTCGGATCGTCCGGCGTCGTGCAGGTGACGTCCAGCTGGCGTTCGATGGAGACGCCCCCGAACATGTTCATGCCGCGTCCGGGACGAGCCTGGAACTCGACGTTGAACGCCTCGTATTGCCGTTCACGGTCGGGATCGTACGTGTCCAGATTGCGCGTGGGCCGCGCCGCCGCCTCTCGGCTGCGCGCGAAGATCTGGATCGGTTCGCCGGTCTGCGGGTTGTACACGGTGTAGGGCGAATAGTCGGCGGCCGACCAGCTCTGGTTGATCGTGGTGGGAAGGTTGTGGAAGCTGCCCCGGAACCACGTGCCTGACACCGACAGCCGAGGCAGCAGTTCATGTTGCAGTTCCAGGCCGCTCTCGAGGTTCCACTCACGAGGGTAACGCCCGTATTCGTTCAGCGCGGCGATCCCGAAGTTGGACGAGAGGGTGGAGAAGTCGATTTCACAGCCCACGCGTGGGTATCCCGTGCACCCGCGGTCACCTTCGGCGATGTCGTTGCCGTTGACGTCACGCCAGGGCAACGTCGTTGTTTGAGACAACAGCGGGTTGTAGTTGGCCGCAATGTTGGTGGTGCGCGCGCGATTGTAGCGGTTCAGCGAGTACTTGAGCGCGGTCTTGCCGTTGCCGAACACGTCATAGACGGCGGCAAAGCGCGGGGCCCAGTTCTTCCAGTTCGGCAGGTCGTGAATGGCCGGGAACTGCCGGGCAGGCACGAACCGGCCCGCCGGCGATTGACCTTCGTGGACCTGCGCCTTGACCTGTTCCCAGCGCACACCATAGTTGAGCGTCAGACGATTCAGCGCCCACGAGTCCTGCACGAACACGCCCACGTCCCGGTTCAAGCGCTCGCCGTAGATCAGCGGCGTGTTCCTGATGATCACGCTGTCCGCGATCACATGTCGGCCGCTCGCGGCGGTCCCGCGGTACTGCTGCGTGAGATCGGCGTTGGCATCGAGCCTGTGGAAGAAGTCTCCCCACGTGAACTGGAACCCCGCCTTCACGTTGTGGGCGCCCGACACATACGACAACGACGCCTGAACGTTGTGCCGCTCGGGACTCTGTGTCTGCTGGAGGCTGGCAGCCGTCTTCCGCCCTCCCAGCCCGAGATCCACCCGTGACGCACCCGCAAACCATTCCGCTGTCCCTCGAGGCGCCTCGACGCCAGGCTGATAACTGTTGGTGTAGTACTCGAGGTTGCTCGACCACCCCGCCTCCAGCAGCAGCCGGCTGCTCACCGTCGAGGTCCACTTGATCTGGGTGGTGTGGTAGGCGGGCGAGAACCACCGAAGCGCCGCCGTTTCGGGGTCGTCCAGGCTCTGCATGTCGTGGCCGCGGTACTTGTCGATTTCGTCCCAATAGGCGGACAGCTTGTTGCGTGGCGACATCTGCCAGGTGAGGCGGACGAGCGCCTGCTTGATGAACTGGTCGTCGATGCCCTGGCTGCCGTCGTCGAAGAACGTGTTCGCGATGTAGTTGTTCACCGAGTTGTAGCGGGCCGTGCCGAAGAACCACAGCCTGTCTTTCTTGATGGGCCCCCCCTGGGCGAACGACACGTCGATGATGCGGTCGGTGGCGTTGCCGGCGTTCAACCCGAGGTCGCGCAGGCGCTGGGTGAGGTTGTCGCCCTGCCAGCCGCCCGGACGAAACGCATACTTGACGTCACCGCTGAAGCGGTTGCCGCCCTCCCGCGGAATCATGTTCAACCGCACGCCGCCCGACGAGGTGTCGGCGCCGATTCCGGCCGTCTGGTAGCTCACTTCAGCGTTCATCGCGTCGTTGAAGTAGCTCTGCACCGCCCCGTCCGCCTGGAGCCCGTTGACCATCATGCCGTCGACCAGCACAGTGTTGTTCGCCGCCGTCATGCCGTGGGTCGACATGTAGGTCTGCTGCATGGCGCGTGCCCCGCCGGTGTCGGGCAGGTTGAGGTTGACCCCGACGATGAGCTGCCCGATGCCTTGGATGGTCCGACCCGTCGGAAGTGTGTCGATGGCTTCTCGGTCGAGCACCTGCGTCTTCACCGCGCTGCTGATGTCGACGACCGGAGACTCGCCAGTGACCGTGATCGTCTCGGCCAACGCCCCTACCTGCAGGTCCGCGTTGATGGTCGCCGTAAACTCGGCCGGCAGCACGATCCCATCGCGCCTGAGAGTGTTGAATCCCTGGAGCGTGAAGGTCACCGTGTAGACGCCCGGCCGCAGATCCACAATGCGGTAGCGTCCGTCGGTCTCGGTCACCGCGGACCTGACGCGCTCGATCAGCACGTCGCTGGCCGCTTCGACCGTCACCCCGGGCAGCACCGCCCCGGAGGAGTCCTTCACGACACCGAGAATCGTGCTCTGGGCGCTGGCAGTGGACGCCCCTGCCATCAGCACCGCCATCGCCGCCGCGACCGACCAAGTCAACCGTCGTGTCATGGTCTTACTCCTTGTCTGACAATCCACCCCGATGAAGCCACCACTCCTAGCGAGGCTTCGCCTCAGACCCGCGAGCATGTTGGGCCCTTCGCCTCGCTAGCTTCTATTACGCTTGCCCGGCCGCCGGCCGGGCAGTCGTCTTGACCGAGAAGAACTTGACTCATTTGTCAAGATCTCGAGCGGTCAAGACTCCTAGTGCGATCAACACGCAAACAATGGCTCGCAGCCAGGCCTGCAAACCGCGACCTGTCACGCCACGCCCGACGGGCGACAGTTGCCCGGCGAACGATGACGGAGACAATTGGAGACGTCGTTGAATAGCGGCAGGCTACGCTCACCATCGGGGCCCGTCAAGGAAAAGCGGCGGGCCGGCACTCTGGTGCCAGCCCCGCACGCTTGCGCCGACCGCGAGCCGGGCGCTGACGCCCAGAGGACAAGACGTCGACAACCGTGCCCGCAACAGTCCATAAGCCAAATGAATGAGACAGCAACGGGGCAAGTTCGATACAATCACTGGTCGGTGTCGGAGGCATGCCGTTGTGTTTCCCGACCCCCGAAGGGAGTCGTAGCGATGGCGGACCGAGCGATTCGTGGCCTGATCCGACTGGGAGCCTTGACTGCCGCAGCCGCCGTGCTGCCCGTGGTGGCTGCCGCCCAATCGAGCAGACCCGCGCCGACCTTCACCAAGGATGTGGCGAGCATCTTTCAGGAGAAATGCGAGTCGTGCCACCGGACGGATTCCATCGCGCCGATGGCGCTGGTGACCTTCGAGGAATCGCGCCCCTGGGCGCGATCCATCAAGAACCGCGTGGCCACGCGGCAGATGCCGCCGTGGCACATCGACAAGACGATCGGGATTCAGCAGTTCCAGAACGACCGGTCGCTCAGTGACGCCGAGATCGACACCATCGTGCGCTGGGTGGACGCCGGCGCGCCCAAGGGCGATCCCAAGGACATGCCGCCGCCGGCGACGTGGCCGGATCAGTCCATCTGGAACTACGCGGAGCTGTTCGGTGGGCCTCCGGATCTGATCGTCAAGTCGCCCCCGTACACGCAGAGGGCGGGCGCGCAGGACGCGTGGTACAAGCCGGTGGTCGCGACGGGATTGACCGAAGCTCGTTGGGTTCGGGCCATCGAGATTCGGCCGTCCACGGTCAAGGGCCGCAAGATCACCCATCACGCGCTGGCCCGGCTCCAGCAGTCAGAACAGGACGGCCCCGGAGTGGTCGCCACCTCCGCCGCCAATGCTCCAGGAGCGTTCGACCCGACGGCGGGCCTCTTCATGGAGTGGGCCGTGGGCAAGCAGGGCGAGATCATGCGGCCCAACTCCGGCAAGCTGATGTTGCCCGGCGCCAAGATCGTTTTCGATATTCACTACTCGGATGCCGGCGAGGACATCACCACCGAGGTCGAGCTCGGCATCTATTTCTATCCCAAGGGGCAGGAGCCGAAATATCGTCAGACGCTGGCGCTCTTCAGCGGGATCACGGGCGGCAATCGCGCCCTCGATATCGCCCCGAACTCCATCTACGTCGGAACGAATTTCCACGTGATGCGGCGCGCCGGGCGCGTCGAGAACTTCCAGCCCCACATGCACCTGCGGGGGAAAGCCATGTCGATGGAGGCCATCCTCCCGAACGGGCAGACGCAGATGCTGAGCATGGTGTCGGACTTCAGCTTCAACTGGCACAACAACTACGTGTACGCAGACGACGCGGCGCCTCTCCTGCCGAAGGGCACCATCCTCAAGATCACCTCGTGGCACGACAATACGGCGGCCAACAAGAACAACCCTGACCCGAATCAGTGGGTGGGCTGGGGGGACCGCACGGTCGACGAGATGGCCCATGCCTGGGTGAACCTCACCTACATGGACGACGAAGATTTCCAGGTCGAGGTCGAGAAGCGGAAAGCGCGCACCTCATCGACGACGACCTCTCAGCAGCAGCAGCGCTAAGGCGGGTTGCACGTCACACGAGCGTTCAGGTGCCGGGCCGCCGCCCGGCACCTGTCGTTTTCGGGCTCGTCCTGAGCCCGACTCACACGCGGAATCCCAGGAGCCACGCCGATGTCCGGAGATCGAATCCTCAGTGTCACAGGTGCCGCGGTGGCCTGTTGCGTCATGTTGGCGCATCCAGGCGCAGCCCGGCAGTTACCGCTGCAGCCGGCTCGCGACGCGGGGCAGGGGGTGACGGCGGCCTTCGAGGGGTGGTATCAGAATCCGGACCAGTCCTACACACTGCTGGTGGGCTATTTCAATCGCAACGTCAAGGAGGTCCTCGACATTCCCGTCGGGCCCAACAATCGCATCGACCCCGGAGGACCCGATCACGGCCAGCCGACCCATTTTCTGCCTCGACGCCAATGGGGCGTCTTCACGATCAAAGTACCCAAGGACTTCGGCGACAAGCGCCTCACATGGACCATCGTCGCCAACGGACAGACCAACTCCATTCCCATCGGCGTCATCAAGGGATACCAGGTCGAACCGTTCAAGGATGCGGCCGAAGGCAACGAGCCGCCCAAGGTCCAGCTCGACCCCAAGGGCCCATGGTTGCAGGGCCCCCCGATTGGCGTCGCGCTCGCGCTGGGCGGACAAGTCGATCAGCCCGTGACCCTGGCAGGCAGCGTCTCCGACGTCTCGTCGGCAGATCCGGATCTCAACCCCGTTCAGCTGAAGCAGCCGCCGATCGCCGTCGTGTTGAGCAAGCACCGCGGACCAGGCGAGGTCAAGTTCGAACACCTGCGCCCGCCCATTGCCGACGGACGCTTTTCGACCACCGCCACCTTCGCGGCTCCCGGAGACTACGTCGTACGCGTGCAGGTCAACGACCGATCGGGCGACGGCGGGGGAGGCTTCCAGTGCTGCTGGACCAACGCGCACGTCCGCGTGACCATCAAGGCCGCTGACACCGCGCGCTGAGACCCTGAGCGCGGTGACCGTCGAGGTCCGGCCACGTCGCGCGGACGGCTCGCCTTGAACGCCGGACGATAGACCTGTACGCTGACAGATGTGGTCCTCTTCGTCTCCACGTACGATCTGGGCCGGCAGCCGTTCGGGGTCGCGTCCCCCGCGGCCTGGTTGAGGCGGGAGGGGATCGAAACCGTTACCGTCGATCTCTCTCGCGACGACCTCAGTCCAGACGCCGTGCGCCGGGCCTCGGGGATCGCGTTTTACCTCCCCATGCATACGGCGACGCGCCTGGCGCTGCCGGTGATCGACCGCGTCCGCGCGGTCAATCCTGCGGCCGCGCTGTGCGCGTACGGCTTGTACGCACCGTTGAATGCGGCGCTATTGCACGCACACGGCGTGGACACCATCCTCGGGCCGGAAGCCGAGCCGGACCTGGTGGCATTCGCGCGGCGCTCAACGGGCGGCGACACCCGCGAATCGCTCCCGCCGGCTCCCGCTCGTGACGGCCGAACCACCGCGGCCTCGGCGCTCCCGCTGCCGCGCATCGCGTTCGTGACGCCTGATCGGTCGACGCTGCCGGAACTGGCGCGCTACGCGCAAGTCCGCATGCCCGACGGCACCCGGGTCGTGACGGGCGGGACGGAGGCCAGTCGCGGCTGCAAGCACCGCTGCCGTCACTGCCCGATCGTTCCGGTGTACGGAGGGCGCTTCCGCGCCATTCCGATGGACGTGGTGCTGGCCGACGTTGCCCAGCAGGTGGCCGCCGGCGCGAGGCACATCTCGTTCGGCGACCCCGATTTCCTCAACGGGCCGACTCACGCCCGACGCATCGTCGAGGCCCTCCACGCCACCCACCCGCGAGTGACCTATGACGCGACGATCAAGGTGTCACACCTGCTGGAGCATCGCGCGATGCTGCCCGTGCTCGCGGCTACAGGGTGCCTGTTTGTGACGAGCGCGGTCGAATCGGTCGACAACGCCGTGTTGTCGAAGCTCGAGAAGGGGCACACGCGCGAAGATTTCGTCACCGCCACCGAGCTCTGCCGTTCGGCGGGCCTTGCCCTGGCACCCACGTTTGTCGCCTTTACGCCGTGGACGACGGGTGCCGGGTATCGAGACCTTCTGACGACTGTAGAGGTCTTGAATCTCGTCGAGCACGTGGCCCCCATTCAATTGGGGCTGCGGCTGCTGGTCACCTCAGGCTCCCGGCTGCTCGAACTCGACGAGATTCGGGCACGCGTGGGCGCCTTCGATGCGCGGACGCTGACGTTCCCCTGGACCCACGCTGACCCCGCGGTCGACCGACTCCAGCAAGCCGTCATGCAGGTCATCGGCGTAAGTGGATCGCGGTCGCGACAGGAGGTCTTCGACTCCGTATGGCATCTCGCCTCGTCGCCGGAGGATGATCCGCACGCGGCGGTTCGTCGCCGTCCACCGCGCAGGGCGCGATCCGCGATTCCGTACCTCGAGGAGCCCTGGTACTGCTGAGCCGAGCCCAGCGCAGAGCAGGTAGCTCTGTTGTAGAACAGGCGCACAAGCGCGGCGGGCGTGCGGATGTGACCGCTGAGGCAGGCCGGTGCGGGCACAACGGTGCGCAGGTGCGGGGTGCACACGTGCGCTGCGTGACAGGGCATCGGTGCACCGTGAAGGGCAGACATGAGACGGGTCTTGCTGGTCGCCACGACCACCGGGTATCAGGTGCGCGCGTTTGGGGAGGCGGCGGATCGGCTCGGGGTGAAGCTCGTCTTCGCGACCGACCGATGCGACCAGCTCGAAGATCCCTGGTGGGACCAGGCCCTGCCGATTCGCTTTCATGAGGAGGCGGCGTCAGTGGAGGTGGTGGTCGGCGCCGCCCGAACGGCGTCGATCGACGGCGTGGTGGCCGTCGGCGACCGCCCGGCGGTGCTGGCCGCCCGTGTCGCCGCCCGCCTGGGCCTGGCCTGGCACTCGCCCGACGCCGCGGAGGCCGCACGCGACAAGCGTCGCACGCGTGAGACGCTGCTCGCCGCCGGCCTCCCGGCGCCGTCCTTCACCGTCGTGTCGCGACACGCCGATGCCGGCAGTCTCGCACGAACCCTGCACTGGCCGGTCGTGCTCAAGCCGCTGATGCTGTCGGGCAGCCGAGGCGTGATTCGCGCAGACTCGCCGGAGGCCTTCGTGCAGGCCTTTGCTCGGGTGGGACGATTGCTGGCATCACCGGAGGTAAGACAGCTCCGCGATCCCGCAGCGGACGACATCTTGATCGAGGCGTACATCGAAGGACGGGAATTCGCTCTTGAAGGCGTCATCGAGCACGGCGTGTTGCACCCGCTCGCGATCTTCGACAAGCCCGACCCGCTGGAGGGCCCGTTCTTCGAGGAGACGATCTACACGACGCCGTCACGCATCGGCGCTGCTGAACAGGCACGTCTGATCGACGCCGCCGCCGACGCGGCGCGGGCCCTGGGGTTGAGCCATGGGCCGATCCATGCAGAGTGTCGCCTTGGTTCGTCGGGCGTGTTCGTGCTCGAGGTCGCGGCGCGGCCGATCGGAGGGTTGTGCGCTCGTGCCCTGTCGTTCGACGGTCCCGATCACGACGGCGCCAGCCTCGAGGAAGTTCTCCTGCGTCATGCGCTTGGCGAGAGCGTCACACCATGGCGCCGTGAGCGACGTGCGGCTGGCGTGATGATGATTCCGATTCCATCAGCCGGGGTCTTTCGCCGCGCCTCCGGGCAGGCCGAAGCCTTGGCAGTCCCCGGCGTGACCGAACTCCACCTCACGGCGAAACCGGACCAGCAACTCGTGCCGCTGCCGGAAGGTGCCAGTTACCTGGGATTCATTTTTGCGCGCGGCGAAGATGCGGACAGCGTCGAGCACGCGCTGCGGACGGCGCACACCCGCATCGCCTTCGTCATCGACCGCGCCGTGCCCGTGTCCTAGCCGTGCCCGTGTCCTGACGTCAGCCCTTCGTCTGGGGCGGCACGTAGCCGGGCGGCAGGGCAGCACCCTCTCCAAAGAAGAACTCTTCCAGGTGACGGAGGATGAGTTCCTGCCCTTCCTTCTGCCACGGCATCAGGCGGTACTCGTTGAGGATCATCTTCTGCCGATCCTCCCAGAGCTTCCACGCCTGGGCCGACACGCTGTCGTACAGGCGCCGTCCGATCGCCCCCGGCCATGGCGGCGCGTCAAGCCCCGGCAGCTCCTGCTGAAACTTGACGCAGAACACTTTTCGTCCGCTTTGATTTCCCGCGGGCTCCTCGGCGCGTCCGGTGGGCCCTCCACACATGCTCATAACCACCATTTTAGCCGTATCATGTGAAGGCTGCGCGAGACGAACGTCTGAAGCGCAGCCGAGCCCTGGTGAATCAGCTACCTGAAGATCGTCATCGCCTCTGTTGGTACAGTCGACGGACGACCCACATTCCCGTCGACATCGGTTGCCATACGATTTCGGACGGGGAGTTGCTGTACTGCGCGCACCCCATGCTGTGGCCCGTGGTCGGACTGGGGTTTGACGTGCGCAACTGCGTGGACTGCGAGTATTTCCGCCAGCGCCGCTCGGTGACCGAGGCCCGATCGGCCTGAACCCCGGGCACGGAAACCTCAACAGTAGGGGGGACTTTCCCCCGGTCTCCGCCGTGGTCGTCGACGCGCCTTGACCACTTAAACACCTGTAATAAAACAAGTTATGGCGATTGACCGTGGTTTGCCCAGGTGCCGGCACATGCTTTGCCCCTTGTTAGGGTGGAGGAAGAAACAGTGACCGAATCCAGAAAGGAACGCCGCGGGTTTGCGTCGATGTCACCCGACAAGCAACGTGAGATTGCGAGCAAGGGGGGACGAGCGGCCCACGAAAAAGGCACGGCCCACGAGTGGTCGGCCGACGAAGCGCGCGATGCCGGACGGAAGGGCGGTCTGGCCAGCCGCGGAGGCCGCGGGAAGCTGACGCTTCCCGAGGCTGAGCCGATGGAGCTGGACGCTGAATCGCGCGAGCTGCAGGCACCATCGGTGCCTCGCGACGAATCGAGTCGCCTGGACGAGGTCGGGGATCTCGTCGACAGGAAGGACTCGGCCGCCTAACGGTCAGCGGGCTCGACCTGCACCCTGGCGTCGTTGAAACAGGCACCGCCGCCGAGATCGGTGAGCGCGTCGGGTACGAGCGCGTTGGCCGTCAATCCGTTGGTGGTGTGCCTGCGCCACACGCCTTTCGGCATGGCGACCGTGCCGGTGCGCACGACGGGCGACACGCGGGCGGGAAGCGTCACGGCTCCTTGCGCGTTGAACACGCGGACGAGGTCGCCGTCGGTGATGCCGCGTGCCGAGGCGTCGAGCGGGTGCAGGTCGAGTCTGACCGTCGGGCGTGGCAGCTCGCCGAGCGTCGAACTGACCGTGCGGTCGCTGGCGGGAGAAATGAGAGCCAGCGGGAACGCGTCGGTCGCCGGGTCGGGCCGGAACCCGTAGAGCCCCATCGGCGCCTCGCGGTCGAGCGCCTCCGGGAACAGGTGCACTTTGCCGTCCGGAGTCCGCGGCAGCACGTCGACAAACTGGATGGGCCGGCCGCCGAAGGGGGCGTCGGCCGCGCGCCGGTCCTTCAGTTCCTGCCCGTGCGGTGCCGGCAGGTGTTCCATCACGTCCAGCATCACCTCGATGTCGCCGTCCGGATCGCCGGCTCGCCTGAGGTCGAGACGTCCGATGAGATCGCAGAACACGTCGGCGTTCGATCGCGCGTCTGCCACCGGCTCGATCACCGGCTGCGCCAGCTGCAGCGTGATCGGTCCGTAGGACCGGACGACGTCGTAGTGCTCGAGGAACGTGGTGGCCGGCAGCACGACATCGGCGTACTGTGCCGTGTCGGTGAGGACCTGATCGAAGACGACCGTGAACAGATCTTCGCGGGCCAGGCCTTCCAGCACACGCGTCTGGTCCGGCATGGTCACCGCGGGATTGCAGTTGTAGACGAAGAGCAGCTTCACCGGAGGACCGCTCGTGACGGCCTCCGGAGTCGTGAGCACGCGGCCGAGGTGGTTCATGTTGATCGCGCGGGTCGCCGATTCCGGGTCGTCGAGCCAGGTGCGGTCGATGTTCCAGGCTGCGGTGTTGCTCATGGTGTAGCCGCCACCCCGCACCCCGAACTTCCCGGCGACCGCGGGAAGCGCGAGCACCGCGGCCGCCGCGCTTCCCCCGTTCCGATTGCGCTCCAGGCCCCAACCGCACTTGACCAGGGCGGGCGACGCGGACTGGTAGCTCTCGGCAAGCTGCTCCAGCTTGTCGGCCTCGATCCCGCTGATGTCGGCCGCGCGATCGAACGTCCACGGCTGTGCCTTCTCGCGCAGGCGCTCGGCCCCCGTCGTGTGTGCGGCCAGGAAGGCCTCATCGGCGCGCCCGTTTTCGAACAGGTGCCGGTGGATTGCCAGCGCGACGGGAAGGTCGGTGCCGGGTTTGATCTGCAGAAAGAGGTCCGCCTGCCGTGCAAGCATCGTCACGCGCGGGTCGATCACGACGAGCCGGGCGCCGCGGTCGCGGGCCTCCTTGAGGAACGGCATCAGGTGGATGCCCGACACCGCGGAGTTGACGCCCCACAGGATGATCAGCCGGGCGAGCGGGAAGTCCTGGTAGCTGACCGATGGCATCTTGCCGTACAGACCGCCGTTGGCCGCCCCGGTTGGCGCCGCGCACACGGTCCGCAAGAGCCGAGAGGCTCCCAGCCGCCGGAACAGCGTGGCGTCCGACGTGTCTTGCGTGAGCAGGCCGTTGGACCCACCGTACGAGACCGGCAGGACTGCTTCCGCCCCCCAGGTATGGACGACTTCCCGGACCTTTGACGCGACGCGGTCGAGGGCCTCGTCCCAGGAGAGACGACGAAACACGCCCGTCCCCTTCTGGCCGGCCCGCACCGCGGGGTACTTCAGGCGGTCGTCGCCGTAGACGCGATGGTGGAATCGACGCACCTTCGCGCAAATGTATCCGCGCGTGATTTCGTGGGTCGAGACGCCGTCGATACGTGTGATGCGACCGCCGCGCAGCGTAACGCGCATCGCGCAGGCATCGGGACAGTCGAGCGGGCACGCGGTTTCGACGTGCGACTCCGGGGGGGCCACCGCAGGCCGTATCAAGGGCACCTTGTCAGCTTACGCGATTTGCCCCTCGCGGCAGCTGGCGGGCTGAGCCACGGGTGATTCTCATACGCGACGCACGTCAGCTGCTCCTCGGTGCTATCCTCGACGCCATGGCCGCTCTTCCGCCGGAGATCGGCCCGTATCGCGTCGTGCGCCCGCTGGGCCAGGGCGGTATGGGCACGGTGCTTCTCGCAGAGGATTCCCGGCTGTCCCGCCTGGTCGCGCTCAAGACATTCGCGGGCGTTGAAGCGCGCGCCGACCATGCCCGGCAGCAACTGCTCAGCGAAGCCCGCGCGGCCGCCGCGCTCAATCACCCCAACATCGCCTCCGTGCACGACGTCCTCGACGTCGAGGGCCAGGTCGTCATTGTGTTCGAGTATGTCGAGGGAGAGACGCTGGCGGCTCGGCTGGCGAAGGGCCCGCTGTTGCTCTCGGTGGCGATCGACATCTCGCACCAGCTGTGCGACGCCCTTGTGGCCGCGCACGCGCAGGGCATCGTTCACCGGGACTTGAAACCCGGCAACGTGATCCTGGCTGCGGACGGCCGGGCCAAGATTCTCGATTTTGGGATCGCCCGGGCCATGCCCTCCGATCCGGCGTCGTTCCGCAACGAACGAACGACTTCGGCCATGTTCGTGGGCACGGTGGGCTACGCGTCGCCGGAGCAGTGCCTGGGCCAGCAGGCAGACGCGCGCGCTGACATCTTCGCCTTGTGCGTCATCATGTTCGAGATGCTGACCGGTACCCGCCCATTCACGGGCGCCGATGTCAGCGCTGTGGTCCGCGCGATGCTGCACGATGCGCCTCCGAGCGCGGCCCGCCGAACGCCGGGGGTTCCGGCGGCTCTCGACCGTCTGATCACGCGGGGATTGTCCGCCAATCCCGAGGGCCGGCCTCAGACCGCGCGCGAACTTCGCGAGGGCCTCCGCGCGTTCACGTCCGTCGACAGTCCGCGCCCGCGACCGGCCTCGACTCCCCGGCGGTGGGTGCTGGCCGGCGTGCTGGCGGCGGCCCTGGCGCTGGCCGTGGCCGGGCCGCTGGTGTTTCGCCGGGGGGGGGCGGACGTCACCGCCTCCAAACCGCCCGTCGTGGCGGTCGTGCCGCTCACCAACGCCAGCGGCGACGACAGCAAGGAGTATCTCGCCGTGGGAGTGGCCGAGCACCTCACGACACGATTGGCGGCGCTGAGATCCGTCACCGTCCTGTCTCGCGCCGCGGTGGCCAGTGCCAGGAGTCCGCGCGACGCGCTTCCCGCGCTCGCCGAGGAACTCGATGCCACCTACCTCGTCAGCGGCAGCGTGCAGACCGTCGGCCCGCGCCTGCGGATCGATGTCAGCCTGATCCGGCGCGACGCCTCGGTGGCGTGGGCCGAGACCGTGGAAGGCACGTCCGACACCATGCTCGACCTGCAGACGCGGTTGGCTTCGGGGCTCGGGCAGGCGCTTGCGGTCCAGCTCTCGGCCGCCGACCGCGCCAGCCTGTCGCGACAGCCCACCGCGAGCGCCGAGGCGCTGGCGGACTACTGGCGAGGACGCGCGCTGCTCGAGCGCCGCGACATCAAGGGCAACGTGGACGCGGCGCTGCTGGCGTTTGCGTCGGCCCTCGACGCCGATCCACGGTTCGCCATCGCGCACGCCGCGCGCGGAGAAGCTCTGTGGACCAAATACCTCGACACGCGTGACCCGGCGACGGCCAAGGCCGCCATCGATTCCGGCACGACGGCCCTGCGCCTGGATCCCGAAGAGCCTGGCGTGCGTTATTCGCTGGCCCTGTCGCTGGCAGGCAGCGGCCGGCTGGACGAGGCTGTCGAGGAGTTGCAGCGGGCCCTGGCCCTGCAACCCAACTACGATGACGCGCGTCGCGAGCTCGGACAAATCCTCGCGCGACAAGGACGGGTCGACGAGGCCGTCAGCGAGTTCGAGAAGGCCATCGCCCTCCGCCCCGGATTCTGGGAGCATCAGAGCCGGCTCGGTGTCGTGCTGCTCCAGGCCGGGCGCTATGACCAAGCCATCAAGGCGTTCTCACAGGTGACTGCGCTGCAGCCGGATAGCGCGGTGGGCTTTCAGCAGCTCGGCGTCGCCTACCACAGCATCGGCGACCCCGAACGCGCCCTCGACAACTATCGCAGGGCCATCGCGATCAGCCCCAGCCCCCAGGCGTTGTCCAACATCGGCGCCCTCCTCCACGAGCGCGGCGATTTCCAGGGCGCCGTCGACGCCTACCGGTCGGCCATCGCGATGCGCCCGACCTCTCACGTCACCCATCGCAATCTGGGCGACGCGCTCGCCAGGCTCGGCCTCTCGGCGGATGCCGAACGCGCGTACCGGCAGGCGATCGCGCTCGTCCGCGCCGAACTCGGCGTCGATCCCCGCAACGCGCGGAATCTGGCGTTTCTGTCGGTCTATCTCGCGAAAGTCGGAGACCGGGAAGACGCGCAGCGCCAGGCGGAGGCCGCCCGCGCGCTTGCACCAGAAGATCCCCAGGTGCTCTATCGCTGCGCGGTGGTCTATGCTCTTGCGGGGGCTGTGGACCGGGCTCTCCGCGATGTGACTGCGGCAGTGGCTCGGGGGTACAGCCGCACGCTCGTCGCGACAGACGAAGATCTGATCGGGCTTCGCCGGCTGGCCGCCTTTCAGGCGCTGGCGCAGGGTGATTCCAAAGAAGGAGGGCGACCATGACCGAAGCGCTCGTAGCGGCACTCGTAGCGGCGATCGTGAGTGTGATCCTGAGCCTGTTGCTCAAGCCCAGCGCAGGCTCGTTCCTCGATGCGTCCAAAGCCGTCAAGGGCGTGATCCTCCTGTACGGAGGAAATACGGCCGACACCTGTCAGGCCAAGGTCATCCCCGACCCGATTCGCGTGAAGAAAAACGGGAAGGCTGAGTGGGACATCGTGGACTTGTCGGGGATCACGGCCACCCACGACATCGGGTTCGACTGGTTGGGGAGCGGGAATCCGCTCGAGCCTGGTGAACCTGCACCGGACAAGAAGAAACTGAAGGGCAAGCTCAAGAAGGAGGATCTTGGGTTCTATGCGTACTCAGTGATCGCCATCCTGCGCTCCGACCCCATGAACAAAACGGTCCTCGCGGATCCGGACCTCGAAATCGTGATGTGAGTGAGCGTGCGGTACCCCGGGCAGCGGCTACCGCTGCTCCGGCGGCGGCTACCTCTGCTC
Source organism: Acidobacteriota bacterium (assembly GCA_052389315.1). GTDB lineage: Bacteria > Acidobacteriota > Vicinamibacteria > Vicinamibacterales > UBA2999 > JACCSI01. Next base: position 20,277 of record JBQTIE010000229.1, read on the forward strand.
CGGCGGGCGGCTACCGCTGCTCCGGCGGCGGCTACCGCTGCTCCGGCGGCGGCTACCGCTGCTCCGGCGGCGGCTACCGCTGCTCCGGCGGCGGCTACCGCCGCTCCGGCGGCGGCTACCGCCGCTCCGGCGGCGGCTACCGCCGCTCCGGCGACAGCACACGGCCCGGGAGCGCGCCGAGGAAGACCCCTGCCTCGCGCACCACGACGCCGTTGACGACGATGTCCCGTACGCCCTCGGCGAGCTGGTGTGGATCCTGGTAGGTTGCCGCGTCGTGCACCTTGGCCGGGTCGACGATCAGCAGGTCGGCGAAGGCGCCGGGGCGAATCTGTCCACGGTCCTTGAGGGCGAAGACCTGCGCCGGCAGGCTGGTCATCGATCGGATCGCAAAGGGCAGATCCACCACCGCGCGATCGCGGACGTACACGCGCAGCTTGCGCGCAAAGGCGCCATAGGCCCGCGGGTGCGGCTTGCCCTGTCCCATCGGGACCAGGTCGCCGTCCGTGCTCGTCATCGTCCACGGCTGGCGCATGATGAGCTCGATGTCGCGTTCTGACATGTTGAACGACACCAGGCTGGCGTCGCCGCGCTCCAGCAGCGCCAAGGCGTACTCCTGGGGAGACAAGCCGGCTTTGGCGGCCAACTCCGCGAGACTCCGACCCTCGAGTGCGGGATCGGCCGCGTAACGGCTGATCAGGAGCGTGTCGGCCCCTCCCCGGCGGTCGATGTTGGCGCGGACCTCCTCGAGGATCGCCTTGCGCTCGTCGCCGCGAATGCGCCGGAGCAACGCCTCGCGCCCGTTGACTTGCGCCCAGCGGGGGATCAGGGCGCCTGTGATGCCGGTTCCGCTCGCGCTGTACGGATACTGGTCGGCGTACACCTGGACGCCCCGCGCGCGGGCAGCCTCGATGCGCTCGACCATCGCCAGCGACAGACCATGACTGGCCGGGCCAAGCGCCTTCATATGGCTGACGATGCCGATGAGACCAGCCTGTTCGGCAATCGTGATGACTTCCTGCACAGCCGCGACGACGCCAATCGTGTAATCGCTCTCGTCGCGGATGTGACTGCTGTAGACGCCGCCCGCCTCGCCGGCCGCCCGCGCCATCGCGATGACTTCCGCCGTCTTGGAATAAGACCCTGGCGCGTAGTACAGACCGCTCGACAAGCCAAAGGCACCCGCCTGCATGCCTTGGCGGACCAGGCTGACCATCGATGCCAACTGGCCCTCATCGGGATCCCGATCCGACATGCCCAGCACGGCTTGCCGCACCGAGCCGTGGGGCACCATCAGACCGACGTTCACGCCCAGCCCCTGAGTCACGTAGCGAGCGCGCTGCGCCGCCAGATCCGTCGGACCGCCCCCATCAGGATTCACGAGCACCGTCGTAATCCCTTGGGCGAGCAGCGAGCGACCCGCCTTGAGCTGTTCGGTGCCCAGGCCCGGGCCGGCATGCGAGTGCACGTCGATGAAGCCGGGGGTGAGCGCGAGGCCCCCGGCATCGATGGTCTTTGCGCCTGTCGCATTCGGCAGCCGGCCCACCGCTCGAATGCGATCGCCGCTGATACCCACGTCAGCGAGCATCCAGGGGTTGCCGTTCCCATCGTAGACGTGTGCACCGCGAATCAGGAGGTCGAACGCCTCACCCTGTGCCGCGAAGGGTTGGCCCGAGCCCCGTACGATGGCCAGGAGCGTCAGGAGCAGGACGAGGATCGGTCGAGGCATGACGGACGCTTCACCTCCAGCCGTGATCGGCACGGTTGCGCGGGACCGGGACGTGGTCACTGACGCTGCGCGCCGCCCACTGGATCGAGCCGTGTGTAGGTACGTTCGACGTAGTCATCCAGCAGGTGCTGAAACGCCGAGGCCAGCTCTTCGTAGGTCCCCCTGAGCGTGGTGACGTGCTCGCCATCGATGTACACCGGACAATTCGGGGCCTCGCCGGTGCCGGGCAGCGAGATGCCGATGTTGGCCGCCTTGGACTCCCCTGGTCCGTTGACGACGCATCCCATGACCGCCAACGTCAGGTCTTCGACGCCGGCGTACTGCACCTTCCATTCCGGCATGCGCTCTCGAATGTAGGCCTGTACGCGCTCGGCGAGCTCCTGAAACGTCGTGCTGGTGGTTCGCCCGCAGCCGGGGCACGCCGTGACGCTCGGCGCAAACGACCGGAGGCCCAACGCCTGGAGGAGCTCGCAGGCGGCATACACTTCTTCGCGGCGGTCCCCACCGGGTCTGGGCGTGAGCGACACGCGAATCGTGTCGCCGATGCCCTCATGGAGCAGCGTGCCCATCGAGCACGCCGACCACACGAGCCCCTTCGTCCCCATCCCGGCCTCGGTCAGCCCGAGGTGCAGCGGCTGAGACGTTTGTCGTGCGAGCGCCCGATAGACGTCGATGAGATGCAGCGGACGAGACGTCTTGCACGACACGATGATCTGGTGGTCACGCAGTCCGGACTCCAGGGCGAGCTCGGTGGACTGCAGCGCGGACAGGACCATGCATTCGTTGACGATCTCGTCGGACGAACGGCCGAGCTGCCGGTCGGTGTTCTCCTGCATCTTGGCCATCACCAGCTCCTGGTTGAGCGAGCCGCCGTTGACACCGATGCGCACCGGGCGGCCGTGGTCGGCTGCCACGCGACAGATCGTCGAGAACTGCTCATCACGCCGCCGGCCGGTGCCGACGTTGCCCGGGTTGATGCGGTACTTGTCCAGCGCTTCGGCACACGCCGGCTGGCGGGTCAGGAGGAGGTGGCCGTTGTAGTGGAAGTCGCCGATCAGCGGTGCCGCGCAGCCGGCATCCAGCATGCGGCGCTTGATTTCGGGCACGGCGGCCGCCGCCTGAGGGGTGTTCACCGTCACGCGCACCATGTCCGATCCGGCCGCCGCCAGCTCGATGCACTGCTGGGCCGTCGCCGCCGCGTCGGCGGTGTCGGTCATCGTCATCGACTGCACGACGATGGGGGCGTGCCCGCCGACGACGACCGATCCAACGGGCACCGCCGTGGTGCGATGACGCTTCCGTAGGTGAATCACGCGTCTTCCTTCCACCCGTCGCTCATGAGCGACTGCTTCACATCGTTCGACCGAAACAAGGCGAGGTCCATCGCCTCGAAGTTTTCGATGCGGTCCATGACGTCGTCGAGAAAAAAGGAGAGCGTGACCTCCGGAGAGCCTGGCAACATGACCGCCCGCGCGTGGCCGCGCTCCGGATGGAACAGGCGCCAGAGGACCGTGGGGCCGAGCGTCTCCACGCCTTCCATCATAGCTGGATGGGACGGCCTTCCCGCGCCGACCGCTCGAGCGCCGCGAGCGCGCCCGCGGTCCCTCGGCTCTCGGCCAGGGTCACGACGGCGGGCCGGCCGTCCAGCGCATGGGCGACGAAGTCCTCGACCATGCGCACGAAGAGCGCGGTCGAACCCTCCACGGTGACCACCTCGACCTGGTCGCCCCGGCGAATCTCTATGGCGTGGCGGGGCGCGGGCCTGAACGGGTCGGAGACGTGCAGGTGTCCCTCGGTGCCCGACACGTCGAGCCACGTCTGGTTCGACGTCGTGAAACTGCTGTGCACGGAGGCCACCAAGTCGCCGGGGAAGCGCAGCAGACCGGTAAACGTGTCGTCTACGCCGCTCGGTGCGCGGGCCGCCCACCCGAAGGCCTCGACGGGCTCGGCGCCGGCGACGAGTCGCGCAACACCGACGGCATAGCACCCGATGTCCCAGAGGCTGCCGCCGCCGAGCGAGGGATCGAGCCGGATGTCGTTGGTCCGGTTGCGTGAGAACGTGAACCCGCTGGCAATGGCTTGAATCGGCCCAACCGCGCCGGCGTCCAGCAGGGTCAGCACGTGACCGATCAACGGTTCGTGCCGGTACATGAACGCCTCGGCGGCCACGCGTTCCCGCGCGCGGGCCACCGCCTCCACGCGGTCGATGTCTTCAGGCGTGAGGGCGAGCGGCTTCTCGCAGAGAACGTGTTTGCCCGCGTCGAGCGCCCGAAGCGTCCATTCGACGTGCAGTGTGTTGGGGAGCGGCACGTAGACGGCGTCGACCCGCGGGTCTTTGAGAAGCCGCTCGTAGCTCTCGTGCGCGGTCGGGATGCCCCATTCCCTTGCGTACGCCGCGGCGCGCGCTGCCTCGCGGCTGGCGATCGCGCCGAGCGAGGATCGTCGTGCCGTGCGCAGCGCCGGAATCAGGCGCCGATTGATGTGCGCCGTGCCGAGGATGCCCCACCTGAGCGTCGCAGCCACGCGGGCCTCTACGCCCGGCGCTCGCGCTGACGGGCGATCATGCGGCGATTGAATTCTTCCGACTGGCCGCGCGGCACCGACAGGGTCTGCCACTCGGAGCCTTTGTAGTGCTTGGCCAGCAATAGAATCTGGTAGGCGTGGCCGGCATAGTGCGCCACCTGCCGGCTGATGGCCTGATAGATGGAATGCGGTTCCTCTCGGATGTAGACCGTGCTCTGGAGGTCGTCGTCCGTCAGACCGTCGAGCGCGTCGAACAGGCGCTGCCAGCCGTCTTCCCATTCGGCCACGAGCGCCGTGCGCTCGGTTCCTACCGCTTCGAACTCGCGATCGCGACGCCGGTCGGGCTTTTCACCGTCGGTCGTACGGAAGTCGGTCCAACGCGACCGCATGTTGCCGGCCATGTGTCGCATGAGGATGGCCACGCTGTTGGCTTCAGGGTCGAGCGTCTCGACCAACTGCGCGTCGCTGAGCTGGGCGATCGCCTTGTCGGCCAGCTTCTTGATCTTGCGCATCTCGTCACGGACGACGTCGAGGATCGCGGAGTTGGACATGGTGGCAACCCTCCTGCCATTCAGCCTCGCTGGTGCTCATGACGCGTGCTCCAGGAGCAACAGCGCCACCGAGAGCGCCGCCAGGCCGACCGCTGCGGGACTGAGCTCTCGGCGCCGGCCGGCGACCACGTGCAGGCCCGCATGCAGCATGAACCCCCACAGGATACCTTGCGTAATGGAGAAGGTCAGCGGAATCAGGACGAGCGTCGCGAAGGCGGGGACCCCGATTTCGAGGCGGCCAAAGTCGATGCCGGTCGCAAGCTGGAACATCGACACTCCCACCATGATCAGCACGGCGGCCGTCGCGTACGGTGGAATCGCGGCGACCAGGGGCGCCATGAAGAGACACGGGACGAAGCACAGCCCCGTGACCACCGCCGTGCGGCCCGTCCGGCCGCCCATCCGAATGCCGGAAATGCTCTCGACATACGCCGTCCCGGGGGAGCTGCCGAAGAGGCCGGCGCCCAACGTCGCGCAGGCGTCGACGATGAGGCCCTGGCGCAAATGCTTCGGACGCCCATCCGCGTCGAGCAGCTTCGAGGCCTGAGCCACACCGATGAAGGTCGAGATCGAGTCGAACAGGTCGGTCATCATCACGGTGAGGATGGCCGGCAGCAACGCCCAGCGAAGGGCTCCGACCACATCGAGCTTGAAGAACGCGGACGAGAAGTCCGGTGTGCTGAACCACGCCTGGGGGGGCGCCACCCAGCCGCCGGCCCAGGCAATTCCGGTGGCGGCGAAAATACCGGCGAGATACGCAAACGGATTCTTCCGGTTCGTGAGCCACACGACCACGCCGAGCGCCACGAGCGACAGGAGCGCCGGCCGGCCAAGCGGCCCGACCCCGACCAGCGTGGCGGGGTTATCAGCCACGAAGCCCGCGTTCTGCAGCCCGATGAAGCTGAGGAGCAGGCCGATGCCAGCCGAGGTCGCCAACCGCAAGGACGGAGGAATCGCCATCGCGATGGTCTCGCGCAGGCGCGTCGCCGATACCACCAGGAACAGCACACCCGCCCAGAACACGATGCCCAGCGCCACGGGCCAGGGCACGCCGTCCTGGAGCACGATGGTGTAGGTGAAGAAGGCATTCAGGCCCATGCCCGGGGCCACGCCGAAGGGCAGGTTGGCGACCACGCCCATGAGGATTGACATGACGGCGCACACGAGCACGGTCGCCGTGACCGCGCCGTCGAACGGCATGCCGGTGCCGTTCGTCGCGAGAATCGTGGGATTGACGACGACGATGTACGCCATCGTCAGGAACGTGGTAATCCCGGCGATGATCTCGGTGCCGAGTCGAGGCGGCGGATCGCTCATCGAACCCGACCCGCCTGTGCCGGCAACGCCCGGCGGGCCAGCAGCGACACGAATTCCTGCTGCCACGCCGGCACCGGCCGGCTCTTCAGCGTGACCGCCGTCCATGGCCGATAGACCCCGCGACGCGTGATTCGGATCGCCTTCACGGCTCCGCCGCGAATCGCCGGTTCGATGGCCCATCGCGCCATCACGCTGACACCGAGCCCCGCCTTCACCAACTCCAGGATGGCTTCGGTGAGGGGGACCTGCGAGACGCGCGCCGGCTCGACGCCAGCTGACCCGAAGACCTTGGACAGCACGAAACTCTTGTCGTGCTCTGCCTTGTAGACGAACAAGTGCTCATCCGCGAAGTCCTCGGGTTCGACAAACCTGCGGCGGGCGAAGGGATGCGAGGGGGCCACCACCCCCACCAGCTCGTCCTGGAACAACGGGACGCCCACCAACCGGCGGTCCTCGACTTCGCTGTTGACCACCGCCAGGTCGATCTCGCCGTCGAGCAGGGCCTCGACGGGTCGATCGGTCGCATTCACGAGAATCTGGACGTCAATGCCGGGAAACTTCCGATGAAAGGCCTGCAGCAGCGGCGGCAGCCAGTGATAGCCGGTGTTGCACTGGGTGCAGAGCCGAAGGACCCCTTTGCCATGCTGCGACATCAGGCGAAGGTCGTCCTCGGTACGCGACAAGTCGTCGAGGATCCGGCGCGCCGTCCCCAGCACCCGTTCGCCCGCCGGCGTGAGCACCATCCGCTTGCCGAGGCGCAGGAACAGCTGGAGACCGAGACGGGATTCGATTTCCCGGAGCTGGTGTGACAGTGCGGACTGTGTCAGGTGGAGACGTTCGCCGGCGCGGGTGACGCTCCCGGTGGCCGCGATTTCGCTGACGAGCGAGAGGTGCCGCACCTCGAGTGTGGGCGAGGGCATGCGCTCAATGTATGAGGCACCCTCATGAAATGTCAATAAATGATGAGCAAAGCTGCCTGGCGTCTAGCCTTTGTCTTCGTCGCCCTCGACCTTGTCCTCCGGACGCATGAACTCCGGGAGCTCGTCGGCGGCGTCTTCCTGGGGATCGACCTCGTCCAGATCGTACATTCGCCCCGTGAACTTGGTCGGGATCGGGCCCTTGGGGCCTCGATCCTTCTGCTGGAAATTCCCCTTGGCGCCCCTTTTCCCGCGCGGCGGCGCCGGGGGGCCGAAGTTGCGTTCACGTGCGGCTGCGGGGCCCTCGCCAGCGACCGGAGGCCGAGGGCCGCCGAATCCACCGGGTCGCGGGGCATATCCCCCCGGTCGCGGAGGGCCCCCGCCGTACCCCCCAGCTCCCGGCCGAGGGCCGCTGAATCCGCCGCCGGGACCCGAACGCGGCGGACCACCCGGCCCGCGATCGTCACGCGCGCGCGCTTCGCTGACCGCCAGGGGACGACCCATGAACAGCTGCCCGTCGAACTGACGAATCGCCGATTCGGCCGTTTCGCGGTCCGCGTACTCGACGAACGCGAATCCTCGGGCTCGCCCCGTTTCACGGTCGAGCGGGCGGACGATCTGCGTGGGGACTCCAACCGAGGCGAAATGCGATCGCAAGTCGTCTTCGGTGGCGTGATACGGAAGATTGCCTATGAACAGTCGGACGGGTGGCACGGGCTAAGTGGAGGAGGGACCTGCGGTGATCTGCTGCCGAAAAGCATAACAAAAAACGTCACAGCCTGCCAAGCGCCACCTTGAGCGCGTCGAGCCGGAGCCGAAGCATCTCCCGATGAGCCGGCCGGTAGGCCGCCTGGAGTTCGTGCGCCGTGCAGACGATGGCCAGCTCCAGGGTTGCGCGCTCGGCCGCGCGGGTGCGCTCCGCCGCCGTCAGGTCGCGGCCCTTCAGACGGGGCGCGCGCGCATCTTCTTGTTGCGACTCGATGGACTTGCTCTCCCATCCTCGGGCCATGAGCCTCCAGCATACCGGCATTTGCGTCGCGGCCGAGGCCGAAGGTGCGGACACGCGACGGATGACAGAATGATCGCGTGGACGACCGGCCTGCTGAATGGGTTGTCGAAAACCTGCCGCTGCTGCCACAGGGACTGCCCGTGCTCGACGTGGCGGCGGGGGCAGGTCGTCATACCCTGTTCCTGGCCGCTCACGGCTGGAGCGTGCACGCGGTCGACCATGACGAGGATGCGCTTCGGCGCCTACTCGACGCCAGCCGAGGCCTGCCTGGCGCGATCACCACCGAGGTGCGTGACCTCGAGGGCGACCGCGTTCAGCTTGGGGTCGAGGCCTACGGCGTCGTGGTGGTGATTCACTACCTGCACCGGCCGCTCATACCCGCGATCATCGCGGCCATCCGACGGGGCGGCGTCCTGATCTACGAAACCTTCACGGTGGCGCAGGCCGCGCGCGGCCATCCGCGGAATCCGCGGTTTCTTCTGGCGCCGGGCGAGCTGCCGACGCTGGTGACGCCGCTCGAGATCCTGCGGCATCGCGAGGGAGACTTCGAGGGGCGATGGGTGTCCTCGATCGTCGCCGTCAAGCGGTAGCCCTGGAGGCCCCGCATGGCCGGGGCCAGCCGGCGGGCGCGCGCGCGGTGCCTTGTCGATGCGCGGTCGCTTGCCGTACCATCGAGTAGATGCGACGTGTCGGCTTGATGGCGCTGGCCCTCTTACTTCTGACGATCCGTTCGGCCGGCGCGCAAGTCGCCGGAGAACCCCCACCAGCCCCCGATGACCAGGACCCTCCAGCCGGCGCCTTGGAGGCGCCGACTGTCCTCGACGTGGACAGCACCGAATGGATGGTGTCTGGCGGACCGGCGTTCGGCGTCGTCGTGTTTCACTCCGCCGTCGGGCACCGGTATGTGCTGCAAACGATCTCGTGGGGCCGCATCCTGTCCGCGCCACGCCTGCGGGGCGTTTTGCGGGGCCGATTCGAGTGGGCAGTGGAGGCAGTGCCAATCTTCGGGCAAGTCTCACCGTCGAACACTTATGGGTTCGGTGTCTCGCCGCTCGTGTGGCGATGGAACTTCGAGCCCCACGGCAGGCTCGCGCCCTACGCCGAGCTGGCGGGCGGCGGACTCTGGACCCGCGACCCCGTGCCGGAGCGAACGACCACATCCAATTTCATGGCGCACCTGGGCTACGGCGTGCGGTATTTCTTCCGGCCGCAGCAGGCGTTGGTGGTGGGTTACCGCTTCCATCACATTTCCAACGGGAACCGACTCGACCGCAACCCGGGTGTGAACGCGCACGTGGTCCAGATTGGCCTGTCGCTGGTCCGCCCGTCGCGCTAGCAAACGTGACTCGGCGGATTCCCAACCCTGCATCAAGTCTCGCCCGGCTGGAGGCCGGGCCAGCCAACGCTGCTCTTGGCCCTCAGCGTTCGTAGGACTCCTTGCGGCCGGAGGCCGACAGGCGGATCAGGTATCGGAACGGGTCGTTCCAGAACGCCGCTTTCAGCTCGGCCAGACTCGAGGCGCCGCCGTAGCTAACCGACGAGCACAGATGGCGCAGGATGTCGTGCAGAATCGGGCGCACTGAGCCCCGTACGGGCACGCTGACCTCGATGCCTTCCGCGCCGATGGCTTCGATATCGAGGGCGCTGGCATCCTCGACGTCCAGCCGATCGCGGATGGCCTGGATTGACGCCATCCCACGGAGCACCTTGAAGGGAACCTTCACGGTGCGCGGCCCCTCCGAGAGCACGACGGGTTTCTGGACGACCTCGCCCGGCGTTTCTTCGGTGCCGGCGAACATGCTGCCGAGCATCACCGTGTCGCCGCCGAAGAGGAGCGCCTCCAGGATGGCCCCGTGCCGCCGAACGCCGCCGTCGGCGATCAACGGAATCGCACGGGGTTCTGCCAGTCGGCAATCGACCAGCGCCTCGACTTGAGGCACGCCGAAACTCGTCGTGAGGCGGGTGGCGCACCCCCCCCCAGGACCGATGCCGACCTTGACGCCGTTGACGCCGCGCTCGACCAGAAAGCGCACGCCCTCGCCCGTGCCGACGTTGCCCGCGACCAGCTCGAAGTTTCCGAAGCGGGCGCGGAAGGCCTCGATGGCCCGGGCCATCACGTTGGAATGGCCATGTGCGATATCGATCACGATGACGTCGACGCCTGCGCGAATGAGCTCGGCGGCTCGTTCCAGGTAATCCCCTTTGGCTCCGATGGCTGCTCCCACGCGCAGGCGCCCATGCGCGTCGCGGGTGGCAAACGGCAGCCGCTGCTGTCGGCCGATGTCTCGCGCCGTGATCAGCCCGATGAGCGTGCCGTCGCGATCGACGAGCGGGAGCTTCTTGACCTTCCGCTCGACCATCAATCGCTCCGCGGCGTCCAGGTCCAGCTCGCCCTCGCCGACCACCAGCGCCTCGACGGGTGTCATCCGCGTCGCGACCGTTCCGTGCTCGGCGGAGACGAACCGGACGTCCCGCTCGGTGAGCAACCCCTTCAGCCGCCGACCGGCATCCACCACCACCAGGGTGCCGAGACGCCGCTTTCGCATGAGGGCCAGGGCCTCGGTGAGCGGGGTGTCGGGCGCCACGGCAGATGGGTCCCGGATGACGACGTGCTGCGTGCGCTTGACGGTTTCCACCTCGCCCACCTGCGGATCGATGTCGCCGGCACGAAAGCCGCGATCGATGACGCCGAGCCCGCCCTCCTCGGCGAGGACGACCGCCATGGGCGCCCGCGTGACCGTATCCATGTTGGCCGACACGATCGGCCGCTTCAACGTAATGTGCTCGGAAAAGCGCGACGACAAGTCCACGACGGCCGGATCTCGCCGCTCGACCACGCTGTGCTGGGGGCGCAAAAGGAAGTCGTCGAAGGTGCACCCACGGACGGCCTCGACCAAACGATGTGTGTCCATGACCAGTCGCCCCACGTCTCAGCCCCCGGCGCCAGACGGCGCGTGGGGCGTTCTGCGCTATCGTAGTGCACCGTGCAGCTCAGCCTGCCATGGGCCGAGCCGGTCGTCCCCGGCATCCAGTTCGTCCGACATCGTCGGGCTCGCCGCTACATTCTCCGGGTGCTCCCGGACGGCACCTTGCGCGTGACGCTTCCACGCGGGGGTGTCAAGCGCGAGGCCCGGGCGTTTGTGGCCGCCAGCGCCCCGTGGATTGAACTTCAGCGTTCACGCGCGGCCGGGAGGAAAGCCGAGACGGCGTGGGCCCACGGCTCCGAGGTGCTGGTCGAGGGCCGGCCCTCGGTGCTGCGGATCGAACATGGACCGTCGAGCGTGTGCATCTGGTGCGGCGACGCGCTGGTGGTCTCGCAGCCGGATCCAGAAGTGGAAATACGGCAAGCGGTCGAAGGATGGCTGGAGATGCGCGCGCGGCGGGAGCTGCCCCCGTTGCTGCGGGCGCTGGCCGCCGCGCATGGGATTGAGGTCCAACGGGTGTCCGTGCGGAACCAGCGGTCACGGTGGGGCGCGTGCTCGCCGAGCGGGACGATCACGTTGAACTGGCGGCTCATCCAGGCTCCCGGCTTTGTCCGCGACTATGTCATGCTGCACGAGCTGATGCACCGACGCGAGCTCAATCACTCGCGCCGCTTCTGGCGGCTGGTGGCCGCGTGTTGTCCCCGCCACGCCGAAGCCCGGCGCTGGCTCAGGCAGGAAGGGAAGTCGCTGTGGCGCGATGGCGTGTAGCGATGGCGGTGGCTGGAGTCTTGTGGGCGGCCTCGGTGGAGGCTCAGCCCTCGGAGGTGACGGGTCTGATCTCGGGCCACCTCGGAGTGGCAAGCGGCGGGGACGTCCGCGACAAGGGCCTGACGCTCGGGGCGTTGCTGGCCGTCGTGGAATCCAATGGCTGGGGCGCGGAGCTCGACCTGAGCCATGCACGCAGGTTCGACGACAGTCGCTTCGCCGAAAGCGGTCTCACCACCCTGATGCTCAACGTCGGGTGGCTGGAACAGCGCGAGAAGGTGCGGCCCTACGCGGGGGTGGGCGCCGGACTGCTTCGCGTGCGGACCTCGATAGCCGACGGCGTCCCGGTCACGAGCCGCACCGACTGGGGCTTCAACGCCGGCGGCGGCGTGCTGATCCCGGTGAACGACGCCGTGGCGGTGCGCGGCGAGGTCCGATACTTCCGCTATTTCCAACGCCACGCGGATCTTCCCCGCCTCGATAACGGGTTCTTCGACTTCTGGCGCACGGCCGTGGGCATCACCTATTCATGGCCGATACGCTAGACTGGCCATGAGGCCCGCGCCGCACGACTCTCCCAGCAGGTGGTTCGCCACCGTGGCGGCGTTGCTCGTCGCCATGTCGCTGGGTGGCGCCGGTGCCGTGCCGACCGCGGCACAGCGCGCGGACTGGCAGATCGTCGTGCTCGGCGTCGCGCAGGACGCTGGCATCCCCCATCTCGGCTGCGAGCAGCCCCTCTGTGTCGCCATTCGTGCCGGGAAGCGCCGCGCAGAACGCGTGTCGAGCCTCGGGCTCATCGATCGCGCCAGTGGACGCGCGTATCTCTTCGATGCGACGCCTGACTTCCCCGCGCAGGTCCACGCGTTGACCGGCGGCCGCCCGCCCGATGGCATCTTTCTCACCCACGCCCACATCGGGCACTACACGGGGCTGATGTATCTGGGCCGGGAATCGATCGGGGCGCGGGCAGTGCCGGTGTACGCCACCGATCGCATGCTGGCTTTTCTCGATCACAACGGTCCCTGGAGCCAGCTGATCGCGCTCGGCAACATCGAACGCCGGCCCGTCGAGTACGACCGGACGACGGGGCTTCCCGGTGGTATCGGTGTGACGGCCTTTCGTGTCCCGCATCGCGACGAGTTCTCCGACACCGTGGGCTACCGCATCGAGGGGCCGCGGCGCAGTGCACTCTTCATTCCGGACATCGATCGCTGGGAGAAGTGGGACCGAAGCATCCACGACCTCGCCGACACGGTGGATCTGGCCTTCCTCGACGGCACCTTCGCCTCGCCCACGGAGGTCAATCGGAACATCGAAGAGATCCCACACCCGATGATGAGCCGCACGCGCGAGCTCCTTCGCGGCACCCGTGCGAAGCTGTGGTTCATCCATGTCAACCACACCAATGCCGAGCTCGACGCCGCCGATGTCGTGCGTGAGGGCATGACCTTCGAGATGTGAGGACCGTCGTGAGGGACGAGAGAGGCCTGAATCAGGTCTCGGCAGGCTCGCGAGACCGTGGACGCTGCACGAATCTGGACGCAGGAGCCACCTGGCGCGGGGCGCGTCAGAAGCCGATGGTGGCCACCGCGCTCGCCACGAGGAGCGACCGCCGGCCGTCGTCGTCGAAGTCGAGACCGCCGTCCTTGAAGACGTAGCGCACGTCGAGCCGCAGACCGGCGCCGTGCGCGCGACCGGCGGATGAGATGCGCGAGAACCACTTGAAGCCGACGCCCGCCTGGTATTGACGTCCCGTCTCCTCAGCGCTCACCTCGTCGCGTTGGCGCAGGAGGCCGGCACCGACCAGGACGAACGGAACGGTTTTTCGCGCGTCGAACCGTCCGGCATTGAAGTGATACACGAGGTTGCCCTCCGCCACGTACTGGCGGAATGAGGCCGCCACGATCGTGACGTCGGCCACGCCTTCGGCGTCCTCCGAGACCTGGATGCTCAGCTCCGGCCGGCTGTATTGAAACCCGCCCTCCACACCGAACGCACTGGTCACGTTGACGCCGATGCTCACCGCGCCCACCAGGCCCTGTCGCGTCTTGCCGTCGGTCTTGAAGAAGATCAGCGGGGTGGCGCCGCCAGGCGTTCCCGATGTGAACGTCGCATCGCGCGTGGCCCTCTCCTGCGCGGCATATACCAGGCCCGCGCCGAGTTCAACGCTCGGCGGAACCACCCTCGTCGTTCGCTGGGCCTCGGCCGGGCTCGCGCCCGCCACCAGCAGGCTCGCCGCGGTCAGCGACGCGACGGCGAACACGCATCGCCTGAGGTGCCCGCTCATTTCGCCTGCACCACGACCGTGACGCCGGAGGTCGTGCTACCCGGAACGACGCTCACGAGCCGCTCGAAGAACAGGGTCCTGAAGTTCACCTCGGCTGGGGCCGACGGGGAGAAATAGTCGCTCACCACGCCGTCGTCGATGGGTTCGACGCGCAGGATGTGCCGGCCACGTGAGAGGCCGCTGATCACGAATTCGCCGTTCTCGAGCGAAAAGCTGGCAATCAGCGCCCCGCTGGATGGATTGAAGGCCAGGATGTGTGCGCCGAAGACCGCGCGTCCGTCGAGCTGGATTCGACCGGCAATCCGGCCGGTGTTCTCCGTGTGCCCGCCGTCCGGATAGGTGTCGGCTGCGGCAGCGATGTCGTCCGCCTTCAGCACGCGGTTGATGATCGTGCCGGCATTGAAGTACGGAAACATCGCGGCCTCGGCGGCGACGGCCTGGTTCCCCCGGATCTCGCCCAGGCCCGAGTGGGAGATGCCGAGCATGTGCCCCAACTCGTGCACCGCCACCGATTCGACGTCGAAGACGTTGCTTGCCGCCGTGTCCTCCACCGACCACTGGAACGAGCTGTTCAGGAACCCGTCCGACTCCACGATTTCGCCGGTGACCACGTCGTACAGAAGGACCGCCGTACCCAGCACGCCCGCAAACTCCGGCCGGTTGAGGAACCCCACCGTATTCTGGCCGTCATCGGCGAATGGCAGTGCGGACGTGAACCCGACGAACTGGAACGAAATCGCCGAGCTCGACGGCGTTTGCCACGACTGCGCCGCTCTCTCGACGGCTGCGCGGAGCAGATCCGGGGTGACTCCCGGCACCCCCTGGTTGGAGATGAAATAGCGAATCGGCATCCGGTTCCACTTCAGGAAGACGCGCGTGCCGCTGCGGGTGTCCGAGAAACGCAGAAACGCTCGACCCTGCTGCCCTGACGCGATCACCAGCGCCAGCGAAAGCCAGACGAGAGCCCCGAAGCGCTTCGTCATCGGCCCTGCTCCACGAGCGAGCGGACGAGGGTGGTGAACGAGTCGAGCGACATCGGACGATTCTCAACCGCCCCCCGAACAATCGGACGCGCACCCGAACCGGACTGCGGCAGTCTTGTGATGCGGCGTTCGCCTGTTGCCGGATCGACGGCGACCGGAAACACCCCCTGTCCGAGCCGGACGACGTAGGGAAAGGCGGGTGGCCGAGCGCCGAGAAACAGCACGACCTCCTGCCCGACCGCGAACTCCGGAGCGCCGACGACGAGGCTCCGGTACCGTCCGAGGGTGCCGCCGGGGA
>JBQTIE010000230.1:0-15494 GCA_052389315.1 Acidobacteriota bacterium
ACACGCGGCCGCTGCCCAGCCGCCCCCCTCGGCAGATCTCATTGAGGCCACCCGCTGGTATACCGGCGTCGCCGGCCGCGTGGACGATGGCAAGGCGAAGGAACTGCTCGAGCGGGCGGCGGCGTCGGGCGATCCGCTGGCGCGCATGTGGGTGGCTCGCTGCCTTTCACGAGGCCGCATGGGCTTCGCACAAGACGCCGGCCGAGCGCGGGCTATGGCGGCCGCGTTGGTCGGCGACGTCCAGAGTCTCGCCATCCAGGGTGTGCTCGAGGCGGTTTTTCTGATGGGCACGGCGAACGACGAAGCCCTGGGCGTGGCGGAGAATCCGGTGGCGGCGGCCGGGTGGTTCAGACGAGCAGCCGAACGCGGCCACGTGCTCGCTCAGCACAACCTGGGCAACGCGTACGCGTCCGGGCGAGGCGTCGAGAAGGACGACGAGGCGGCTGTGGAATGGTGGCTGAAGGCGGCGCGACAGGGAGACACGATCCCGCAACTCCGCCTTGGGGAAGCGTATGAGCAGGGCCGCGGTGTCGTTCGTGACCTCGCCGAGGCGCGCCGGTGGTACGCGGAGGCGGCCGGGCGAGGCAACGCCGCCGCACACGCGGCCCTCGAACGGCTGAAGCCCGTCCGCTGACGTGCTCGTGCCCCACGCGGTCACGGCGTGACGGGTCTGCCGCCGTGCGCAGCGGTGACGACCGTCGCCGGGGCACGCCCCGCGTCCGAAGGAAACTGAAACGCTTCGATCGCGGCCCCACCGACAGCCTCCTCCACCATCTCGTCGAGCGGCAGGGTGCGTTCAGCGCTCTCAATCTGTGCGGGACGGGCCCTGGTGACGGGGTGTCGGGGCGTGAACAGCGTGCAACAGTCCTCGTCTGGAACGATGGAGATGGGGTAGGTCCCCAGTCGCTTGGCTTGAGTGGTGATCTCTTCCTTGTCCATGCCAACCAGCGGCCGAAAGACCGGCAATCGCGCGACCCGCGAGATGATCGACATGTTGTCGAGCGTCTGCGACGCCACCTGACCCACCACTTCGCCGGTGACCAGCGCCTGAGCCCTGACGCTGTGCGCAATCCGCTCCGCGATCCGGAACATCAGGCGGCGATAGACGACCACGCGCAGGGGGCCGGCCACCTCGAGCGTGATGCGCCGCTGCAGTTCGCCGAACGGCACCAGATACAGGCGCGACCGAAGCTGATACCGCGTCAGCAACTGCGCCAGCTCGCGAGCCTTGTCCTGCGAGGTGCGCGACAGGATCGGATAGCTGTGGAAGTGCACGAAGACCGCGCGACATCCCCGACGCATCATGCGCCAGGCGGCCACCGGGGAATCGATCCCGCCGGACATGAGCGCCACGATGCGTCCCGACGTGCCCGTGGGCAGCCCCCCGGCACCCGGCAGCTTGCCGTAGTGCACGAACGCCTCACCCGCCACGATCTCGATGCCGATCACGAACGCGGGATTCGACAGGTTCACTGGCCAGCCGCGCGCCTCCTGGACGCGCCGACCGATTATTCGCTCGAGGTCGGGAGAGGACATGGGGAAGCGCTTGTCCGCACGCCGGACGGCCACGCGAAAGCTCTCGACGCGATCCTCCCGCAGGTGCTCGACCACGGTGTCGCCGAGCGATTCGATGTCGAGCGGTGCCCGTCGCGCCAGCGAGAAGTTCGCCAGCCCGAACACGTGCCGGAGCCGGTCGCGCACGTCAGGCCAGACGGCGTCGTCTTTCAGCACGATCTCTACCCGCCCCATCGGCGTTCGGACGTCGGACACGTCGAGGTCGTCGAGCGCGGTGCGCAGATTGCGGATCAGACGCCGGAGAAACCAGGCGCGGTTCTTCCCCTTCAGCGCAATCTCCTGATAGTGGGCGATGACGGATGGCATCAATCGAGTGCGGCGCCCGCCGCCCGATGGCCGGCCAACACCGCGCTTTCAATCGTAGCGGGCAGGCCCGTGTCGATCCAATCGCCGGCAAGCAGCAGGCCCGGGATGGGCGTCTCGGTCCTCGGGCGCCGCGAAGCACCTGGCGCCAGGGAGAAAGTGGCCCGACGCTCCCTGACAACGGACGCATGACGCAAGGCTGAGGGTTGGGCAGCCGGAATGGCGGAGCCGAGATCCCGCACGGCTGTTGCGATAAGGTCCGGATTGGCCCCGGCGCAGATGGCCACGGCGCCACTCGACACCATGGAGATGTGCGATGCCGCGGGGCCCGTGAGGCGCCGCCGGTCGAACGCCCACTGGAAGGTCCGGCCTGGCAACCCGATGAAAGGCTCATCCATCACGTCGCGGTCGAACCACAGGTTCACCGTGACGATCGGCGAGCAATCGAGGCGGGACGCGTCATCGACGGTGGTCTCCAGCTCTCGCGGCACCTCATCGAAGACGTCCCGCAGCGCAAACCAGGGGACGGCCGCGATCACCACCGAGGCGGGTGTCATCTCCTCCCGCACCCGCACGCCGACGACTCGGCCCTGTTCGACCACGACCCGCGCCGGCGCGCCGGTCGTTACCGACGATCCTCGCTGCTGCAAGTAGGCGGCAGCGGGCCGCGCATAGAGGTCGCCGAGGGAAACGGCTGGGAGCAGCAGCGCCGACGAGTCGGGCTCTGGTCCGAACATTCTCGTGATGACCGCGAGAAATGCCGAGGCGCCCGCCTGATCGACCGACTGGTTGAGCGTGGCGAGCGCCAGCGGCTCCCAGAGCAGCCGGCAGAGGCGCGGCGACTGTCCATGCCGGACGAGCCACTGCCTGACGGTCTCGCCGGCCTCGCCCGCCGCGGCAAGGCCCGCGGGAGAGCCAGGCGCCAGCGGCCGGAGCGCCCCCGCGAGGCGAAGGATCGAGAGTCGTTCCGGCCAGCTGACCGCCTCCCACGCCAGCACGCCCGCCAGCAGGTTGAGCGGCGCGGGAAGCGGCGGCAGGGTCAGCACGGAGTGGCGGCCCCGCTCGTCGATCATCGGCACACGCAGCGCGGATGGCCGGTGCAGGCTGCGGTCGGTTCCGATGCGACGCAGGAATCTCAGCGTCTCGACATAACAGCCGGCGAGCACGTGCTGCCCGTTGTCAATCGGCTCGTCGGTGACCGGATCGCGAAACGTGGCGGCGCGTCCACCGAGCGCCGGGCGCGCCTCGAAGAGACGAACCACCAAGCCGGCGTCGGCAAGGGCCGTCGCCGCGGCCAGTCCGGAAAAACCGCCGCCGATCACGACGACGGGAGCCACCGCGCCTGGGCCGACCGCTGGCGTTGTCACGCGCGAGCGACGGCGTCCGGGGCCGTTACGCCAGCCACCGTGCGCGCCCAGGTACGCAGCGCGACGAGCGCCCGCGCCGGACGAGGCACTCGAATCACCTCGGAAAACACGTCATACCCGCGGCGCTCGACGCGCCGGAGGATCTCCTGATAGATGGCGCCCATGATCTCGGCGGCCACCAGCTTCCGGGCATTGGTCCGCGGCAGCGCACGGGCGGCCCGCTGAAAGTACTCGCGGGCTCGCGCGACCTCGAACGCCAGCAGTTGGCGCACGGGATCCGTCACGACGCCACGCGCGAGCGCAGCTTCGTCGCACCCGAACCGGCGCAGGTCCTCTTGCGGCAGGTACACGCGGCCACGGGCCAGATCCACGCCGACGTCCCGGATGATGTTGGTCAGTTGGAGGGCGATGCCGAGATCGATGGCGTACTCGCGCGCCGCCTCATCGCGACAGCCGAAGATCTCGATGCAGATCAACCCCACTGCCGAGGCGACGCGGCGGCAGTACTCGAGCAGCTCGTCGAAGGTCTCGTAGCGGTCCCGAGACAAGTCCATCGCCACGCCGACGATGACGTCCTCGAACGGGTCGCGCGGCAGCCCGAAGGTGGCCACCAGTGGGTGGAGCGCGCGGCCCTGCCGCGTTCGAGGGGTCACGCCCGGGTCTGGGTTGAACGCCCGGGCCAGCTCCTCGCGCCAACTGGCCAGCGCGGCGTCGGCCGTGGCCCTGGCCTCCGGTGAGAGCGGCCACTCGCCCGCCGGCGCCGCCTCGTCTACGGCGTCGTCAACGGCGCGGCAGAAGTCCCAGACGGCGACAATCGCATTGCGCTTCGCCGGCGGAAGCATCAGGAACGCGTAATAGAAGGAGGTGTCGCGGGCCACTGAGATGTCGTGTCGCTGTCACCCGGGCGCGTCAGCCGCCGCCGGCGATGCGATTCCGAGCCTTCCAACTCAAGGTTCTCCACCCTATCACGAAGGCGTCGCTCGTTCTCAAGGTGGGCCGGTGATGAAAGACGTCGAAGCCCACGCGGTCGAGCCGCTCGAGAATCCGCATGCCGCCCCACCAGGTGGCCGTGAGCTCGAAGCCCAGACGCCCGCCAAGCACGCCGCACACCGGGCGCCCGCGTTCGAACAGCTCCCGTGTGACCGTCGAGGCTCTCTGCAGGGCGGCGCGCCACGGCGCGGAGATCACGCGGAGATCCAGTTCCGCCGTTGCGGCGCCGCATTCCCGCCAGACCTCCGCAGGGACATACAAGCGCCCCCGTTCCCAGTCGATCGCCAGGTCCTGCCAGAAGTTGGTGAGCTGGAGGGCTGTGCACACACAGTCCGACCATCGGTCAGCCCGATCGTCCCGATGGCCCGCCAGCCGCAGCACCACGCGGCCGATGGGGTTGGCCGACCGGCGGCAGTAGTCGAACACGTCGGCCCACGTCTCGTAGCGAGTCTGCGTGACGTCCTGGCGAAACGCGTTCAGCAGATCGTCGAACAACGCC
Organism: Acidobacteriota bacterium; assembly: GCA_052389315.1. GTDB lineage: Bacteria > Acidobacteriota > Vicinamibacteria > Vicinamibacterales > UBA2999 > JACCSI01. Next base: position 4,735 of record JBQTIE010000230.1, read on the forward strand.
ACCGGCAGATCGAACCTCTCCCGCGTGTCGGCCAGGGCCTCGAACACGTCGTCTCGCGGAGTCTCGCGGAGGTGCCGGGACCATTCGTCCAGCAGGGCCAGGCGCTCACCCGCCGTCCGTCCAGGTTCGTCGGCGATGTCGTCTGCGCCGCGGGCGAACGCATAGATTGCGGCGATGTGGGGCCGGAGCGATGCCGGCACGAGACGAGACGCGACCGGGAAGTTCTCGTAATGGGCCCTGGCAATCCGCAGGCACGTGGCGTAGGCGTCGTTCACCACTCGGTCTCGGCGACACCGGCCAGGCGGTTCGCCGTGCGTGCCATGACGAAGAGCAGGTCGGACAGGCGGTTCAGGTAGACGAGCACGATCGGCTCGACGGCGTCGGGACCAAGACCGAGAACGGCCCGCTCGGCGCGCCGGCAGACGGCCCGCGCCACGTGCAGCGCAGCACCGGCAGGCGAGCCTCCCGACAGGATGAAATGGCGCAGCGGAGGCAGCTCGGCATCGAGCCGATCGATCCATGCCTCGAGCGTCGCCACCGACTCTTCCGCGACCACCGCCTTGGTGACTCTCGCCGCGATGCGGTGCGAGGGATCCGCGAGCCGCGCGCCAAGCGCGAACAGGTCTCGCTGGATCGCGTGGATCATCTCGCGGAGATCGTCGGAGACGCCGGCGGCCGCCTGGCCCAGCACGGCCTGCACTTCGTCGACATCGCCGTACGCGGCCACGCGCGGGTCGGTCTTTGACACGCGTGTGCCGTCAAACAGGCTGGTCTCGCCGGCGTCGCCTGTTTTCGTGTAGATCTTCACGTCCGGATTATAGGCTGATGACCTCCGCGACGGCCTTCTCGCCTCGGTCGCAGCGCTGAAGGAGGACTGTTACTCGCGGTCACGTCCGTTCATCGCTCCGCTCAAGAAGCCGGCGCGCAGCCTGGCTCGATCGACCTCGACACCGCGCAGGAAGACGCGCGAGATCCTCCTGGTGTTGGTGATGTCGTCGAGGGGATTCGCGTCGAGGACGACGAAGTCTGCGCTCTTGCCGGCGGCGATCGTGCCCACGTCGTCCAGGCCAAGGATTTCGGCCGAGGTACGGGTCGCCGCGACCAGCGCGTTCGCCGGCGGAATGCCGGCCAGCACCAGGTTCTCGAGCTCGGTGTGCATCGTCCAACCGATGAACTGGTCCCCCTGCTGCCCGCCGCCGTCGGTTCCGACGCCAATGGTGACGCCCTCCGCATGCAGCCGGGCAATGCCGCGGGCCAGGCGGTCCCAGGAGGCCTGGCTGCGCGCGCGGGCCTCTCCCGTGAGCGGGAACCGGCCCTGCAACCGCTTGATCTGTTCGGGCAGCACGGTCTCGGCAATGAGCGGATCCACCGGATGGAGCCACGGCGCGTAGACCGCGCGGTGCGGCCCCCCCAGCGCGGAGAGCACGGCGGTCTTTGGATGCTGCTTGAACAGCGCCACGAGTTCGGCGTCGACGTCGCTGATCATGTGGGCGAACACATCGACGTTCGCTCGCAGCAGGTCTTTCGCCTGCTGCAGGTCTGTGGCGTGGGCGGCCACACGCAGGCCATGTCGGTGCGCCTCGTCGATGATGGCGGTGTACAGCGGAGGAGAGAGCGGGGTGACCGCACCCCCGCGGTCGTCGACCCAGGTCTTGATCAGCTTCACCTGTCGCGACACGAGCTCCTGCACCGACGCCCGTGCACCTGCCACCGTCGTCACGGGAAACGCCGCTTGCCGCATGTTGTCGGCTCTGATTTCGTCGAGCGGTGCAAGGCCACGGCCTGCAGTCAGAAACCGCGCGGCATCTGGATGCTTGCCCGAGAGAATGTCGTCGCGCAGTTGAAAGGGCAGCTCGCCGAAATCACTGCCCATGGCCTGGCTGGCGCCGACGCCGTAATAGGCGAACCGGCGCATGTGATCGAGAATGTTCTCGCGCGTGTAGTTCTCGGCGCCGCTGGTCAGATGCTTCATGTAGCCGATGTGCGAGTGCGCGTCGATCAGGGCAGGAATGACCGTCTTGCCGGACAAATCGACGCGGCCGGCCCCCTGGGGGATCTCAATCGCGCCCTTGCGACCAACCTGAACAAAGCGGTTGCGCACCACGAGGAACGCCGAACCCTCGATCGGCGCACGCCCGTCGCCCACGATGAGCCGAGCACCTTCGTACAGCGTCACGGGGCCGGCAGCGGGCGTCTGCTCGGTGGACACGCGAGCCAGCCCGGCGGCGATGATCAGGCCCGCGATGATGGCGGGGACGACGCGGTGCATGTGGTCTCCTGCGCGCGGTTCAGCCGGCGAACATCTGTCAACGAGGGACCGGCGCACCGGCCCGGCACCACCCCGCGCAGCCGCCCCTGATCTTGACGGCTTCGCTCGCTTCGAGTCCATGGTCATTCCCTCAACCTCTTCGAGAGCCTACGGTGATCTACGGCGCTGTTGGAACAACCAACGCGGAAGTTCCGGCATGTTGTAGGCCGGATCCCACGCGTTGTGCCCGACGCCTGGAAGCTCGCTGTATTGAACGTTCGCTCCGGCCGCCTGGAGCGCTGACGCCATCCGACGTGACTCCTCGACCGGCACCGCCTGGTCGGCGTCACCGTGGAAGATCCAAATCGGCAGCGTTGCCACGCGCTTTGCGACCTCAGCGAACGGATCCGCCACAGACGGGCCCGCAATGGCGGCATACCCGCTTCCGCTGCCGCCACGACGCTCGGTGACGAAACCGCACACGACGACCAGCGCGGCGAACTTCTCGGGGTTGTGAAAGGCAAGGTGCCAGGCGCCGTTTCCGCCCATCGACAAGCCCGCCAGGTACACCCGCGACGGATCACCCTTGAACTCCGCCATCGACGCGTCGAGCGCCGCAAGGGCCAGCTTCGCCCCGAATCCTTGCCACGTGTCCCCGGCGGTGCGCTGCGGAAAGACGACGATGGCTGGATAGCGTTCGACGTGTCTTCGAATGGCGCCACCCAGGCCGACTTCGGTTTGGAGCAGGCCGTCGCTGCCCCGCTCGCCGGCCCCATGGAGCGACAGGATCACCGGCCACTCCGTGGATGGTCGATACTCACGCGGCACAAATACCTGATAGGCGTACGTCGCGCCGTCGAGAGCTATCGAGCGATTGAGGAATCCGGTTTCGGCCGTTTGCACAAGGGCGAATTGCCCACTCACCGCGATCACGGCGGCGGTGGCGGCCAGCCATTTGACTGTCACTGGTCCCTCCTTTTCGTATGGCGGCCAAGGGTTGGCGATTGAGTAGCTCCCGTCACGCCGCCCGACGTCATATGGGAGCGGCCACCAGAACCCTGACACTCACCCTGTATCGTAGCCAACGCCGAGCAACTGCAAGGTCCTGTCGTCTGGGACACCTTCGAAGAACTTGTCGAGCAACCTCTCAAACACTGACCCGGCCGGTGACACGTGGGCGAACAACGTCGCGCACGATCGCAGTTTCAGATCGTCTGGGGATCCAAACACTTCAGCGGCAGACCGGCCCTCCACGGCGAGCGCCGCCTCGGCGCACTGCCGCAAGCGCGGCCCGAGAACGGGGTGCTCCAGGTAGGCCTCGGCCTCTTCACCGCTCTTGATGGCATAGAACCTCGACGTCGCGCTTGCACCGAGCCCCTCGAACTGCGGGAAGATGAACCACGTCCAGTGCGAGCGCTTCCGGCCCTTTTGGAGCTCTGCCAACGCCTGTTCGTAGACACTTTCCTGTGCCTGAAGGAAGCGACTCAGTCTGTGGCGATCCGCCTGAGGCGTTGCGCTGAACTCGGTCATTGATGTTCGGGCCCGCAAGGGCGTGCGAGGAGCATCGTCGCGGCCGATATGCGCCATCAGCCTGAACCACGGCACACCGCCCCTACTTCACGGACTTTGCCGCGCTCTGCTTCATGAGCTGTCGTACTGGTTCGTTGTCGGCGTACACCTGCCACTCGGCCACACGGCCGCGCCGGACGACTGCGCGCCACGCGCCTGGCGTCCGCCATGTGCCGACGGCATTCCTCGTATTGGGCGCGACGTAGCTGCCGGAAGCCGTGATCGGAGCCGAATCTCAATACGTGCCCATCCGGGTCCGCGACTTTCATCTCGTACGCCCAGGGATAGCGCTCTGGAGCCTGAAGGATGTTTGCACCCGTGGCTTCACCGCCGGTCAGCCCGCCGTGAGTGTCTTTCGCATGAACACGCACGGTATCGAGCGGCCCGACATCAACCGCGCCTCGCCACGGCCGAGTTCCTGAAAGCCATTCGCCTGGTAGAAGTCGACGCCGGCAAGCGAGGCCTGGATCTGGATCGTCCGGGCTCCCTGCACCCAGGCGTGCTCCTCGGCCAGCCGCAGGAGCGCTGTGCCGATACCACGCCTCACCGCCGCGCCTCTGACATACACGGAGACACCATCTTCCCCCTCGTCGACGCGATGTGTCGAGAAGCCCAGGACTGACGAGTCGCCGTGGAGGTCTCCGATGGCGACGAAGAACGCCTCCCCGCCTTCCATGGCCTCGATGTACATGGCCGGCGTCAGTCCGGAGCTCCACGCTTCCACGACGTCAGGAGGATAGAACGCGGGGCCAATCGATCGAATCGAATCAACGTGAGCCGAGGCGATGGCTTCGGCGTCGCTAGGATCGGCGCGACGGGTCTGCAGGGCGTCGGAAGCCATCATGGGCGTCCCCCGGCAAGGAACGCGTCGGGGTTCGGAAAGCGCGCGGTCATGGCCATCGGCTCGACCTCCACTTGCCGAAAACCGGCTCTCGTCGCCATTCCGCGCACCTCGTCTGCGCTCCCGAGCGCAAAGATGTCCTGGAGGGCCGACACTCCGAGGCGCTCTTGAATCACCGGCCCCGGTTCGAGCGTCCAGCCTCGTTCTCCCGGCTTGACCGGCGCTCCGTTCAAGCACACGGGAGCGACGTAGACACCGTGGCAGAACTCCGCCGTCGCCTTGTCGTTCCGCTCCCATTGTGAGGACCACTCCACGAATGCGCCCCGTCCCTCGGTGACGGGACGAACCGACACGCGGCCAACGTAATTGGAGATCTCCGTCTTCGACAACGGAGACGGACCATCGTCGATGCTGTAGGCAAAGGTGCGATCCTCGTCCTTCACCTCCAGAAGGGTCTCGTGAAAGACACCATTGAGCACGCGCCTGGCTCCCACTTCGTTCCCTTTCTTGTCGCCAACGACACCCACCCCGGTGATGACATTCGGGGCCCAGCCCATGTCATGAAAGTTCCTGATGGCTCCCCAGACTGTCTCCGCAGGTGCGTTGATCACAATCGACTGATAGGTCCGTCCCACGATGTCCCTCCTCTGAACGCGTGTTCAATGGTGCACGTCTGCTGTCGAACGACCGGCAGGCATTAGCCGAGGCGCCTTGTCTTCTCGCCCCGTCTGGTCGCCGTCGGACTCATCTTCTTGTACTTCACCTGCATCGCACGGTAGCCGCCGCGGGCTGAGAGGCCCTGAGCGCTGCACGGGCGGCCCGGCCGAACCATCGAAGGCCTGCACTCATGGCTCCGCGGTGAGACGCCCCTTCATATCGGTGTATGCGGCACTGATGAGTGTCCCGAGGGCGGAGGCATCAACCCCGCCTTCCGGCCGGATTTTCACGTGACGCATGAACTTGCCCGTGCCTTCCAGCAGGCCGTCCGGATCGGGCAGCTCGGCGCCACAAAAGAACCCGACGTTGACATGAGCTGTGAAGGCGTTGACGTAGGCGAATGCGGCGTCAGCGACACATGCGGTGGGATGGCCGTCATGCAACAGCTCGCGAACATCGAGTCCGCAGCCGCGGATGACGTCAAACCAGTACTTCGCGATCGCCCCCAACTGATCCGAATGCTCGTTCATCCAAGCCTCGATGTCAGGATGGCGCTTGACCGCACTGGGAAAACGCATGAGCCGGATCATTGGAACGATGCCTCGACGCGACGCCACACGGCGGCGGCCCCCATCTTGATCGTAGCGTCAATGGTCGGCCACGACCACGGTAGATCGCTTCACGCTTGCGCACCAGCGCGTCGGCGATCCAGCTCCCCACGCCACCCCAGAATGCGCCTCCAACGGCGCCGAGCAGCGCACCCTGACCGCGTTCGATGCCAGAACGAGGGCACGCGGGCGAATCGGCGGCCCGTCCCACCAGGACGCCCAGGAGAGCCCCACTGCCCATGCCAATGAGGAGCCCGTTGCGGACGGAGTCCCGCTGCCGGTGGTCGATCCGGGAGACCGCGCCTTCAACGAAGGGGCGACGGGTCCCGTCAACCGTGAGCTCTACACTAGCCAAGCTGGATTTCGGATGGGACCTCAGGATTCATCAGTGACGCGCCACCATCGGCGTAGATCACCTGCCCCGTGATCCAGCCCGCTTGCTCCGAGCAAAACAGCGTCACCACGTTCCCGATATCTTCGGGCGTTCCCAAGCGGCCCATTGGTGTCCACCCGCGCGCGTGCCAGTTCCGGATGAGATCCTGCGCCTGCGTTGGCAACGTGTTCAAGACACTGTCCTCCGTCCAACCGGGGCTGATGGCATTCACGGTGATGCCGCGTTTTGCCAGCGTCACCGCGAAGTAGCGAACGAGTGACTCGAGTGCCGCCTTGGCCGACCCCATGCCGACCCACGGCTGCAGCCCGCCCGTACGACTCCCCTCCGCGTAGGTGATCGCGAAGATTCTGCTTCCCTCACCCATGAACGCCACTGCCTCACGCACGCTCACGAGAAACGCCTTCGCCTGCGAATCGAACGCCGCATCCCACTGTTCCAGCGTGATACTCATCGGCGCTTGAAAGAACGCGGGCACCTCAGGGCGCGCGTTGCTGACGAAGATATCGAGCTTCCCGAATTCGGCTTTCACCTTGCCGAGCATGGCGGTGATCTCGGCCGGGCGTGACACGTCGGCCTGGACGACGATACCGTTCGAGCCGCATTTGCGGATGGCCGCGAGCGTGTCGTTGGCGGCCTTCTCATTCTGGTAGTAGTGGACGGCGATCTTGACGCCATGTTCCGCCAGCTTCAGCGCAATGCCTCTACCGATCCCGCGCGAGCTTCCTGTGACGAGGGCGAGTTTCCCTTGAAGCGACATGGTCAACCTCCTCTTGCGTGGCCGCTGTCAACGTCACTCTCCAGCGCTTCGTCGAAACTACTCCACGCGCATCGCCACGACGGGATCGACCCGCGTCGCCCGCCGCGAGGGGACGAGGGCCGAGACGAGCGCGGCGGCAAGCAGCAACACGGCCACCGCGGTAAACACCGCCGGGTCGCGCGGCGAGACGTCGAATAGCAGCCCTGCGATCCACCTTCCACCGGCGAGGCTGATCGCCACCCCGACGAGGACACCGGCGAGTGCGACGCCGAGTCCATCGCGAACCACGAGACGGACGACGTCTGCCGCACGAGCGCCGACCGCGATGCGCACGCCGATCTCGCGCGAGCGTTGATTCACGACATACGAGAGCGCGCCGTAGAGCCCCATGGCCGCCAGCAGCGCCGCGAGGATGCCAAACGACGTGAATACCGCGGCGCCAAGCCGCCAGGGACGGATCTGCCGGTCGAGCGCATCCCCCAAGGTTCGCACCTGGACGAAGGGAAGGTCGGGTTCGAGCGCCTGGACGGTGCGCGTGACCTCCGCACCGACATCCCGCGCCCGGGGCGCGATGCGGACGAAAAGGGCCCCACGGGCAAGGTCGTCGGCCTCGCGTGGCACCGGCTCGTAGAAGAGCAGCGCGGCATCCTCCCTGAGGAAGAACCTGCGCGCGTTCTCGACGACACCCACGACGGTCGCGCATGGGCCGCGAGCGTCGATTTCCACGCACTCGCCGACCGGCGTGCCGCCGGGCCATCCCGCGCGAGCCACCGCCTCGTTCACCACGACCACCGGAGCCCCGTTGCGCTCGTGCGGGAGGAAGTCGCGCCCTTCGATCACCCGCGTCCCTGTGGTCGCGAAAAAGCCCGGCGTGACCGAGTTGGCGTACGTGGCCTCGCCGCCAGGCGCACTGAGCCGTTCGGCACGGTCCATCGGCCGGATGGATTTCGCCCGCGCCGAGCGCAAAGGGATCGCCGTCGCGAGGCTCGCGCGCTCCACGGCGGGGAGCCCCTGCACGCGCTCCAGCGCGCGCTCGTAGAACGCGGCCACCTCGCGCGCCGGCCGGCCGATCCCCACGAAGTCCACCGTGACCACCAGGACGTTGTCGGTGTCGAGGCCGAAATCGAGCGAGCGGATGTTGTGCAGGCTGCGAACGAACAACCCGGCGCCAACCAGGAGCACCGTCGACAGCGCGACCTGCGCGACGAGCAGCGTCCGGTGAAGCCTCCCGCGGCGAGCCGTCGTCCGCCATGTGCCGCCTTGCAGCGCAGGAAGCGGATGTGCCCGCACCTGGAGCATGGGCGCGAGGCCGGCCACAAGCGCCGCGCCGATAATGCACGCGCCGGTCAACGCCATCACCGAGGGATCGACGATGTCTACCGCCCTCCAACCGAGATTGGGGAATAGCACGCCGTTGATCCACGCGCCGCCTCCCCCCACGACGGCGACCGCCGCCAGGCTCCCGAGCACGGCGAGCACCGCACTTTCCGTCAAGAGCTGCGCGGCCAGACGTCGCCTGCTCATGCCAAGCGCGAGACGGACAGCAATCTCCCGTCGGCGGTGGAGAGCCCGCACCAACAGCAGGCCGACGGCATTGGCGCATGCGACACCGAGCAGGGCAATCGCCACGCCGACGAGCCATAAGGCGACTCGTGCTTCGGCGATTAGCTGCATGTCCCCGCCCAGCCCAGCCGTCAATGGTCCGGCAGTCACCGAGAGGCGCGCCGCTGGCGGCGACGAGGCGGGACTGCTCTCGCAGCCCACGTCGTCATCGACAACGTCCGACAGCGCCCGCGACAGGTCAGCATCGGCCTGCTCGGCGGTCACGCCTGGTTTGAGTCGAACGACATGACTCAACGCGGTGTCGGTCTCCCACGGACGTCCGGTCAGCGTGAACGCCGAAAGGGGCAACCACAGATCGACCTCGTCTAGCTCGATGCCGCGGAAGCCGCGGGGCGTCACGCCAATAATCTCGAACGGCTCGCCCCTGATCCGGAGCGTGCGGCCGATGACGTCGCGATCGCCGCCGTACCGCTGCTGCCAGAAGGCGTGGCCGAGAATCACCAAGCGGGGCCCGGTAACCCGGTGGACCTCCGCGTCGGCGAACAGGCGGCCCATCGTGGGACGTGTTCCCAGGGACGCCCAGAAGCCGGCGGACACGACACTCGCGCGGGCGGACGCAGCCTCCTGGCCGGCCCCCACCGACACCACAAAGCTGGCATGAGCCGCCGCGTGCTGGAGCGTGACCGCCTCTGCGCGCAGCCGATCGTGGACGCAGGCGTACCACTGCGACCGCGTGACGCGGGCGGCACCTGGCTTGTCGTAGTGGAAGAAGAGCCTCGCGACCCGCGCAGGGTCGGCAACCTGCGGCGGCGGCTGGAGGAGCAGCCGGCGCAGGAACCCGTACATCGTCCCGACCGCGCCGGCGCCGATCGCGAGGGTGAGCACGACGCACGGTCGTCGCGGGACTGGCGCGCAGCGAGCAGAGCGCGTACCGCGCATCCTGAGCGATCGCCTCGCACCAGCCTCTCAACCTGATCGGCATGCGTTCCTCGCTGGACGACTGCGCGGGTGAGACCCGCCGTGACGACTCGACCGGGCGCTGTCTCGCTTGCTCTCGCCGCCTGACGTTCGCGCTGAGCCGAGCGCGACCACACCATACACCCGGTCGTGCTGTCGGCTCCAGCGCAGACTAGCCGGCCTCCGACTGCTCTTGGAGGATGAGCCCAGTGAACGAAGTAGCGAATGTTTGTTGGCCAGCTTGTCTCGTCGTTCCTACCATGGTATTACTAGAGTATGAAGGTTGCTCTGTCGATCCCCGACGAATTGTTTGAAACCGCAGAGACCGTCGGGAAACGCCTTGGTGTGTCTCGCAGCCGGCTGTACGCGACCGCCCTAGCCGAATTCCTCGCCAAGCATCGGGGCAGAAAGGTGACCGACCGCCTGAATGCCGTCTATGGCACCGAGGAGAGCCGCGTGGAGCCAGGCGTTCGACGTCTGCAACGGCGGTCTCTTGAGCGCCACGCGTGGTAGTCGAACGCGGCCAAGTCTGGTGGGCAGACTTGGGCGAGCCCGCCGGTTCGGAACCGGGCTTCCGGCGGCCCGTTCTGATCGTCCAAAGCGACGCCTTCAATCGAAGTCGACTGCGGACCGTTCTTGCGGTCGTCCTGACGTCCAACATTCGGCTCGTCGACGCGCCAGGCAACGTGCTGATTCCAGCCAAGGCGGCAGGCCTTACCAAGGACTCGGTCGCCAACGTCTCACAAGTCATCACCGTGGATCGGGACTTTCTCACAGAACCCGTCGGTCGCGTTCGAGGCCAGTTGCTCAAGGACGTTGAGAGTGGTCTTCGCCTCGTCCTTGCCCTGTAGCTTCAATCAAGCCCGGCTGGACGACCGCGCTCACCCGCGGCCGCTCACGGCATTCGACCAGCGGCCGTCGGGTGCAGCGCGTTATGCGGCCGCGTGAATTGCTCTGCGACCATAACCCGGTCTGTTTGCACCAAGTGGAAGAACGCCGGCTCGAGGTCCACGACCGGATGTCGGCCTCTGAAATAGCGATCCGAGATGCCGGCGCACTCGGTTCTCCAACTGTCGTACGCTTCCTCGTTGGCCGTTGTGAGTCGAATCTGGGTTCCGGCCGAGACTCGATTCAGCGCCCGAGGACCAGAACCGTCGGCCAACTTC
>JBQTIE010000231.1:0-23483 GCA_052389315.1 Acidobacteriota bacterium
ATCGCCAGCTCGTACCCGGTGGAAGTGTCCAGTGGATCACAAGTCGTGTCACGCGCGAGCCAATCACATCGGTTGAAGGTGCCTCCCGGAACCGCGCTGAGGATCACCGCGCGCGAGGTGTTGCTGAGCACCACGGTCAAGGTCCCGACGCGAGGATTGGACTACGAGGTGCCGGCGCTGGGCGGCTTGTCGGTCCTGACCCGTCACGAAACATGTCGAGTGCGGATCGGCGACCAGCTCATGGGCTATCCACCGATCGCTCAGATGCGCATCGCACCCGGGCAGTACCGCGTCGAGCTCGTCTGTCCCGAGGAGTATCCCCAGAAACCACCGGGCCAATCAGTCACCGTCTCGTCCAATCAAACGGCGACGGTAAGGATTTTCTGATGCGCGTTCGCCTTGCCAGCCTCGGGCTGGCGCTCGCCCTGGCGTCAGTTGCCCAGCTGGCGGCCCAGAACCCTGAGGAGTTCGCACGCCGCCAGTACGAAAGCGGCTTGACCTTCATGCAGAACGGGCGTTATGCCGAAGCCCTCAAGGATTTTCAGGTCGTCGTCGACTCGTTCGGTCAGAGTTCGGTCGCCGACGACGCCCTGATGCAGGTGGCGCTGTACTACCTCGACATCGCGTACGACACCGTGTCAGCCCAAGCGGCCGCTGACCGCTTGCTGAAGGACTACCCGAACTCCGACTCGGCACCGATGGCCTACATCATCGGCGGGCGCCTCACGATGGCCAAGAGCCGATCGGCCGCCGATGTCGACACGGCGCTGGCCAGCTTCGAACGCGTGCCGCGGCTGTTCCCCGGATCCGACGCCGTGGCGGCGGCGCGCTTCTACGCGGGCGACACGCTGCGAATGGCTCGGCGGACCGAGGACGCCGTGGAGCGCTTCCGGCGGGTCTCGATGGAGTATCCCCGGTCGATCTGGGCCGCGCGCGCGGACCTCGCGATGGTCTCGAGCCTCCTGGCCACTGGCCGCGCCACCCAGGCGTTCGGCCGCCTGCAGTGGATCCGCCAGCAGTTCGAAGGCTCGTCCGAGGCCACCACGGCCCTCCACTACAACACCGTCCTCTACCGCCTTTACGTGCGGGGCCGGACAGGCCCGGCCTATTCGTTCAGCGGCCGCTACATCGGCAGCGAGAGCTCGCGATTCAACGACGTCATGGGAATTGCCGTCGACGATTTCGGGCGGGTGCTGCTGGGTCACGGGCAAGGCGTGGCCATTTTCGACGAGAAGGGGGCCCTGACGCGGTCGATCGCCTCGCAGGATCCGTCCACCTTCTTCGTCGATCAGCGGACACGCGTGGTCGTCGTCCGACGCGACAGCTTCATCCCCGATGGGGCCAACCCCATTCAGGTGGTGGTCCCGATCACCGGTCGCCTGCCGCGCTTCGTGGAGGACATTCCGGCGGTGGTGACGCTCTCCAACGGCGACAAGATCGTCTCGGATCGGCGCGAGAAGACCGTGATTCGCGTGTCGCCGGCCGGCCGGTTCGTCGCGAACTTCGCCGCCGTGAACACCGAGCGCGTGACGCGCAACGAGCTGGACGATGTCGCGATGATCGACCGGGACTCCAAGGCGATCGTCGTCGTCGATCGGGACGGGAAGCCACTCGGCCGGATCGCACCGCGCGGCGAGGGCTACCAGATCAACGAGCCTCAGGACATCGCCTTCGGCCCCCTCGGTCACCTGTTCGTACTGGACCGCAACACTCGGGCCGTCTACGTGTTCGGCGCCAGGAACCAGCTGGTGGCCACCCTGTCGAGCACCGGTCGCGAGGCCGGCGCGTTGCAGCGGCCTCGGGCGATCGCCGTGGACGCGGCTGGCCGGCTGCTCGTCTTCGACGAGAGCTCTCGACGGATTCAGGTGTATCAATGATCGGAGTGATGGGTCGGTGGCTCGGACTTGGCTTGGTGGCGGCGGCGTGCCTGGTGCTCCTCCCGGCAGCGGTGAACGCGCGCCAGGGTGTCGGCGACGTCATGTATCAGGAGGCACGTCGCCTGTTCGAGGGCCTGGACTACGAGAACGCGGTCAAGGCGCTCGATCAGGTCATCGCCGCCTATCTGGCGGTGCCGCCGACCACGCCCGAGGGGCGGGAACGGCTCGCCACCGCCTACGAGATGCGGGCACGCTCGAAGTTCGGGCTCGGCAATCCCGAAGAAGCGCGCGCCGACTTCATCGCGCTCCTCAGGGTCAACCCTAATTTCACGCTCACGGGCCAGGTCTCCCCTCGAGTGGTCTCGCTCTTCGAAGAGACGGCCGCCGTCACGGTCGCCAACCTCGCCCTCAGCGTCACGCCGTCCACGGCCATCGTGACGGTAGACGGCGTGCCCATCGAGACGGATGGACCCACGCGGGTGACGGCCGGCGACCACGTGATCGCCGCCGAGCAACGCGGGTATCGGTCCGCTCAGCAGGCCATTACCGCCAATCCCGGCGAGACGGCCACCGTCATCTTGACGCTCGAGCGGCTCTCAGCGGTCATCAGCATCCTGACCTCGCCGGCGGATGTCGACGTGCTCGTCGATGGCGTCAAAGTGGGCCGCACCGGGGCCGGGCCGCCCCCCCAGGAGTACGCCGAAGCGCTGACGCGCTCGGGCGCCAGCACCGCCAACGTCTCCTCGCCCCTCATCCTCGACGACGTGAAGCCAGGGGAGCATACCGTGGAGTTCACGCGACCCTGCTTCGTGCGGACGGTCAACCGCCTGGTGGTCGAGCGTCCGGACGACTATCTGGTGGGGCCCGTCACGTTGAAACCCGCGGTGGCGACCGTGTCGGTGACCTCCAACGAACCCGGGACCCAGGTGTTCATCGACGGGCAGCAGCGGGGTGTGGCGCCGTACACCGCCAGCGACGTCTGCGAGGGTTCGCATCTCATCGAGCTGCGGTCACGCTTTGGCAGCGATTCGCGGCGCATCGATGCACGCGCGGGGGACACGGTATCGGTCGAGGGCGCGCTCAAGCCCATGTTCGCGTTGGTGTCGGCGACCGGCGAAAGCGCCAGCGCCGACGTCGACATGCGCGTGATGGTCGAACGGGCTCTCAGTCAAGCCCAGACCGTGCGGGTCCTGGCGACGCCGAGTGAGCAGACAGCGAAGGTCCTCAAGACCAATCAGCTGCCGACGAGCTGGCTTGCCGCCGACGCCGAAGGGCGGCCGCAAGGAGCGGCCATGCAGATGACGCGGCCGGCGCGCACAGACGCGTCGTCGAAGCTGGCCGATGCCTTTGGGGCGCAGGGCGTCGCGTCGGTGACCGCGATCGACAAGACACGCATGGTGATTTCACTGCTCGCCGCTGGCAGCGGAACGCCGGAGATCGTCGAGCTGCGTCTCGACCGGCCAGACACGATCGCCGAGGCCGTCGGCACGCTGGACCGCGTTCCAACGTTGTCTCGGCCGGCGATTGGCGTGCTGGCCATCGACGTCACCGACCTGGCTGGTCCGGTGGTCGTCGGCGTGGATGCGACCAGCCCGGCCAACGGCCGCGTGAGCGTGGGCGATATTGTCGTCACCGCCGACGGACAGCCCACTCCCGATGTGGCGGCGCTGTTGAGAATCGTGGCCGGCAAGGGTGCCGGCTCGGTGCTGGCCGTGGAGCTTCGCGACGCCAAGGGCGCCAGCAAGCGCGCCGAGCTCAGCGTGTTCCTGACACCGCGATTGATGGGCCTCAGCGACCAGACGCTGCTCGCCAACCGCGTCCTCATGGATTTGCGGGCGCGCCTGGCGGCTGCCACCGATCCGTTCCAGCAGTCGGTCATCCGCCTCAACACCGCCGTGGCGCTCGCGCGGCTCGGTGATTACAGTGCCGCGCAAAGTGAACTGCGGCAGGTGAAGCTCCCCGATGGTCCAGGGGTCGGCAATGGCACCGTGCAGTATCTGTACGGCGTATGCGCGCAGGAGCTCGGGAATCGCTCGGAGGCGCTCGGCGCGCTGAAGGCGGCGGCGGCGTCGGAAGCGCTCTTGACCGAGGACGGACCGGCCGTCAGGGAACTCGCCGAGGCCCGACTGGCCCAGCTTCAGCGGTCGGGCGGCGGCTACTGATCGGCCCTCGGCACCAGCCAGTGCGTCCTCACCTCACGTGTCGAGCTTGCTCGGCCGCTTGAGGTGGAAGCCCGCCGCGTCCTGATAGGCCTTGGCCAGGGCCAAGAGTTCCATTTCGCCAAACGGCCTGGCAAACAACGTGACGTTGGTGGGCGACCCCGTGTCGTTGAACCCGTTGGGGACGTTGATCGCGGGGTAGCAGGCGAGGTTCGCCATCGTCGAATGACGTTGCGCCGGGCCCTGAGGTCGTCCCGGCCCGCCGCCAGGCCCGCCCGGCTCGCGAGGCGTGCCGCCCGGGGTGAGGCCCCCTTCGGGCGATGGAGCGCCAGCGCCTCCCCGCGACGCGGGATCGCCTCCCGGACCACCGGCGCCCCCAGGCCGTCCGCCCGCATTCTGATTGGAGGCCACCACCCAGACGTCGAGCGATGAGGTAGCTTTGGCCAGCTCCATCATCATCATCATGCGCACGCGCTGCGACTGCAGGAACTCGACCGCCGGCACCAACCGCCCAGTCGGCCGTCCGCCCCCGCGTGCTTCTTTCATGCGGCCTGCGCGCGCGAGCTGATCGAAAAACACCGCCGACTCGACATTGATGGCGCTGACATTGGAGTTGAACTCCGGGATCGTCATCGGAACCAGCGTCGAGACGCCCAGGGCGCGGAGCTGGTCGAGGACAGCCTGGGCGTTCGCCTTGACGGTCGCGTTGGCAAGCTCGTCGAACGATTCCTTGATGTACCCGACCCGCAGCTTGCGGATGTCTAGCTGGGCGTTGTAGTTGAACGGGATGTCCGACACGCTCATGTCGCGGCCATCGGGCTTGGCGACGGCCTGCATCACGAGGGCGCAGTCCTCGGCGTATCGGCAAATCGGTCCGAGCCGATCCATCGTCCACGAAAGCGCCATGGCGCCGTAGCGGCTGATTCGCCCGAAGGTGGGTCGCAGGCCGGCCAGGCCGCAGCGCGCGGAGGGACTGAGAATCGAACCACTGGTTTCCGAGCCGATGCCGAACCCCACGCAACCAGCTGCCGTGGCCGAGGCGGGGCCCGCCGACGATCCACTCGAGCCCTGTGCGGGGTCCCACGGGCTCTTGGTCTGCCCGCCGAACCAGTTGTCACCGGCGGCGAGTTCGCCGGTGGTCAGCTTGGCGATGAGGATGGCTCCCGCGTCGCGGAGCATCTCGACCACGCTGGCGTCGTAATCGAGCACCTGTTCCTTGAAGGCCTTCGACCCCCAGGTCGTTGGGTGGCCCTTGACAGCCAGGATGTCCTTGGCCCCCCACGGGATGCCGTGCAGCGGCCCCTTGTATTTCCCTGCGGCGATTTCAGCGTCCGCCCGGCGCGCTTCGGCGCGGCCCAGGTCATCGAGAAACGTCACGACGTTGTTGAGCGTCGGGTTATAGCGGTGCAGCCGCGCCAGATACATCTCGGTGAGTTCGAGTGAAGTGACCTGACGAGTACGGACGAGCTCGGCCAGATGCCTCACGGGCCAGAACGCCACGTCTTCGAGATTTCCGGGTCGCTTGACCGAGGGTGCGGGGCTGACGCGAAAGGGGAGACGCGTCTTGTTGACTTGCACGCCAGGCACGACCGCACTGAAATGGAATGGCGGCGACACGTCGTTGGGAATGTCAATCTTGCGCAGCTCTTGATATCGGGTGAGATTCGTGTTGGCGGATTCCACCAGCGCCTTGCGATCCTCCTCCGTCAACTCGATGCCTGAGAGCTGCAAGGCGTCGGTCACCATGGCCATCGTGATGGTGCTGGCGCCGGCGTCCTGCATGCGTGCCCAGAGCACGCCGGGAACCAGGGTGGCTCCGAGCCCGGCCCCGGCGAAATGGGCCATGAAGCGGCGCCTGGTTTCTGTGAGGTCGGTCATGATGGAATCCTCGCGGGGCAAGTATGCCACGACATCCGCGGCCTCGTTGATTGACTATCATGGAAGCGGATTTCCGGCCGAATGGCTGCCGACCGTCTCCCCCTGGAAAACCCGCTGCGTCGCGCTGAGATCGGGCAGGCGCTGCTCCTGTTCACCGCCCTCACCGCCGCTCTCACCTATCCGTTGTCGGTGACGCCCGGCAGTTCGTCGCTCGGTGGGGATCCCGACGTGCACCTCTTCACGTGGACCCTCGCATGGGACGTGCACGCGCTCTTCACCCACCCCTGGTCGATCTTCGAGGCCAACATCCTGCATCCGTTCAGCCGGACCCTGGCGTTCTCCGAGAACCTGATCGGCTCGGCGCTGCTCGTGGCCCCAGTGCTCTGGCTCTCGAACAACCCGGTGCTCGCCCTCAACGCGGTTTCGTTGTTGTCATGCCTGCTGAGCGGCCTCGGGGCGTATGTGCTCGGTCGTCGTCTGGGACTGAGTCACCTCTCGGCGCTGCTTTGCGGCATCGTCTTCGCGTTTTCGCCCGCCCGGTTCTTCCGCTTCGCACAGACGCACCTGACGACGATTCAGTGGATTCCGTTTGCGCTGGCCGCGTTGCACGTGTATCTCGATCGCGGGCGGCGAGGCGACCTCCACCTGGCGTTGGCGTTCGCGACGCTGCAGGTGCTGTCGAGCGGCCACGGGGCAGTCTATCTGGGCCTGGCGACGGCGGTGATGCTGGCCTTCCGGTTGGGGGAACCCCTGCGGCTGCGGACTCGCGTGCGTGACGTCGGGATGACCGGCCTGATCCTTCTGCTGCCGGCTGCGCTCATGATCCCGCCGTACCTGCACGTTCAGCAGGACATGGGATTGCGGCGGTCGCTGGAGAACTGGGCGCCGGCTCCGGAAAGCTTCGTGGCGTCACCGACGCACGTTCATGCCTGGTTGCTCGCGCACGTGTTTTCGTCGCCGGCCAACGAACGCGCGAGCGCTTTCTTGTTTCCGGGCTACGTGCCCCTCCTGCTCGGGGCCTGTGCGCTCGCGGCCTTCGCGTGGCCGCGTTTCCGGAGGCAGGTGGCCTGTTTTGGCGTCATGACGACGCTTGCCGTCTGGCTCACGCTTGGCCCGCCGCTGGGACTGTGGCCGGCGGTGTACTGGCTTCCGGGATTGAACTTCATCCGCATTCCATCGCGGTTCATTCTGCTGGCTGTGCTCGGTCTGTCCGTGCTCGTTGGCATCGGCTTCGAACTCATCACGCGCCGCCTGTCACCAACGCGGCGACGCCTGGCGGCGTTCGGGTGCGGCGCCCTGATGGTCGCCGAGTTTGCGGCCATCCCGCTGCCGCTGCAGGCGTATCGCGTGGAAATTCCGGCCGTGGACCGGTGGCTCGACGGGCAACCCAAGCCGTTTGTCGTCGCGGAGGTGCCCGTGAAGCCGTTTGTCCGGTATCACAGCACCTACATGCTCCATTCGATGGCGCATTGGCAGAAGACCGTGCACGGCCACAGCGGTCTCGTGACGCCCCTGCATGAGCGACTCTACGACCAGCTCCGAAGTTTTCCAGACGAGGCGAGCCTGGCGAGCCTCGCCGACCTTCACGTGACCTACGTCGTGGTGCACACGGACCTGTACGAAGCGGGCGAATGGGAGTTGGTGTCGCCGCGATTCGAGCAGTACCGCGACTGGCTGACGCTCGAGCACGCGGAGGGGGCGGGGCGCGTGTACCGCCTGGGTCAAAAAGGGGCCGGGTGTAATTAACGTTTCTGCGTACTTGACGCCATCCGACTCGCAGAAACTTCCACGTCTACACGGCGTCCTCCCTCCCGCGGCCAGTGGGATCCAACCACACCGCCGAGACGCCCCCGGCGCCGACCCCGTTGTCGGCGCGAGAGCTATCTGGCTGGATAGTTCGGGTGCGCCTTGATCTCGCGAATCTGCAGAACATGCCGCTGCTCGTGGGTGGAAATCAACAGCGCCCACTGATACGCATCGCACTGCTGGCGCTCGACGATGTGCCGACGGAGATCGTCGGTGGTGTCTCGGGCGAAGCGGAGCAGTCGCTCGTAAGACATCTGGTAGGACTTCAGCGCGCCGGCCAGGCTGCGAACCGCCCCCTTGGGTTCCTCTGGAGGAATCGCCTTCTCGCGCCAGGTGCGATCGATCCCGTACCAGAGGATGTCGGCGTCGCTGGACGGGCTGGCCCGGGCGCTCGGGGCCGATTTCAGCGCGCGCTGCAGATCCTCCCAGTAGATGGGCGCGACGAGCACGACGTGTTCGATCACCTCCATGATGCTCCACGTGCCGGGTGCTGGCCGGAACTCGAGTTGTGCAGGCGACAGGTCGGCGACTTCGCTCGTGAACCAGCCGCCGGTCATCTCGAGGTGGGCGATCAGGCGTTGGCGCTCCTGAGGGGTGAGCGTCGCCGACGCCTGCTGGCCGACCGCGGCCGACAGCAGGATGGCGATCATCATGAGTGCGCGCATGTCACTCCGGTTGAGGGTTCATCTGACCTCGAATGTCACTCCGAAAGGCTGAACCGCACCGACACGGTCATCACGACGTCGATCGGCGCACCGTTCAACAGCGTGGCGCTGAAGCGCCACTGCCGGACGGCGGCCATCGCCGCTGCGGCGAGGTCCGGGTGGACCTGGGCGCTGGCGACGCGAACCGAGGTCACCGACCCGTCGCTGCCAATCACGGCGTCGATCGGCACCACGCCTTCGAGTCCTGCCTGTCGCATCGCCTCTGGATAGACCGGACGCACGTCGAGCAGCTTTCGCGGCACACGAATGTTTCCGCCGACCCTGAACGGCCCAAGGGCAGCGGCAGGCTGCTGGGCCGTCGGGCGGGACGCCCTGACGTTGATGGTCTCCTCCACCGTCCCTACCTGCAGCGTAATGGCCCTGGTCCAGTCGGGAGTGTCGGTGAGGGTGATCTCGTGGCGAAGTGAGCGGAAGCCGGCGAGGGACGCCTGGAGTACATAACGGCCTGAGGGAACCGGGGCGAATTCGAAGCGCCCGGCCCCGTCCGTCTCAGCGACCCACCGGGACTGCGAATCCTCGAGCGTTATCTGTACTTGCGGCATGACGGCACCGGTCGGATCGTAGACCGAGCCGGTCAGCGGGACTGGCCCCTGCGCTTCCGTGCGGAAGGCCGAGGCTGGGAGTGACGCGCCCAACAGGAGCGTCCAGACGACGAGGATCGCGCGGCGAGTCGGATTCCGGCGATCGAGTTTGGTGTTCAGCATGGCGGCGATCCTCTCTTCGAACGTTGACGGGCGAGCGACTGGCAGGACGCCTGCGGGTGCCGGTCCGGCATCGCGGCAGCTTCGCGCGATGTCCACGAGGTGCGTCGCGTAGTCGGTCGCCTCGATACCTGTCGCCAGGACGGCATCGTCGCACGCCCGCTCGCTCTCGCGTCGCAAGCGCATGCACAGCAGCCACACCAGGGGATTGAACCAGAGCAGGGCTCGAACACTTTCGGCGGCAATCTGCACCGCCCAGTCGGCGCGGGCGATGTGGGCGAGCTCGTGCCCGAGCACGGCGCGCATACGCGTCGCGCTCCATCCCGTTGCCTGAGAGGGCAGGAGCACGCAGGGTCGCAGGAAGCCCCACGTCGCCAGCAGGCTGGGGGATTCCGTCATCCGGATCGCCACGCGCCGTCGAAGGCCGAATCGCGCGGAGAGCTCTTGGTACAGCGGCACCCAGGGAGCCCCCTGTTCCGGCTGCGCACGAGAGGCGATCGCCTTCACGCGATAGAGTCCGGCCAGCAGCATCGAGAGGCTGACCACCGCTCCGGACCCCCATACCATGACGAGGAGCGCGGCCGGCGACGGTGCCGAAACAGCCGTCACGGGCGATGCGCTCGCCGGGACGGCTACGGGCTCTGGGTCCGCCGCCGTGACCTCGATCACGGCGAGCGGGCCTTGCGCCCAGCCGCCGACGTCCCAGGAGGGCAGCAGCAGCGAGAGCGGGAGCGTCGCCGCTGCGAGCAGCAGTCCGGCAGTGAGCGCCGAGTGGCGCAGGGCCGCGGAACGGTGGCGCAAGCAGACACACGCGGCGAGGGCCGCGACCAGTGGCACGGATGACCGAAGCGCATACACGAGCAGCCAGCTCACCGGGCCGCCTTTCGGGCGGACTCGATTGCCCGGGAGATGCGATCGAGATCGTCATTGGTCAGGCGGGCGGCATCACTGCCGAGCAGGGCGGTCACGACCTGCGCATGGGAGCCGTCGAAGAACGTCTCGACAAGGTGGCGGAGTGCCGACCTGCGTGCTTCGTGCCTGGGGATCCGCGGGAAGTAGGCGTATCGCAGTCCCTCGTCTTCGTGGCGGACGTATCCCTTCCCTTCGAGCACGCGCAGCTGGGTCCGGACGGTCGAATCGCTCGGCGAACCCGGCAGGAGTGCCCGGATCTCGGCGGCCGTGCCTCGTCTCAACCGGTAGAGCACGTCCATGATCTGGCGTTCGCGCTTGGTGAGCGCGGCGGGCGGCCTGGCAGGCAGCATGTTATTTTTATAACAGGTTCGCGACAAACCTAACATTCGCGGGACGTCGTGTCAAGTCGCGCCGCGCTCCCTGTCGCGCCGCGCTCCCTGTCGCGCCGCGCTCCCTTGTCAAGACGCGCCGCGCTCCCTGCCGCCACTCCCTCGTCTCCTTTCAAAAGAGCCGCCGATAGTCCGCATAATCGACCGGCACGCCGATCACCAGGCTGCGCCGCGTGGCCACGGCCCGGCGTGCCGCGTCCCCCAGCTCGTCCGGGTTCGACGTGCGCAGTGCCTCGACCCCGCACGCCTCGGCCATCTTGACCGTGTCGATTCGCCCGAAGTCCATGCGGTACGGCTCCAGCTTGCGCCCCTCCTGCGCCAGCTTGATGAGCGAGTAGCTGCCGTCCTCCAGCACGACGGTCACGAACGGTGCGCCCGCGCGCTCGGCCGTCTCCAGTTCCTGGGCGTTCATCGAAAAGCCGCCGTCCCCCACGGCTGCCAGCACCGGCGCGTCGGGCCGCGCCAGCTTGGCCCCAATGGCGGCGCTCAGCCCGTACGCCATGCCCGACAGCCCGTTCGACATCCAGAACGTTTCGGGCCGGCGGCTCGGCCAGAACTGGCCGAACAGGTACTTGTGCGACCCGACATCGGTCGTCACGATCGTGTCGTCGGGCAAGGCGGAGGCAAGCGCCCGGATGATGTCGCCCGGCCACATGGTGTCGTTCGAATCGGACCGGCCGATCAGCAGATCGCGCCGCGCCTGTTGAAAGTCGCGGAACGGCGCGTCCCACGCGGCGGGGGGCGCCTCGGCCGCGATTGCGTCGAGCCACTCGCCGTGGGCGACGAGCCTGCTGCCCTCGGGCACGAGACCGCCCGCGTTTGGCGCTTCGAGCACCCAGTGAATCGGCAGCTCCGCATGCCACGTCTTGTCGATCTCCACCGGATCGAGACCGAACCCGATTCGCACGTCAGCCGCCTCCAGCAGCCGGCACATCAACCCGTCCGCGGCCATGCCGCCCACCACCCCCACGAAGTTGGCCGACGTCTCATCGACGATGCCCTTGACCTTGGGCGTGACGGCGACCGGCAGATTCCAGTCGTTCAGCCAGCGGCGTATGCGCTCGGCGTTGCGCGGATCGATGCCGAGGCCGATCAGGACCAGCGGACGGTGAGCGGCGCGCAATCGCTCCCGCAGCTCCCGCGCGGATTCAAGAGGATCGATCAACCGATCAGGGTGACGCACCGCCGCAGGTGTGGACCCCGCGCCCCCAGCGGCTGCTGCGGTCTTCACGGCCTCGCGCGTTGACAGGGTCAGGTACGACACGCTGAACGGCCGCTCCAGGCACGCCGCCAGCGCGCGCGGCACGACATCGCCGACGTTGTCTCGCGTCACGGTCGCGACGAGCCGGCAGACGGGCCTGTAGGCCTCGTGCAGCGGCAGCAGCTGGTGCGTGTGGCTCGCAGGAAACTCCTCGGGAATCTGTGCCGAGATGGCCAGAAGCGGCTCCTGGTCCAGATACGCGTTCGCGATCGGCAGCATCAGGTTCGCCGCTCCCGGCCCGAGCGTCGTCAAGACGACGCCGGGCTGGCCGCGGAGCTTGCCGTAGACGGCGGCCGCCAGCCCGGCATTGGACTCATGGCGCATGAGCACGAAGTCCACGCCGGCGCGGCGCAGCTCGTCGATGAGCACGAGCACCTCGCCGCCTGGCAGGCCGAACACCCGGTCGATGCCGGCGTCGGCAATGACGCGGGCGACAGCGGCAGCGGTCGTCGTCATGCGATGGCTATCTCCTTGATACGCCGGCCATGGAACCGTGACAGGAGGCTGTCGTCGAACGGACGGCGCCGCCATAGTACCGCGTTTCATAATGACGTGGTCGAACACGAGAGGTCGAAGCTCGGCGCCGTCACGCGCGAGCGCTCCCGGTGGGCGATGGAGGCGTCCGTTCATGTCGAGCATTGACGAGTCCCCGCCCAGGTCACTGCCGACCGGCAGCGTGCTGACGCTGGTTGGTCCCGGATTGCTCGTGGCGGCCGCGGGGATTGGGGCCGGCGACATCGTGTCTGCCACCATGGCCGCGTCCAGCCATGGGTTGACGCTGCTCTGGGTCGTCGTCCTCGCGGCGTTCCTGAAGGGGTTCCTCAACGAAGGCATTGCGCGCTGGCAGCTGGCCACGGGCATGACGGCGATCGAGGGCTGGGTGCGCCATCTCCCGCGGTGGGTGCGCCTGTACTTCGCGGCGTATCTCGTGTTGTGGACCGTTTCGGTCAGCGCGGCGCTTACGAGTGCGTGCGGGCTGGGGCTCAACACGTTGACGAGCGGCGCGATGCCGCGCCCGGCGGGCGCCGTGCTGCACTCGCTGGTGGGCGGCGCCCTGGTCGCCGCGGGGGGCTATGCGGGCTTCGAGAAGATCATGAAGGTCCTCATCGGGACCATGTTCTTCGCGATCCTCGCGTGTGCGGCCGTGACGATCACGGACCCTGCCGCCGTCGTTCGCGGGTTGCTCACGCCGGCCATCCCCACCGGGGGGGCCACCTCGGTCCTCTCGGTGCTCGGCGGCATCGGCGGATCGATCGCGATGCTCGCGTACAACTACTGGCTGCGCGAGGAGCGGATGTCCGGGGCCGCATGGCTGCGGTTCGTTCGCGCGGACATCGCCGTGGCTTACGTCTTCACGGCGATGATTGGCCTGGCGATCATGATCGTCGCCAACCAGGCCTTCCACGTCGCCGGGGTCCAGATCACGAACGCGCAGGCCGTGACGAAGATGGCCGACACGCTCGGCGCCACCATCGGCCCTGTGGGGTTTTTCGCCTACGCTGTCGGGTTCTGGGCAGCGGTCTTTGCCTCGCTGCTCGGCATCTGGCAGAGCCTGCCGTACCTGTTCGCGGACTACTACGGTCTGCTGCGTCGAGAACCCCCGGACGTTCGGGCGCGCCTCACGAGCGTGACGAGCGTGCCCTACCGTGTGGCGCTGGCGTTTGTCACGATCGTTCCGATTCCGCTCGCCTTCATCGACCAGCCGCTCTTCGTGATTCGCACCTTCACCATCGTCGGCAGCCTGTTCATCCCGTTCCTGGCCGCGACGCTGCTGTACATGAACAACGTGTTGATCGAGGCGGCCGGCGACGTGCCGCGCAACTCGCGATTCACCAACGCCGTGCTGGTGCTGGCGCTCGTCGTGTTTGCGGCCGTGGGGGCATCGGAGATCGGGTTGATCCGGCTGCCGTGAGCGGCGCGTTCCCGCCCGCCTGCGGTTTGAGGAGATCGGCGCCGCGCCCGGTCGGCGGCGACTCCGGGGCTACGCGCCCCAGCGCGCGGACCGCCACGCCTCCGGGCGGAACAGGACCAGCACGGTCAGCACCTCGAGACGGCCGATCCACATCTCGAGGGTCAGCGCGACCTTGCTGAGGGGGTGCAGGTGGGCGTAGTTGGCCATCGGCCCGACCGTCTCGAACCCGGGGCCGATGTTGCCCAGGCAGGCGATACTCGCCGTGAGGCCCGTGATGAGATCCGCCCCGAGGAACACCACGACGGCCGTGCCAATGGAGAAGGTCAGCAGGTAGAACAGCATGAACACCTGCACGTCGCGCAACGTGTGCTCGGGCACCACGCGGCCGCCGAGCTTCACGGGCAGCACGGCCCGTGGATGCAGGGTGCGCGTCAGCTCGCGAAGCGTCAGGCGCGCCATCAGGATGTGGCGGATCACCTTCGGTCCGCCGCCCGCCGAGCCCGCACATCCGCCGATGAACATCAGCAGCAGGAGCACCATCTTGGCCTGGGGGCTCCAGCGCTGAAAGTCCACGCTGGCAAAGCCCGTCGTCGTCATGATCGAAAGCACCTGGAAGGCCCCGTGCCTCAACGACTCGAACGGGCCCATGCCGTCGCGGACGAGGATGACCGCGAGCACGGCGACGGCGCACAGGACGATGCCCGTATAGGCGCGGAACTCTTCGTCTTGTCCGAGCGCGACGCGGCCGCCCCGCACGGCGCGGTACTGCAGCGCGAAGTTGGCTCCGGCGATGAACATGAACCCTGTGATGATCCAGTCGAAGGCGGCGCGATCGTAGCCCGCGACCGACAACGGATGCGGAGAGAACCCTCCGGCCGACATCGTGGTCATCGTGTGGCACACGGCATCGAACAGCGACATGCCGGCGATCCAGAGCGCGACGACCTGTGCCGCCGACAAGGCGGTGTACAGGCGCCAGAGGGCGATGGCCGTCTGGCGAAGCTGCGGTGTCAGCTTTTCGTCGGTGGGCCCCGGCGATTCCGCGAAGAACAGCTCACGGCCGCCAATGGCCAGGCGGGGCAGCACCGCGACGAACAACGCAATCATGCCCAGGCCGCCGAGCCACTGCGTCATGGACCGCCAGAAGAACAGCCCGCGCCCGAGCGCCGTGAAATCGGTGAGAATCGTCGCGCCCGTCGTCGTGAGCCCGGACATCGACTCGAAGAGGCCGTCGATCGGGCCGATGCCGGCAGCGACGTAAGGGAGCGCCGACAAGTGCGCGACGACCAGCCACGTGCCCGCGACCACCGCCAGCGCTTCCACGCGGCGGAGGTGTTCGAACGCCTCGCCGTCTGACGCGCCCGCCCGGCGCATCAGCGTGCCGGCCGCGGCGGTGATCGCAAAGGTGGCCAGCAGCACGCCCGCGTCCCGCCATTCTCCGTACACCGCGGCGACGCCGGCCGGCGCCAGCAGGGCCGGGCAGAACAGGCGCACGAGCGTGCCCGTCAGATGAACGACGATGGCAAGGCGCATGCGGGGACGTCAGCCGGCAGCCACGTGGGTGAAGTAATCCCTGACCTGGTCGGCGACCTTGTGGGTCGTGAACACGATCAGGCGATCGCCGGGCTCGACGCGATCGTTGCCGCGGGGAATGAAGGCGCGCGACTGGCGGATGACGGCACCGATGATGCTGTTGAGCGGGGCGGCCAGATCGCGCAGCGCGCGCGGGCGATAGCCCGCCGGCACATCGAGCTCGAGGATTCTCCCGGCGCCCTGCTCGATGACCGCGAGCAGGCGCGTCGTGTCGCCGCGAATCTGGTGGAGCACCGACGCCACCGCGGCGCCGCGCGCCGAAATCGGCACGTCGATGCCCACCCGCTCGAACAGCCGCAGGTTGGCGCGCTTGCCAACGCGCGTGATGATGCGGCGCGCGCCCAGCTGCTTGCCGAGCAGCGACGCCAGGAGGTTGCGTTCGTCGTTGTCGATGACGCATACCATCGCGTCGCTCTGGCCCACATCCTCGTTCTCGAGCAGCTCGAGGTCCGTGCCGTCGCCGTTGAGCACCAAAGCGTGTTTCAGACGGGCCGCGAGCAGGGCGCCCCTCTCGGTATCGCGCTCGATGATGGTCAGGCTCACGGTCGCGTCGTGGTCCAGCCGTTCCGCGACTTGCATCCCGACGTCGCCGCCACCGACGATCGTCACGCGCTGCCGATCGGGTTGCTCGACGCCCGTCATCCGCCGCCGGACGTTCTGCAGACCCTCCGGGGTCCCCATGACAACGGCCTTGTCCCCGTAGGTCAGGTGACTGTCGCCGCGGGGAATGAAGA
Organism: Acidobacteriota bacterium; assembly: GCA_052389315.1. GTDB lineage: Bacteria > Acidobacteriota > Vicinamibacteria > Vicinamibacterales > UBA2999 > JACCSI01. The sequence continues at coordinate 15,948 of JBQTIE010000231.1, forward strand.
ACGCGTCGCCGCGCCGGACGGCGACGATGACGGAGTTGTGCGGCAAGTGGAGGTCGGCGATGCGCTGGCCGGCGACCGGGGAATTCGCGTCGAGCCGATACTCGACGAGTTGAACCGCCCCGTCCGCGAACGTCTCGGCGTCCAGCGCGCCTGGGGCGCGGACGATGCGCTCCATGTCCGCGGCCAGCTGCGCCTCGGGCCAGATGACGCGATCCACGCCGAAGGCCGACAGCCCGTGCGCCTGACTCGATTGCTCGAGAAAGTCTTCCCTCGACACGAAGCAGAACGTCCGGGGCTTGCCGATCTGTCGCGCGACCGCGCACGTCACGATGTTGACTTCGTCCAGGCCCGTCGACGCGATGACTACGTCGGCCTCTTCAACGCCGGCGCCCGCCAGCACATCGTGGCTGGTGCCCGAACCCAGCCTGAACTGCACGTCGAGCGGCTGGAAGCGATCGGCGACCGCCGGGGCGGCATCCACGACAACGACGGCGTTCTGCGGGGCGAGGGCTTGTGCCAGGGCGAACCCCACCTCTCCGCCGCCGACGATGACGACTCGCATCAGCCGACGATTGTAGCGGAGCGGCCCCGCCGCCGCGAGCGGCAGCCGCGTGTCGGAACCTTGACGCTCGTGCCCCTCAGCCGAGAGATGGCCGCCTCACGCCTCGGGCACCGTGACGCCGAGGAGGCGTTCGCCGCCGGCGTTTCGAAACGCGTCAAGCGCGGCCTCATACCCCGTACGAGCGCGCGCGATGACGGCGTCGAAGTCGGCGCGGCCCCGCAGCGGGTCCAGCCAGGCGTCCATCTCGAAGGTCGGATAGCAGCAGTATCCATGCTCGACCGCCCGCGTCATGCCCAGCACGGCGCTGTCGAAGTCCCCCAGCCGGGCCATCGTGCGGGCAAGGTAGTACGTGCCCTCGGGATCGTCGAACTCCGTGATCGTGCTGCGCAGGCGCGCGAGATCGACCACCGACTCGCCTTCGAGCACAGCCTGGGCGGCCTGGATGAACGGCCGCATCAGCGGGGCGGCTTTTGGCAATGTGGCCCGCACCAGCGCGATCGCGTCGTCGATTCGTCCCACTGCATGGAGGGCGAGCGCACCGTTGTGCGGGTGGCCCGAGAGGTCGCACTCGACGATGCGCTCGTACTGGCGAAGGTGGAACCAGGTATGGAGCACGCTGGTGGCCACCTTGGGGTCGAGCCGGGCGGCCAGCATATGCGCCGCCACCGACGGTTCGAGCAGCCCGCAGTAGCGGCAGACGTGGCAGAGCGCCGCATACAGCTCCGGATGACCGGCGGATTGACTGGCCTGCTGCAGCAGCCGGGTCAGGGCCAGGCGGGCGTCGCCGCTGTCCACGTCCACCTGCGCCGCGAAGTGGTGAGCCAGGAACAGGTCGGGATTGAGGGCGAGCGCCCGGTCGAGCGCGTGCCTGGCGTGCGCGCGGTTGTTGCCGCTGTGCTCGCTGCGGTACTTCGACAGCAGACGATAGACCCGCCCCAGCCGCGCCCAGGCCGGCGCATAGTTCGGATCCTGGTCGAGGCACTTCGAATACAGCTCGACCGCCGCGTCCCACCCCGATGGCTCCTTCCCGGCCTCGTTCCCCCGGAGGTAGAACTCGTAGGCCTTGGCCGTCGCGGGCACGTCGCGCCCGATCAACCGGTGTTCGCGAGCCGTCAGCGGCACCGAAAGGGCCTGCACGAGCTTGTGCACCAGCGTGTCGTGGAGCTGGAAGATGTCGTCGGAGGCCACCTGCACGACCTCTGACCAGACGAGCGCGCCGCCCGGGGCCTCGGCGAGCTGCGCCGACAGGCGGACCTGGTTGCCTGCGCGGAGAATCGTACCGCTCAGCACGACATCGACGTCGGCCTCGGTGGCTATTTTCTGCAAGTCGAGGGGCTCTCCAGTAAACTTCGACGCGGTGATGCTGGAGCGGACGATGAGCGAGCCCAGCGCCGAGAGCGAGGTCGTTACGGCGTCGGCGAGGCTGAAGGCCAGGAAATCGACTTCGGCGTCGGGCCGCAGCAGGCGAAAGGGCAGGACGATGAGCCGGGACATCTGGCGAGCGCGGGCGGCCTCGAGCGCGCCGGAATCACTGCACGCCGCCCGCAGATCGTCGGCGAACTTCTCGGCCGAGTCGTAGCGCGACGCCTGGCGCTTCTCCATCGCGCGGTGGATCACCCGGTCGAGAGCGACGACCACTGGCGGCCCCGTGAGCATCGGTGGCTGGTCGTGCATGACGGCGTGCAGGACGCGCACCGTCGTGTCGCCGCCGAAGGCGGGACGTCCCGCGAGCATTTCGTACAGCACCGCGCCGACGGAGAACAGATCCGAACGGGCATCGACGGGCTCGCCGGAGGCGTGCTCCGGGGCCATGTAGCGCGGCGTGCCGAGGACCGTCCCAGGCTGCGTCAGCGACATCATCGTCATCTGCGCGTCCGCGCCCGCGCGGGCCACGCCGAAGTCGAGGAGCTTGGCGCCCTGCCCGGTGAGGTAGATGTTCGACGGTTTCAGATCGCGGTGGACGATGCCGCGCAAATGCAGTGCGGACAGGGCGGCCAGCACCTGTTGGGCGACCTGCACGGCCTCGCGGACAGGCAGGGCCCCGCGTTCGAGCCGCTCGGACAACGGCTCGCCTGTGAGGAGCTCCATCGTGATGAACAGCGTGTCGCCGACCTCGCCGATCTCGTACAGCTGACAGACATGGGGGTGAGTGATGCTGGCGGCGAGGCGCGCTTCACGGCGCAGCCGGTCGCGAGCCTCGCGGTCGGCGAGCCCCGCTCGCAGGGTCTTGAGGGCCACGGTGCGTCCCAACCGCTGATCCTCGGCTGCGTAGACGACGCCCATCCCGCCTTCGCCGAGCTTCCTGAGCAGTCGGTAGTGCCCGAGACTTTCCTGCACGTCGCCATCATCCTACCGCGTTGCCATGTCGAACGCGACTGAGGCAGCATCTCAGAGTGCGGCGGAGGAAGGCGGACGGGTGGCTCTGAGGCGGACGCGCGCGGCAGCGGGCATCATGGCTGCGGCAGGATGTTCATCCGCCGTTGCAGCTGCTGCAGCCGCGGGTCGGCACGGAAGTCGTCCCACCACGTCGCGACCGCCAGCAGGGCCAGCATCGCGCCGCGGTCCAGGTACTCCTGCTCCAACAGCGCAAAGGCCCGGTCGATGTCGCCCAAGGGCATGGCGATCCATGCTCGCGAGAACGCCGGCACGTGCTCGCGCTCGGCCCGCCGTTCGAGCTCGTCGAGGATCGCCGTGGCTTCGTCGCGCCGGCCGGCGCGTGCATAGACACGACCCAGCATGCCCAGGTAGCAGGGAGCGCGATCGGTGAGGCGAACAACCCGCTCCAAGTGCGCAATGGCCTCTTCGTGGTGCGAGGCGGCTGACTCGGCGACGGCCGCAGCATACAGACCGAGCACAAAATCAGGATCCCGGGCCAGCACGGGCGCCACCGTCTTGAGGCAGGCGGCGTGGTCTTTGCCCCAGGACGAAACCATGGCGAGTACCGAGTTCGCGTACGGCGACAGCGGATCGAGCTCGCAGGCACGTGCCGCGGCGGCCAGTGCGTCATCCTGACGTCCAGCGGCAGAGAGGAGCAGGCTGTGCCAACTCTGGGCCACCCCGTTGGCCGGTGCAAGCTGGAGCGCTCGGCGAAACGCGTCCTCGGCGCCGACGAAGTCCCAGTCGAAGAACATCAGGATGAATGCGCGGATAGCGTGCGCCTCCCCAAGGTCCGGGTTCGCGCCGAGGGCTCGTTCGACGGCAACCCGCGCCTTGGGGAAGGCGACTTTCGACGGGAGAAAGCCGTAGAGGCCGAGGACCGAGTACGCCTCGGCGACGCCTGTGTGCGCCAGCGCGTAGCCGGGATCCCGGTCGATGGCCTGCTCGTAGCAGCGGAGCGCCTTTTCGAGCGAGCCGCGGTATCGGCCGTACCAGTAGTGCCGGCCCTGGAGATACAGGTGGTACGCGTCCAAATCGTCGGTCGGCCGGTCGGCTCTCGGGGCATCGCCCGCCGCCACCAGACGGATCCTCAGCGCGTCGGCAATCGCCGCGGAGATCTCGTCCTGGACGTCGAAGACGTCCTCCATCCGGCGGTCGTACCGGTCCGACCAGAGGTGATAGCCGTCGGCGACCTTGACGAGCTGGGCGGTCACGCGGAGTCGGTCGCCCGCCGTCCGGACGCTCCCTTCGAGGACGTGCGTCACGTTCAGCTCTTCGCCGATCCGCCGAATGTCGTGTGATTGTCCCTTGAACTGAAACGCCGACGTCCGCGCGAGGACGTGCACGCCCGCCAGCTTCGACAGCGAGCTGATAATCTCCTCCGCCATTCCTTCGCAGAAGTAGTCCTGGTCCTTTCTCGCGCTCATGTCGGCGAACGGGAGAACGGCGATCGAGGGGAGGGCGTCATCGCGGGCTGCTCGGGCCGAGGACGAATCCGACAGGACCGCGGGCCTGCTGGTCGCGCTCGACAGCTCGACCAGGAGATCCCGAGCCGACCGCAGCCGTTCCTCTCGGGGCTTGCGAAGGGCCTGGGTCACGACGCGCACGACTGACGCCGGCACGCCGCTGCGCGAGTCGCTCAGTGACGGAGGGTGGTCGTGGGCAATTGCCCGGGAGAGGGCGAGCAGATTGTCGCCTTGAAACGGCGTCGTGCCGGTGAGCATCTCGTAGAGCACCACGCCGAGCGACCAGATGTCGGTTCGATGATCGACCTGCTCTCCGCGCGCCTGCTCGGGTGACATGTAGGCGACCGTGCCCATGGCGGTTCCCGTCTGGGTGATCCCCTCGGCTCCGGCGAGCTTGGCGAGACCGAAGTCGAGGATCTTCACGGTGCCGGTCCTGGTGATCAGGAGATTGGCGGGTTTGATGTCCCGGTGAACCACGCCCGCGCCGTGGGCCTCGGCGAGTCCGCGCCCCACCTGCGCGGCAATGTCGACGGCGTCGTCGAGCGCGAGCGTGCCCTCACGCGCGATCCGCTCCCCAGCGTTTCCCCGTCGTAGTGAGCCATCACGAGATAGAGCTGGTCGTCGTCGGTCTCGTTGATTTCGTGGATGGCGCAGATGTTCGGGTGATCGAGCGCCGAGGCGGTTCGCGCTTCCTGGAGAAACCGCTGTTTGGCGGCCGCGTCGCTGGTCAGATCGGCGGGCAGCACCTTGATCGCGACGTGTCGATCGAGGCGCGGGTCGTGCGCTCGGTAGACGACGCCCATGCCGCCGATCCCCAGTCGCGAGACGATCTCGTAGGGACCGAGCCGGGTGCCTGGCGCCAGCATCATGGGACGAGCGATTATATTCGCGTTCCCCTTCGCCGAGCTTCCCCGCAGCGAGGAAGGCGAGCCCGGGCGGCGCCGGTTCCTCGTCGCCGGGGGGGCCGACTGGGTCACATACCCGCGCGTGCGTGGCGTCAGCGGGGCACGCGATCGCGCCCGACTCCGCTCGCGTCCCTCCGCCTCGAGCTGATCGAGCACCCGCTCCTCGACGGCCAGCGCAGCCTCCGTCTCACACACATCGGACCACCCCGTTCGACACGCCCCTTGGCGAGTCGTCGATACAGCTTGAGGACCTCCGCACTCGTTACTTCGGGGTCTACGGCGATCTCGCGGGCATGTTGCAGCTCGTGGGCGATGGTAGCGATCATCCGATCCTCGGTCGTGCGTGTCTGGATCCGCACCCGGATATGCCGCTGCGTCGCATCTCCTTCGACGTGCGCCACGCAGGATCGAAACCGCCCCTTGCCGCAGAAGCCGAACTGCACAGCGACGATCACGTTCGAGCGGTGAATGATCTCGACCAGATCGCGAAACGCCGCGGACCGCCGGTGCCCCTCCGTTACCAGCCGCCGCCGCTCGGCATCGGCCGGCTTGAGGCGCACGAGCTGTAGCGGGCGCGTGTCCCCCTCGGCCTGCGCCGCTTCTCCAGGGAGTGTTGAGAACAGCCAGTGCAAGTGCGATCCGCCATGCAGCTGCGAGCGCCATTGCCGCGTCCCTCCTGGTCGCGCGCGATGGCGGCGACCGCAGGAGGGAGGGCAACCGGAGATCCGGCAGGAGTGCTACCGGCGAGAAGGCGCACGAATCGGCTCAGCGCTTGCGCGACTTGGAGTGGAGCAGGTCGAAGAGCTCGCGGTTCGTCCGCGGCTCGCCAAGCCGGCGATCCGACACGATGTGCGAGGCCACGTCCAATGCCGCCTGAATTGCGATCTGCAGCGTGTGCTCGACGAATCGCAGTTCACGAATGTCGGTGTCGATCGCATCGGGCCGGGCCAGGCGCTGGAGGTCGGACAGGGACGTTTCAATCAGGGCGAGCTTCTTCGCAACGAGTGCGGGGTCGGTCACCGCGCCGCCCCTCGCGGTGCCCGGCACCTCGCGAGGATCGGCTCCAGGTCGAAGGCCTCGTTCCGTGTGCGCACCTCGAAGGCGAGGCGCGCGGCCCGGTCGCGGTCGACGAGCACGCGGCCGTCGCGCAGAACGCGAACCCGCAGATCAACCGGCGCCTCGTTCAGCACGACCAGATCGACACGCCGGCCGAGCTCGCGCTCGAGTTCCCCCTCGAGCTGAAATCTCGGGCTGGCGAGGCGCTGCGCCGGTGTCCGGTCGAAGAGCACGGCCACATCGACGTCACTGTCCCGCCCCGCGGATTGACGCGCCGTGGAGCCGAACAGGTACACAGCGACAATGCTCGGCTCGCCGCTGCATACGTAGGCGATCCGCTGCTCGAACGAGGCGCCCACCGCGCGATCATAGCGTCTGGATCGAGGGGGGGCGTACAGGAAGGCCACCGTCGCGGCTATCGCGTACGAGGCAACGCGCGCCGAATGTGCCCGTGCGGCATTGCCGGCTGACGGCGCTTTCACGCCATCACTTCGAAAACGCCTCGGCTCTCATCCAGAAAGCCGCTTCACCCTGCCGTCGTCCGATCCCGCTTGCGCGTTCTCGTCCGGCGACCGCGCTCCACGTCTTACTGTTCAAGAACCGCCGCGTCTTCTGTCCCGCGAATGCGTGCATCTCGCGTCTGCGTCGGGCGGTGCTCCTTCTTCCGAAGGAGCGCCACGCTTCGCAAACGAATCTGCGTCGCATCCACGACCAACGACGCTCGCTCGTGCCTATCCGGCGCGCGCAGCGTTGGCGACTGTAATGCGCGATCGATGTGTTGTCAAGCGCGATCATGCGCGTCTTGGAAAAATTCTATCGTCCGCGAGCGCTGCTGATGATGGTCACTTCCCCTAAACGCAAAGCGGCGTTCGCGCGCAGTAAACCCCTTGACGCACGCGACGCAAGTCCTCGACGTTCCTCGATGCTGTTAGGCCACACGCCCCACCAGAACGCATCACACAGACACGAAAAGCTTTACGACCATTGCGAAAGAACGACGAGGCCGCGAGCGCGCGATGTGGCGCTTCACCGTGGACGGGCCACTAGGAGCCCGTCTGAGTAACCGCTGTGATAGCCATTTGGTCCTGTGCTGCGCGTCGACGATCGCTGAGTAAGAAGGAATGGGCCCCTGGCGGTGCGGATGCGGGTGCGGTCTCAGCAGAGCCGCTCG
>JBQTIE010000232.1:0-56029 GCA_052389315.1 Acidobacteriota bacterium
TCGGAGACCGTGATGGTATTGAAGATGACGGCCTTGCCACCCGCGCCGTTCGCGCCCTCGGCCGCTCGCCGCGCGAGCTCGTCGAGGTGCACGTTACAGGGCGTCACTTGGCTCCACGTGGAGCAGACGCCTACCTGCGGCTTGGCGAAATCCGCGCGCGTAAACCCGACGGCGTGAAGCATGGCCCGCCCAGGCGCACGCTGCGGGCCATCGAGAACCTTGGACGAGTGAGGACGAAGGTCAGCCATGCGCTGCAGCGTACACCGATCCAAGGACGCCCACGGCAGAAGTCCGCGCCGCCCGGGCGCGCCTGGCGGCCTTCGGCCGCGTTGGCTGTAGCCTCCCTAGTCTAGTGTAGTGTCCAAGAATTAACTGGACAACGTTCGGGTCCGCCGTCTGCGGCGCGGCTGCGTGGAGCCGGGTTGAATCTGCTCAAGCGTTTGGCGGCAGCGCGCAAGTTTCTCCTGGATCATTTGGACGGTCGCCGTCCACACGAACGGTTTCGGCTGCTCATTCCACGCAGCCAGAAACTCCCTGATGGCCTGTTGCAATTCTTCCACATTGGCGAATGATCCCCTGCGCACGCGTTTGCCGGCGAGTTCCCCGAACCATCGCTCGATGAGATTGAGCCAACTGGAACTGGTCGGAACAAAATGCGGGATAAAGCGCGGATGCCGTTTGAGCCAGGCGCGGACCTTAGGATGTTTGTGCGTGCCGTAGTTGTCCAGCACCAAGTGCAAGGGCACCGCCCCGGGAAATTCGTGATCCAGCTGGCGCAGAAACTTCAAGAACTCCTGATGCCGATGTCGTTCGTAGCACTGGCCGATCACCCGTCCTTCCAACACCTCCAGTGCGGCAAACAACGTCGTCGTCCCATTCCGCTTAGAGTCGTGCGTCATCGTGCCGCAGCGGCCCTTCTTCAATGGGAGGCCTGGCTGCGTGCGGTCCAGCGCCTGAATCTGGCTCTTTTCATCCACACACAGCACCAGCGCCTGCTGCGGCGGATTCAGATACAGGCCCACGACATCCGTGAGCTTCTCCAGAAAGTGGGGATCCCGCGACAACTTGAAGCGCTTGACCCGGTGCGGCTTGAGATGATGGCTGCGCCAGATGGTGCTCACGGTGGACTTGCTGACCCCCTGACGGGCGGCCATCACCCGGCAGCTCCAGTGGGTCATGCCCTTCGGCTTGGTTTGCAGGGTGGTATCCACGATCGCTTTGATCTTGGCGCCGTCATACGTCGGTTTACGTCCGCGACCCGGCGCAATCTCCCACAGACTCGTGAGGCCGTGTTCGGCGAATCGGGCCCGCCACAACATCACGGTCTTGCGATTGATCGCCAGGTCGGAGGCGATCGCCGAGTCGGACTGCGCGGCCGCGGCTCCCAGCACGATGCGGCTTCGCAACGCGACTTGCTGCGGGGTGCCGTGAGCGTTCAACCAGCGTTCGATCTGTTCCCGGTCGTCGACACTGAGGCTGAGCGCCGGGAGTGCGGCGGGCATGATCCGAGGATACGCGGACCCGTCTGGGTTGTCCAGTTATTTGTTGGACACTACACTAGCATCTGTGTAATCTGTGTAATCTGTGGATGATCCTTGTCCCGCTATCTGGGGACCGTGCTTCCGTGTAATCTGCGTACCAGACCGTGCGCCTCGACGTCTGGCTCGACATCGCGTGCATCTTCAAGACCAGGTCGGACGCGCAGCGCGCCTGTCGAGTCGGTCGCGTATCGGTCAACGGCGAACCCGCCAAACCTCACCGTGAGACGCGCGTGGGCGACCAGATCACGGTCGATCGGTCGGCCGGTCGCCGCCAGACGGTTGTCGTGCGAGCCATGGCTGAGGTGCACGTGTCCAAGGCGGTGGCGCGGACCCTCTACGAGGATCGGACCCCGCCGCCCTCTCCTCAAGAGGTCGAACTCAAGCGGCTGGAACGGCTGGCGCGCGGATCGCTGCCACCCCTGGAGCGCCCGTCGAGGCGGCACCAACGAGCGATCGCCCAACGGAAGTGGAGGACGTAAGATAACACTGTGACTCTTCGAGCTGTCGTCCTCGTTCTCGTTGCGGTGCTGTTCTTCGTCCTGCCATCGACGACGCGGTTTGCCACCGACTGGCTCTGGTTCGGTGAGCTGGGCTACCGGGACGTGTTCCTCACGGCATTGTACGGGCGCTTCGGTATCGGCTTGGCCGTGTTCGTGCTGGCGTTCGTGTGGTTTGCCGCTCACCTGCGCCACGCGATGCGCGCGGCCAGCGGGGCGCCGGCCTCGTTCACGACCCGCGAAGGATTCACCATCGTGTTGCCGACCCGCGATCAGCTGCGTCCGCTGGCGCTGCTGGCGGCCGCGGCCGCGGCACTGTTGCTGGCAGCCGTCGCCGGGTCCGAGTGGCTGACGGTGCTGGCGTGGTGGCACGCCACGCCATTCCCGGGCGAGGACCCCATCCTCGGGCACAACGCGGCCTTCTACGTCTTCACCATGCCGGTGATGGAGCTGGTGCGTGGGATTGGGCTCGCGCTGGTCGTGCTCGCGGCCCTCGGGAGCGCCGCCCTGTATGTCGTCGCGGGCGAGCTCGCGCTGACGCCGTTCGGCATCCGGATGGCTCCCGGCGTCCGCCGCCACGCGGCCGTGCTCGCCGCGGCGTTCTTCGCCATTCTCGCGCTCGGCGCGTGGCTCGATCAGCCCAGACAACTGCTGTCGCCGTCGGGCATCATTCAGGGCGCCAGTTACGCGGACGTGCACGCCAGGATGCCGGCGGCGCTCGCGCTGGCCGTGGCCACGCTCGCCGGGGTCGCCTTGTCGCTGGTGCACGCCATGGGCCGCGCACGCTGGGCGCTGCTGGCCGCGGCCGGCCTCTACGCGGTCGTGCTGCTCGGGGGCATGGCGTACTCCACCTTCCTGCAGCGCCTCATCGTGGCGCCCAACGAGCAGGCACGTGAGGCCCCCTACATCACGCACAACATTGCCGCGACGCGTCAGGGATTCGCCCTCGATCGCGTCGCAGAGCGTGAATTGACGGGCGACGCCGAGCTGACCCGCGTCGACATCGAGAAGAACCGCGAGACGCTCGACAACGTCAGGCTCTGGGACCAACAACCCCTGCTCGAGACCTTCGGCCAGATCCAGGAGATTCGCACCTACTACGACTTCATGTCGGTCGACAACGACCGCTACGACATCGGCGGGCGCAGACGGCAGGTCATGCTGTCGGTGCGCGAGCTCAACCCGGCCGCCCTTCCCAACCGCACGTGGATCAACGAACGCCTCGTCTTCACCCACGGCCACGGGCTGACGCTCGGGCCGGTGAACCAGGTCACGCCAGAGGGCCTGCCCGTCCTGTTCATCCGCGACCTGCCACCCGTCTCGACGGTGGATCTCAACGTGTCGCAGCCGGGGATCTACTACGGTGAGCTCTCCAACGACTACGTCATCGCGCCGACGCGCGCGCGCGAGTTCCATTACCCCGAGGGCGAAGACAACGTCTACACCGACTACGCCGGCAACGGCGGGGTCCCGCTATCGTCGTTCTTCCGCAAGCTCCTGTTCGCGGCTCACTTCCGCGCGTACCAGATCCTGTTGAGCAACGACATCTCAACGGAGAGCCGGGTGCTCTACGAGCGACAGATCCGTGCGCGCGTGAGCAAGATCGCTCCCTTCCTCGTGTACGACGACGACCCCTATCCGGTCATCGTGGATGGACGCGTGTTCTGGATTCAGGATGCCTACACCACGTCCAGCCGCTATCCATACTCGACGTCGACTGCCGGCAACATCAACTACATCCGCAACGCCGTGAAGGTGGTCGTCGACGCGTACAACGGGGCGGTGACCTTCTACCTCGCCGAACCCGACGATCCCATCGTCCAGACGCTCACCAGGATCTTCCCGACGCTGCTGCGTCCGATCAGCGAGATGCCGCCGGGCCTTCGACAGCACGTGCGCTATCCCGAAGGCATCTTCAACCTTCAGGCCTCGATGTACTCCACCTACCACATGACCAACCCTGGCGTGTTCTACAACAAGGAGGACCAGGGGGAGGTGCCGGCGATCGATCGCGGGGGCGAGACGGTGCGGATGCAGCCGTATTACACGATCATGAAGCTGCCGGGCGAGCAGGCCGCTGAATTCATCCAGATGCTGCCGTTCACGCCGCGACGCCGGGACAATCTGGCCTCGTGGCTGGTGGCCAGAAGCGACGGCGATCGCTACGGCCAGTTGATCGTGTTCCAGTTCCCGAAGCAGAAGCTCGTGTTCGGGCCCCGGCAGGTCGTCGCCCGGATCAACCAGGACCAGGTCATCGCGCCGCAGATCACGCTGTGGAACCAGCAGGGGTCCGAGGTCATCCAGGGGACGCTGATGGTCATCCCGGTCGAGGAGTCGCTGATTTACATCCGACCGCTCTATCTGCGGGCGCAGGCCGGACGCATTCCCGAGCTCACCCGTGTGATCGTGGCGTATCAGAACCAGATTGTGATGGAGCGCACGCTGGAGGCTGGTTTGGCGCGTATCTTCGGCCTGCCTCTCCCGGCGGGCGAGGCGATTGCCGCGGACCCAGCCACCGCGACTGCCACGCCGGGGGCGCCCGACACCCGCGCCGCAGGCGTCGCGCCGAGCGTACCCGGCTCACCAGGCGCCCCTGATCTGGCCGCGGAGGCCCACGCCATCTACGAACGGGCGATCGCCGCGCAGAAGGCCGGTGACTGGGCTCGGTACGGCGAAGAGATCAAGCGGCTCGGGGAAACCCTCGACCGGCTCCGCCGACGACAATAGTTTTCAGAGAGCCATAAGCCGAGGTGGCGATCCGTCGGGAGGAAGCCGCGATAGATGTCGCGGTGATCGGCGCCGGGGTATTCGGCGCGTGGACCGCCTGGTGGCTCGCAAGCGAGGGACACCGCGTCAGGCTGATCGACGCGTACGGGCCCGCCAACGCGCGCGCCAGCTCCTCCGATCATTCCCGCCTCCTGCGAGCCGGCTACGGCGCCGACGTGATCTACTCGGAGTGGGCCACGAGCGCGCGCCGGGACTGGGCGTGGCTGTCGGAGGAGAGCGGCGAATCGCTCTGGACGAGCACCGGGGTACTGTTCCTCGGCGAGCCGGACAACCAGTACCTCCGCGCCACCCACCAGACGCTTGCCCGCGCTGGGATCGCGGTCGAGTGGCTTGAGCCGGAGGAGCTGGCGCGCCGCTTTCCGCAGATCCACACCGCCGACCTCGGTCCGGCCGTCCTGGAACCCGACGCGGGCGTGCTGCGCGCGCGCGCGGCCGTGAACGTGCTCGTGCGCCTCGCTCTCTCGCGCCACGGCGTGCGCTGCGATCAACGGACAATCGCCCCGCTCGACGAGCAATCTCCGCGCCCACGCGTGGTCACGCGCGACGGCGACGCCATCTCCGCCGCCGTGTATGTCCTGGCCTGCGGGCCATGGCTCCCGCGGCTGCTGCCGCAAAGCGTTGGCGGCCGTATCCGCCCGACACGTCAAGAGGTGCTGTATTTCGGGATCCCCCCGGGCGACGCGCGATTCAGTCACCCCGCCCTGCCGGTGTGGATCGACTTTGCGGCGGGCGTGTACGGCGTCCCCGACCTCGACTCGTGCGGCTTCAAGATCGGCATCGATCGGCACGGTCCGCCGATCGACCCGGACGCGGCCGATCGGTTCGTCTCGCCCGAGCTCATCGACCGGATCCGAACCTGGGTCGGACACCGTTTCCCAGGACTCGCCGACGCGCCGCTGGTCGAGTCGCGCGTGTGTCAGTACGAGAACTCGTCGAGCGGTGACTTTCTGATCGACCGGCATCCCTCGTGGCCGAACGTCTGGATCGTGGGGGGTGGATCGGGACATGGATTCAAGCACGGGCCCTCCGTCGGACGTCATGTCGCCGATCTCGTCACGGGCCGTGCCGGCACGCATCCTCGCTTTCGTCTCGCGTCCAAGACGACGGCTGCAGAGCGATCGGTGTACTGAGTCCAGGAGGCGAACGCGTCAGACGGTCCAGTACGTGCGCCGGCGGTGCAAACTCCACAGCAGCGCGAAGAGCACCCCGAGGTTGGCCAGAGCAAACAGGAGCGACGCGTTCTTCGGCGACGCCCACGAGCTGAACGCCGACGAATAGATCCACGCCTTGAGCGTCATGGCCGGTTCACCGCCGACCCGCACAATCCCAAGCAGTCGCGCGCCCAGGCCCGACACGACGAACAGGAGCAGCGCATTCCGGCCGAGCGCGACAAACGGTTCGCTGCTGACGAAGCGTCCGCCACGGGTGGCGCCATCGCTCCACCACGAGCACGCCGCCAGCGCGAGTGCGGCGGCACCACCGGTGAACAGGACGTAGGAGCTGGTCCACGACGACCGTTTGGCTCCCGCGAACGTGATCGCGACGCCGACGACAAAGATGAAGCACGGGAAGATGAGGTCCGTGGGCGTCACTCCGTGCCACTCGGCGTGAAGCAGGGGCGCATAGACGTTGCCCCAATCCCCCGGGTTGTTCACGATGACCATCGCAGCCAGCGTCACGCCCCGGAACACGTCGATCGAGCGCACGCGCACGAGGGAATCCTATGCGAGATCGGACGGTGACTGATGCTCGCCTGTGGCGGCCGGCGGTGCGTCGCCCACTACGTGCCCGTGCTCTGACACTCAAGGCGACAGACCAGATGCAGACGACTTGCCTGAGGTGGTTCGAACGCCCGCTCGCGGCCGCCAAAGGCCTCGTCCGCGCCCAGGAGGGTGCCTTCGACGGATTCGCGTGTGAATCGAGCCCTGGCATCCGTGTGCCCTGTCTGAGCCGCAGTCTCGCTACAATGAAGTCGTGGGCACGCTCAAGCAGGTGCTCGAGACGCGCACCCGCGAGGGTGACGTGTATGACCGGCTGGACCGCCGGTGGGTCCGGTGCCACGCATGCGGGCACGACTGCCGCATCCCTCCGGGCGCGGTCGGCGTCTGCAAAGTGCGCTTCAACGACGACGGAGTGCTGCGTGTCCCCTGGGGTTATGTGGCCGGCGTGCAGTGCGATCCGGTCGAGAAGAAACCCTTCTTCCATGCGTGGCCGGGCGCCCTGGCCTACAGCTTTGGGATGCTCGGCTGCGACCTGCACTGCGGGTACTGCCAGAACTGGGTGACCTCGCAGGCCCTGCGCGACCCGGCGGCGACCGCCGACCCTCGAGATGTCGATCCCGAGACCGTCGCGCAGGAGGCCCTCGCACAGGGCGCGCGACTGGTCGTGTCGACCTACAACGAGCCGTTGATCACCGTCGAGTGGGCCGTGGCAGTCTTCGCCGCCGCGCGGGCGCGAGGCCTGGCGACGGGGTTCGTGTCCAACGGCAACGCGACGCCTGAAGCCTTGGCGTATCTGGCGCCGTGGATCGATGTTTACAAGATCGACCTCAAGAGCTTCGACGACAAGCAGTACCGGAAGCTCGGCGGTCGTCTGGCACCTATTCTCGAGACCATCCGCGCCCTCAGCGCGCGAGGCGTCTGGGTCGAGGTCGTGACGCTGCTCATCACGGGCTTCAACGATGACGAGGACGAACTCACGCGGTTGGCGGCGTTCATCGCTTCCGTCTCGCCCGACATTCCCTGGCACGTGACCGCGTTTCACCCCGATTACAAGATGTCCGATCCTCCGCCCACGTCGGCGGAGCAACTGCAGCGTGCCGCCCGGATCGGCGTGCGATCCGGTTTACGGTACGTGTATGCCGGCAACCTTCCGGGACGCGTCGGCTCGTTCGAGCACACGCACTGCGCCTCGTGTGGCGCGCTGCTCATCGCCCGCGAGGGTTATCGCGTGCGTGGGTACCACGTCACCGAGCACGGCGCGTGCCACGACTGCGGCGATCCCGTCCCGGGTCGATGGGACGCGAAGTTTGCCGGCCAGATCACGAGTCGTCCGTTCCTGCCTCACAGCCGCACGCGCCTCCGGGTCGTGTGATCGCGGCGTGCCGTCTCGCCGCGCCGCTGCAACTGGCTCCTGACGAGACAGCCACATGGCTCGAGGCGGCCCGGGCCGCCCTGGGGCCGGACGACGGGCGCGTGTCATAATTCAAAGCGTGAGCCCCCTCGTCGATACGCTCGACAGGCCGCTGGCGAACCTTCGCCTCTCGGTGACCGACCGGTGCAACCTCCGGTGTGAGTACTGCATGCCGGAGACCGACTACGCGTGGCTGCCGCGGGAGGACATCCTGCACTTCGAGGAGCTCGACCGGCTGGTCGACGTTTTCCTTCAGCTCGGCGTGACCAAGGTCCGGCTCACCGGGGGTGAACCGCTGCTGCGGAAGGATCTGCAGACGCTCGTCGAGCGTCTGGCGGTCAAATCAGGGCTGAAGGACTTGGCGCTCACGACCAACGCCGTCTTGTTGCCGGGATTGGCGAAGGGCCTCAAGCAGGCCGGGCTGCACCGTCTCACCGTGAGCCTCGACTCGCTCGACCGCGAGCGCTTCATCCGGCTCACGCGGTACGACGAGCTGCCGCGCGTCCTCGCGGGGATCGAGGCCGCGGCGGAGTGGTTCCCTGGCTTCAAGATCGACACCGTGGTGCTGCGAGGGGTCAACGACGATGAACTCGTCGCCCTGATGGAATTTGCGCGGGCAAATTCGGCGGAATTGCGGTTCATCGAGTACATGGACGTCGGCGGAGCGACTCGATGGAGTTGGGAGCAGGTCGTAACACGCGAGGAGATCCTCGGTGTGCTCACGGCCCAGTACGGCGCCGTGTCGGCCATTGACGAGGTCTCTTCCGCGCCCGCCGATCGCTTCCGGCTGTCCGACGGGACCGTCTTCGGCATCATTTCGTCGACGACCGCTCCCTTCTGCCGCCAGTGCGATCGGAGCCGGCTGACGGCGGACGGCATGTGGTATCTCTGCCTCTACGCCACGAAAGGCATCGATCTGCGCGGACTCCTGCGCGGGGGGGCGTCGAACGAAGAGATCGCGGCGCGCGTAAGTGAGGCCTGGACCGCGCGAACCGACCGTGGTGCTGAGCATCGGCTGGCGCTTCACGACCGATCGCCCATGATCCCGCTGAGCTCGTTGAAGCGGGACCCTCACCTCGAAATGCACACCCGCGGCGGCTAGCCCCGTCCGGGGCGCTGAGCAGTTACCGGGTGGCGCCGGCGATCGCGTCGTGCAGCAGGGTCGCAATGCCCTGCGCGTCGTTCATCTCGATGTCGCGCCGGTGCATGAAATACACCAGCTTGCCGTCCTTGAGCAGAGCGACGGACGGTGAGGACGGGGGGATGGGGGCCAGCAGCTCTCGTGCGCGCGCGGTCGCCTCGATGTCCCCTCCCGCGAACACCGTGCCGAGGTGATCCGGACGTGCGCCCTGCTGCAACGCAAGCGCGATACCCGGTCTGGCCTTGCCCGCGGCGCACCCGCACACTGAATTGACCACGATGAGCGTGGTCCCGTCGCGGTGGACCAGGTCGTCCACGGCGTCGGACGTGCGGAGTTCCTCGAAGCCAAGACTCGTGAGTTCCTCCCTCATCGGGGCCAGGAAATGCTCGGGATAGCGCTGGGCAATCATGAGTTCCATCATAACTCGTGTTAGGCTTCGCGCATGCAGAGCCTCTTCACTCGGTGTCGCGTCCTCCACGTTGCTCTGGCACTGGCCTGTTCAGCCGCTCCCGCGCTGGCCCAGACGACCGCACTCGTGGGTGCCCGCATCATCGATGGTCGAGGGCAAGTCATCGATCGCGGCGTCATCGTCGTGCGTGACGGCAAGATCGTCGCGGCCGGGCCGGTCGCCGGGACCACGGTGCCCGCCGCCGCGCAGCGGATCGACATGACGGGCCTGACCATCATGCCGGGTCTCATCAATGCTCATGGCCATCTGACCTCCGCCAACGGAATGCGGAACGATCCGAATGGCTACACGAGGGAGAATCTCCTGCGCCAGCTGAAGCTCTATGCGTCCTACGGCGTGACGTCGGTCTTCAGTCTGGGCGACGACCAGGAGGCAAGCTTTCAGATCCGCGCCGAGCAGGCTTCCGACGTCGGCAGTGGGGCAAGGCTGTTCGTCGCCGGCCCGGTGATCAACGGGAACACCGCCGCCGAAGCCCGTGCGATGACCGACAGAGTCGCGGCGATGAAACCCGATCTCCTCAAGATCCGCATCGACGACAACCTGGGAACGTCACGCAAGATGCCCGAGGAGGCTTGGCGCGCCACGCTGACGAGAGCGGAGGAATTGAAGCTGCCGGTCGCGACCCACATCTTCTACCTGGCAGATGCCAAGGCCGCCCTCATGGCCGGTGCGGACATCATCGCGCACAGCGTGCGCGACGTGGCGGTCGACGGCAGCTTTGTCGGCGAGCTGAAGGCGCGTGGCGCTTGTTACACGCCCACGCTGATGCGCGAGGTCTCGACCTTTGTCTATGGGTCGACCCCGCCGTGGGCGAAGGATCCGTTCTTCCTGAGAGGCGCTGGGCCGTCGGCGGCCGAGGAGCTGTCCGACCCGGCACGCCAGACGCAGGTCCAGGGGTCCAACGGGTACAAGCTCGGGCTGCGCTACAAGGATGGGCTCGAGGTGGCCAAAAGAAACCTGAAGGCGCTGTCTGAGGCCGGCGTGCGGATCGGGATGGGGACGGACACGGGCCCCGCCGGCCGCTGGCAGGGCTTCTTCGAGCACCTCGAGCTGGAGATGATGGTCGACTCCGGCATGACACCGATGCAGGTGCTCGTCGCCGCCACGTCGGCCGCGGCGGCCTGCCACGGGCGGAGCGGCCAGCTGGGGGCGATCCAGCCGGGAGCGGCCGCCGATCTTCTCGCGCTGTCAGCCAATCCGCTCGACGACATCCGCAACACGCGGCAGATCAAGAGCGTGTGGATCGCCGGCAACGAGGTGAAGTGAGGAGTGCGTAAATCGGTGGCTCGAAGTCCTGGCCGGCGAATGCCGGTTGGGGGCGGGCGTGGAGTCCGCGAAGGGGTCGCAGAAACGGCACTCAGGCCCGGCCCGTCCGAGCAGAAACTGAAATCAAGCCCGACCCCTTTGTGGAACCTGTGGAAAACGGTTACCTCGTGCCGAGCGGACGCGACCCGCTCGCGCTGTTCACCAAGACCGACCTCGAACAACAGCGGCAGTTCTTCGCCAGCCGCCCTGACCTGGCACCGACCCCGCTGCGGACCCTCCCAGTGTTGGCCCGTGCGCTGGGCCTCGGCGCCGTGTTCGTCAAGGACGAGACGAGCCGCTTCGGCTTGAACGCCTTCAAGACCGCCGGCGCCACCTTTGCGGTTGAGACGCTGCGCGCGCGCGGCCACCTTCGCGCCGGCGACACGCTGGTCTGCGCCAGCGAAGGCAATCACGGGCGCGCGGTGGCCCGCGCGGCTCGCCTGGCTGGCTGCCACGCGCGCGTCTACCTGGCCAGTCACGTGGCCACGGCCCGCATCGCGGCCATCGAGTCCGAGGGGGCCGCAACCGAGCTGGTCGCCGACGGGTACGACGAGGCCGTGCGGCGCATGGCGCGTGACGCCGAAGCCCGCGGCTGGACCGTCATCTCAGACACCTCCTCCGGTGGTGGCGAAGAGATTCCGCGCCTCATCATGCTTGGCTACACGCGCCTGATGGACGAAGCCGAGGCCTCGTGGGCGCCCGGTCCGCCGCCCACCCTGATCCTGGTGCCGACCGGGGTGGGCGGTCTTCTCGCCGCCGTCGCCGACTGGGCTCATCAGCGCTTCGGGAGCGCCATGCCCCTCATCGTAGGCGTCGAGCCGTCGCCGGCCGCCTGCATGCAGACGTCGCTCCGTCAGGATCGTCCCACCACGCTGCCCGGACCGTTCGACACCGTCATGGGGGGATTGCGATGCGGCGAGGTGTCCCCACTCGCCTTCACCGTCGCGCGCACGCTCATCCGCGCACTGGTGGCCATCGACGACCGGTGGGCGGTCGCCGCGATGCAGCGGCTGGCCAAGCCCCTCGGAGAGGACCCGGTGGTTCGCGCCGGCGCCTCCGGCGCTTCGGCCCTCGGCGGCTTGCTGGCATTGGTCGACTCGCCAGCCCTCTTGCCCCTTCGGAGGGCCCTGGCGGTCGGCCCGGACACGCGAGCACTCCTGCTGGTCACCGAAGGGACCACCGATCCCGCTCATTTCGCTCAGGTCGTGGGTGAGACCGACGACAGTGCCGCCGAGCCATGAGCCCGGCCTGACTGCGCGCGGCCGGCACGAGTCGTCCCGCCAGCGGACACTCGGAGGCCCCAGGGAGGGAACATTTTGACAGTAACTCTCGTTTTTCCAAGATGTTGCCAGCCGACGGCACGATGGCACGGGCTTTGAGATTATTTGCGGCATCACGGCATCGATTTCCGGGCCCCACACCGTCTAACATCAAGGAACCCGGGTGTGGGGGCCACTGGCGAGGACCACCTTGCCAGACTCGGATGCGCGATATCCGCGCCCCGATGGTCCACAGACACAGGCTCACATGGACATTCAGCGACCAGCATCAGTAGCCCGCCGCAAGAGACTCCGTCGCATCTCGTTCGCGATCGCGGGCGCCATCGTCATCGCCTTGGTTTCGGTGGCGCTCGCGCGCCTCAAGCCGGCCGCACCCACCGTCGAACGGGCCACGGTCTGGGTGGACACGGTCAAACGCGGGTCCATGCTTCGTCAGGTGCGCGGCCTTGGCACGCTGGTGCCGGTCGACGAAGCGCGTCGCCTGATTCCAGCGGCCACGCAGGGCCGGGTCGAGCGCATCGTCCTTCGCCCGGGCGCGGCCGTCGAGCCCGGCACCATCGTGCTCGAGCTCTCCGATCCGCAGTTGCAGCAGCAGCTCAGCGATTCGGAGCAGCAGCTGCGGGCGGCGGAAGCCGACCACAAGGGCCTCGAGGCCCGACTGCAGACCGAGCGCCTCAACCAGCGGTCGGTGGCCGCATCGGTGGAGGCTGAATTTCATCAGGCGCGCCTCGAGAAGGAAGTCAACGAAGACCTCGCGAAAGACGGCCTGGTCTCGAGTTTGATCCTGAAGCAGTCCACCGTGCGCGCCGAGTCGCTGCAGATTCGCCACAAGCTCGAGCAGGAGCGGCTGCTGGTCGCCGAGCAGAACATCAAGGCGCAATTGCTGGCCCAACAGGCGCGCGTCGATCAGTTCCGGTCACTCTACGAGCTGAGGCGCCAGCAGGTGGATCAACTCAACGTCCGGGCCGGCATGGTCGGTGTGTTGGAGCAAATCACGGTCAACGTCGGCCAGCAGGTGTCGCCCGGCACGAACCTGGCGCGGGTCGCCGATCCGACGCGACTCAAGGCGGAGCTGCGAATCGCGGAAACCCAGGCTCGAGACCTGATGATCGGCCAGCGCGCGCAAGTCGATACGCGCATCTCGGTCATCGACGGCAAGGTGATTCGGATCGATCCGGCGGCGCAGCAGGGGACGGTCACCGTCGATGTCGAGCTCGTCGGAGAGCTGCCGCGAGGTGCCCGGCCTGATTTGAGCGTGGATGGCACGATCGAGCTCGAGCGGCTCGACAACATTCTCTTCGTGGGCCGCCCGGCCTTCGGCCAGGAGCAGAGCACCGTGGGGCTTTTCAGGGTGGACCCGGCCTCGGGTGAGGCGGGACGCATTCAGGTGCAGTTGGGACGAAGCTCGGTGAACACCATTGAAGTCCTGGCAGGCCTGGCCGAGGGCGACCAGGTGGTTCTGTCGGACATGTCGGCGTGGGATCAATTCGAACGCGTTCGCTTGCGATAACGGCCAAGGGGGACATCAGATGAACGCTTCAGCGCAACCGCTCATTCGCCTGGATACCATCAAGAAGGTGTTCTACACCGACGAGGTGGAGACCCATGCACTGGCAGGTATCCACCTCGAGATCCAGCAAGGCGAGTATGTCGCGATCGCTGGGCCGTCCGGCTGCGGCAAGTCCACCCTGCTGGCCATCCTGGGTCTGCTGGACACGCCCACCGACGGCACGTATCTCCTGAACGGCAACCATGTCGCCAACCTGTCGCTCTCGGAGCGCGCGCGTGTACGGAACCGCGAGATTGGATTCATCTTCCAGAGCTTCAACCTCATCGGCGACCTCACGGTGTTTGAGAACGTCGAGCTGCCCCTGATCTATCGCGGTTTGAAGTCGGGAGAGCGGCGCGAGCGAGCCAACGCGGCTCTCGAGCGCGTGGGGATGGCCCATCGTTCCAAGCACCTGCCCTCGCAACTCTCGGGCGGCCAGCAGCAGCGGGTGGCCGTCGCCCGCGCGGTCGCTGGTCAGCCGTCCATCCTCCTCGCCGACGAGCCCACGGGCAACCTCGACTCGAAGAACGGGGAGGCCGTCATGGACTTGCTGCGCGAGCTGCACCGGCAGGGGGCCACGATCTGCATGGTCACCCACGATCCGCGCTACGCGGCTCATGCAGACCGGACCGTGCATCTGTTCGACGGTCGCATCGTCGAGGAGAGCGTCGCCGTCGTCTGAACGGTTTGTACCGGCGCCGAACGGCGCGCTGGCCCAGTGGCGACACTCGCCAGGCGTCGTCGGCGTGTCCCCGGTAACCGTCGATCGCCGTCATGATCACGCTGCGAAACGTCGAGAAGAGCTACCGCCACGGACTGTCGCAGACCTTCGTCCTGCGACGGATCACCGCGGAGATCGCCGAAGGCGAGTTCGTGTCAATCATGGGTCCGTCCGGGGCGGGCAAGAGCACGTTGCTCCACATCCTGGGCATGCACGACAGCGCGTGGACCGGCGAGTACTCGCTGTTCGGCGAGCCCATTCACCAGTTGGCCGCCAAGGATCGGATGCGGCTCCAGAAGCAGCACGTCGGCTTCGTCTTCCAGAGCTACCACCTGCTCGATAACCTGACTGTGTACGAGAACATCGACCTGCCCCTCTCGTATCGGGACGTCAAGAAGTCCGATCGCCAGGGGATGGTCGCGGACATCCTGGACCGCTTCAACATCGTCGGTAAGAAGGACCTCTACCCTACCCAGTTGTCGGGCGGCCAACAGCAGCTGGTGGCCATCGCCCGGGCGGTGGTGGCCAAGCCCACGCTCATTCTGGCCGACGAGCCCACGGGCAACCTGCACTCCGATCAAGGGCGTGAGATCATGGAGCTGTTCAAGCGCCTCAACGACGCGGGAACGACGATCGTGCAAGTGACGCACTCCGAGGTCAACGCCTCGTACGGACGACGAATCATCACGCTCAAGGACGGGTGGATCGCGAACCCCTGAGCCCGCCGGGCACCGTTGGCGGCGCCAACCGCGGCTCCCGCCGACAGGTCCGGAACGACGGCGCCACGCCAGACGGACCGGAGCGTGCGCGACAGCGACTCGCGGACGACTGACCTGCGGCATCGAGGATGATCGACCTATCTGAGACCGATGTGAGCGACACACGCGCGCACGTGACGCCACGGATCCTCATCGGCGATGACCAACCCGACGTGCTCGAAGCGCTCCGCCTGCTGCTCAAGCCCGAAGGCTACACCGTGGACACCGCCTCCTCACCCCAGCAACTGATGCGGGCGCTCGAGGCGCGGGACTATGACGTCGTCCTGATGGATCTGAACTACACGCGGGACACGACGTCCGGTCAGGAGGGCCTCGACCTGCTCCAACGGATTCACGCGGCCGACGAGTGGCTGCCGGTGGTCATCATGACGGCATGGGGCTCGGTGCAGGTGGCCGTGGAGACGATGCGGCGAGGGGCGCGGGACTTCATTCAGAAGCCATGGGACAACGAGCGCCTTCTCTCGATCCTGCGGACGCAGACCGAGCTCGGGCGCGCGCTTCGCCGCGGCCGGCAGCTCGAAGCCGCCAACCGCGCGCTGACCGTCGATGGAAACTCGCCGTTGTTGGCTGAGTCGGCGGCGATGCGTCCCGTCCTGGACGTGATTG
The DNA here is from genome assembly GCA_052389315.1 of Acidobacteriota bacterium. Taxonomy (GTDB): domain Bacteria; phylum Acidobacteriota; class Vicinamibacteria; order Vicinamibacterales; family UBA2999; genus JACCSI01. The sequence goes on from JBQTIE010000232.1 coordinate 15,808, forward strand.
CGCGCGTCGGTCCGTCGGACGCCAACGTCCTCATCACCGGCGAGAACGGGACCGGAAAGGGGTTGGTCGCGCAGGCCCTGCACGCGGTCTCCCCTCGCGCGGGCCGCCCGATGGTCACCGTCAACGCGGGCGGGATGGCCGAGGGGGTGTTCGAGTCGGAGCTTTTCGGACATGTCAGAGGTGCGTTCACCGACGCCAAGGCTGATCGCGTCGGCCGCTTCGAGCTCGCCGATGGCAGCACGCTCTTCCTCGACGAGATCGCCAACGTCCCGTTGAGCCAACAAGCCAAGCTGCTGCGCGTCATCGAGACTGGAGAGTTCGAGCGCCTCGGGTCGTCGAAGACGCGCAAGATCAACGTGCGTCTGGTGTCGGCCACCAACGCCGCGCTCGACGCGGAGGTCGCGGCGGGGCGGTTCCGACAGGACTTGCTCTTCCGCCTGAACACCATCGAGGTCCCGCTCCCGCCGCTCCGAGATCGCCGTGAGGACATCCCTCTGCTCGCACGTCATTTCTTGCGCCAGCACGCACAGCGGTACCGGAAGCACCTCTCGGGGTTCGATCCGTCGGCCATGCATGCCCTGCTCGAGCACCGGTGGCCCGGCAACGTCCGGGAGCTCGAGCACGCCATCGAGCGCGCGGTCCTCATGGCTCATGGGGCCACGATTCGGGCCTCCGACCTGGGGATCCGCGTGGACTCGGCGGGCGGAGCGCGTCTCGAGGACATGAGCCTCGAGGAAGTGGAGGCGTTCCTCGTGCGCAAGGCCATGGCGCGTTACGGCAACGTGAGCCATGCCGCGCGTGCGCTCGGATTGTCGCGAAGCGCGTTGTATCGTCGGCTCGAGCGTTACAAGTCCTGACCCCACCAGCGGCCGCGCCGCCGCGGTCGAACCCTTCCATGGCCAAGCTCACCCACGACCAGCAGGCGCTGCTGCTGGCGCTCGGCGCGGGCCTGCCTGGCGCCGCGATCACGCTCGCGATCCTCTGGAGCGGTGAGTACGCCCCGCGCGTCCAATGGACGCTGACTCTCGTTGTCGTCGGGAGCCTGGTCGGCTTTGCCGCTGCCGTGCGCAGCCATGTGGGGCGGCCGCTGCAGACGATCGCGAACCTCCTGGCGGCCCTTCGCGAAGACGACTTCTCCATTCGAGGGCGCCCCACCGACCCTGCCGATCCGCTGGGTGGCGTGCTGATCGAGGTCAATGCCCTCGCCGCGACACTGCACGAGCAGCGCCTCGGCGCCGTGGAAGCCACCGCGCTCCTGCAGAAGGTGATGGAACAGGTCGAGGTAGCGGTCGTCGCGTTCGACCCGGCCAGGCGGTTACGTCTTGTCAACCGAACTGGCGAACGGTTGCTCGGGCGCACGTCGGCGCAGGTGCTGGGACGGACTGCCAGCGAGCTCGGCGTCACGGGCTGGATCAGCGACGGCCGCCGCCTGGTTGATCTGACGGGGCCTGGCGGCGAGACCGGTCGGTGGGAGATTCGCCGCACCACGTTCCGCCTGGGTGGGCTCCCCCACGACCTGCTCGTCCTGTCGGACGTGAGCCGCCCGCTCCGCGAACAGGAACGCGAGGCCTGGCAACGGCTGATTCGCGTGATTGGCCACGAGTTGGGGAACTCGCTCGGTCCGATCAAGTCGATCGCCGGCAGCCTCGAGGCGCTGGTCCGTCGCGACCCGACCCCTCCCGACTGGCGCGACGACATGCGGCGCGGCCTGCAGGTGATCGCGTCGAGGACCGAGTCGCTCTCCCGCTTCACCGCCGCCTATGCCAGGCTCGCGCGGCTCCCCGCTCCTTCACTGGCGCCCGTCTCGCTTGGTCCCCTCATCGCGCGCGTCGCAGGCCTCGAGGTGCGAGTGCCGGTGCGCGTATCGGTGGGCCCGGATGTCACCGTCGAGCTCGATGCCGATCAGATCGAGCAACTACTCATCAACCTGCTGCATAACGCCGCCGACGCCTGTCTCGAAGCCGGCGGCGCCGGCGTCGCCGTTGGATGGCGGCGCACCCGGCAGTCCGTGGAGGTCTGGGTCAGAGACGAGGGCCCCGGGCTCTCCAATACCGCGAACCTCTTCGTGCCCTTCTTCACGACCAAGCCCGGCGGGACGGGCATCGGCCTCGTGTTGTGCCGTCAGATTGCCGACGCGCACGGGGGGTCTCTGTCGCTCGACAACCGACCAGATGGCCAAGGCGCCGAAGCCACGCTGGTCCTGCCGCTCGAGCTCGAGCCGGCGCGTCAACCGCGGTAGGCGGGTTGGCCCGCGCAGCTCATCCTTCTCTCGCGACGAAGGAAGGCGCCTGCGCGTCATTGCTGGGAATTGCCTCAACGGTAGCCCGGCAGGCTGCTGGCGCTCCCCGCCAGCTCCGCCGATAACCCGGCAGGAGGCGTTGCCAACGCGCACGCGATGCAGACACCATCACGACCCACGTGGACCTGCACGAGGTGCGGGCGCCTCGTGCCGACCCGAGTAGGCGCGTGTCGCTGCGGCGAGCCGGCCCCGGTCACCACAGTGGAAGCCGCGGCGCCCCGGACTGGCCAGAAGCGGCTCTTGTGGGGCGGCCTGCTGCTCGTCGCCGGCGTCGGCGTCGGGGCTCTCTTGACGCCGTCGTCCACCTCGCCTCGCGCAGGCCAGTCGCAATCGCCGTCGCCGGATCTCATCGGCGTCGAGCCGGCAACCGACGGCGACCGTGAACCCAGACCCGCCAGATCGACGGCTGATCCTCCGGTTCTCGCCCACCGGAGCGTGAGCGAACCGGCGACCCGGTCGCCGGCGTCACCTGTCTCGGCGTCCCAGCCTTCGGGCAACGGCACGCCGCCAGCGGCCGCACCGGCATCGTCGCTCGAGGACATGATCGCGGCGGCCGCTGATGCCGTCGTCGCCATCGAGACACCGGCGAGCCGAGGAACCGGATTCTTCGCCGGGGGAGACCTCATCCTCACCAACGCCCACGTCGTGGGCGGCCACGCGTGGGTGACGGTGCGGATGACGAACGGGCAGACGTCCCAGGCGCGGGTTGAGAAGACGGCCTCGTCGGTGGATCTCGCGGTCATCCGGATCTCGGCCCCGCTCGCCTCGCACCCTCTCTCGCTGGATGCGGATCGCGAGGTGAGGCCCGGGCAGGAGGTGCTCGCCATCGGCTCTCCGCTGGGACTGCAGAACACCGTCACGCGGGGCATCGTGAGCGCCATCCGTGAGCTGGGCGGCGTCGAGCTCATTCAGACCGACGCGGCCATCAATCCCGGTAACAGCGGTGGACCCTTGCTGGCCAGGGACGGCCGCGTCATCGGCATCGCGACGCTCAAGGTCGCGCGCGGTGCGGAGGCCATCGGGTTTGCGGTCGCAGCCAGACACGCAGTGTCGCTGATCGCCGGCGCGTCGAGCACGGCGCCGTCCCCTCCGCTCACCCGCTCCCCCGCGGCGCCGCTCGTCGCCGGCGCGACGTTTTCTGCCGCTGACGAGCTGCGCCGAGAAGGCGCGAAGGAGTTCGAGCGCGCGATGCAGGCGCTGTCACAGCGTGCCGATCAGGTCGATGGCCAGTGGGCGAAGTTTGTCCGATCGTGCCCGGTCGCCCCGTATCCAGGCGATCAGCAGCGCGACTGGTTCACCATTCGCGATCGGACGCCGACTCTCACCGGCGCGGATCCGTCGTGCGCGTCGTTTCTGCGAGACCTGACGGGTTTCGTCACTGGGTTCAGCGCCGCCCTGCTGGAGGCCGGCGAACGGGCGCGCCAGGCCGGAGTATACCCGGGCACGCTGCGCGACACGCGCCGTCGCCACCGGCTCGAGTGGAGTGGGTGGGATCGCTGAGCGGCTCGCCGTTCACGTGCTCGTCATCGACTATCCCCGCCGCACGCCGCCCACGTCAACGACACGGCCTTCCGCCGCGCGACTCAGCCGATCGACAATCGCCGTCGCAATCCCCGCCGGCGGCATGGCGACCGCGAGAATGACATCGACGCGCTGTTCGTCGAGCGCACGCAGCGCCGCGAACAGCTCGCGCGCCACATCGTCCGGCTCGCGGCGCGCGCCGGCACGAGCCGTCACGACGCGCCCGACCGACGCGAGCGGGGCCAGCATCGGCGCCAGCGCCAGCAGGTCCTCCTGTGGGGCGAGCACGCCGACCTTCTCGCCTCGGGCAGCCGCCGTCCGCGCCTCCTGCGCCACGCGTGCGACGACGGGCGCGCATTCCCCGACGAACACCGTCACCCGTGCGCGAGGCGCGTAGTGGCGGAGCGATTGCCCTGGGGCTGGATGTGCCGCGGTGCCCGTCAGCACTTGATTCAGCGATTCGGCGGCGGGCAGGATCGCGCGGATCTGTTCGAGCGTGATGGCGCCGGGACGCCGCACGAGCGGCGGGTTCACCGTCAGATCGAGGATCGTGGATTCGAGCCCGATCGCGGTCGCGCCACCATCGACCACGAGCTCGATGCGTCCGTCCAGATCGGACAGCACGTGTGCGGCCGTCGTGGGGCTGGGGCGGGAGTACGTGTTGGCGCTCGGCGCCGCCACCGGAACGCGTGCGTGTCGCAGGATGGCCTGTGCGATCGGGTGGGCCGGAACCCGGACGGCGACGGTCGGCCGACCCGCCGTGACCAGGTCGGGGACGCTACTCCGCTTGAACAGAATCAGCGTCAGCGCACCTGGCCAGAAGCGATGAGACAGCGCGTCTATACTCGGCGGGACCGTCTCGGCGAGGTCCGCCAAAGCCGAGACCTCGGCGACGTGCACGATGAGCGGGTCGTTCGCTGGGCGTCCCTTCACCTCGAAGAGACGCGACACGGCCCACTCGTCCATCGCATGAGCGCCGAGGCCATACACGGTCTCGGTCGGGAAGGCGACCAGCTCGCCGCGCGCCAGCGCATCGGCGGCGGCCGCCACCTCGCGTGACCCGATTGCCCCGGCATCGATGCGCAGGACGCGGGTGATCATGGCTGCGCGCCGGGCGGCTGCCACCCGGGGTCCATGGCTCCGGAGCCCAGCATCAACTGCACGACACGACTGTAGCTGCGGATCCCCTCGCTCACCCCTTGTGCTTTCAAGTACTGATCGTAGGTGCGCCAGCTGGCCTGGCTCACGATCTCAATCCGCGATTGCAGGCGAGCGGCGATCGCGGCGCGGTCCGACTGGGGCCCGGGGCCGAGCCTTGCCAGGAGCCCGCGCTGCTGGGCCGATGGAAGCTCTGTCACCGTCTCGTGCAACAACGCGAGCCACGCGCTGTAGCGGGAGGCGTTGTCTGCCCTGGCGGCGACGACCAGCCCGACGAAGCTCGCGTCGCTCTCCGGCGCGTAGCCCGCCAGGTGCGCCCACTCGTGCGCCAGCACCGCCGGCCGCTCGACGGGGGTCAGGTCCGGATTGATCAGCGTCTCGAGGAGAAAGGGCGCATGCATCCCGTCCACGCCGGCGGCTCGAAAGAACGGAGCGAGCCCGGTACGCTTCGGGCGTCCTGGCGTCGTCGGTGTCGGCCGTCCCAGCTGTCGCTCGACGTCCCACAAGGCGCGGACCAGCGCCGGCGGCACTTCCGAGGGTTGCGGAAATCCGAGAGCATGGGCCGGGGTGTACAGACGATTGACTTCGCGAACCGCCCGATCCGCCAGCGCATGCAACGCCTCACCGGTCACGCGCGACTCGTCATACCCAATCGCCTCCTGCAGCGCCGGGCGTGCGTAATTCAAGCCCCAGACAATCTGGAACCACAGGTACACCACGGCAGCGACCACCGCCGTGGTCGAAGCGCCCCTGAGAAGCGGCCAGGGCGTGCGGCGACTCAACGACGCGCGCAGCCACCGAACCCACGCAACGGCGAGCCCGACGACGATCAGGCCGACGAGCGGATCGAACAACGACACGCCGGTGGTGTTGGACCAGGACGTCACGCGAGTCTGCACCGCGGGGTACAGTCCTTGGGCGTAATACGACTCGACGCGCGCCTCCGGCCAAGGCGCCAGCGCCGCGGTCGCGGCCGCCAGGATCACACCGAGCCGGAGTGCGACTGAGACGCGACCCACAGCACCCGGTCGCGGAACTCAGGGAATGCTGACGACGATGTTTTCGGTGGGCGCGCTGGTGCCGCAGGCGTTGCGCGCGAACATGTGCACGTAGTACGTGCCCGCAGGCGCCTGGCGTTGAAACGAGGTGGCCGTTCCCGGGGCGACGAACGTTCCCTGATTGTTGGCCCCGGGCTCACTGCCGGCCTCGATGATGTAGGTGGTCACGGCGTCCTCGAGGGGACCGGCCGCCCAATGCAGCGTCGCGACATCGCCAGCCTTGGTGATGGACGTGCCGGTGGGCACGCTCGGGGGCGCCGTGCAGTTGGCGCCGAGTGGAACCCGATCGCCGCTGCGCATGGCCCACAGGCCGATGAGGATGACGGCTGCGACAACGACGACGACCGCGACGACTCCGTTCTTGTTCATATGCGTGGATGTTGGTGATGGACGCGGCCCCGGGATCAGAACGGTCCAGGGCGCCTGAGCGATCGAGAATTGGCCAGGATGGCGGGGATTCGAACCCACGGCCCCGTGACCACAGCCTCCCGCCGCATCTCGCACTATCGTATCAGTTCGCGGTTTCTCGTGGTCTGGCGTCCTCGGTCGGAACCCCGGATACCTTGCGAGCGGCGCACCCGGGCGGGCCCGGGACACCTCGCGTCAGAAACTGTCCCGCCAAACGGGGTAGTTTCTCGGGAGGACGGCGTGTGCGGGAAACGGTCCCGAACTCCTGCAGAGCCCCGCGGCGCGGTTTCGCATCAAAGCGCCGCACGGCCACAGGACTCCCAGCCCCCGCGTCCTCGACGCGAGGCCTCGGCAATCTCGTCGCAAAACACGAACGGCGTGAGCGGTGAGGCCCACGCCGTAAGTCATTGCAATGATTGGTCGGGATGGCGGGATTCGAACCCACGGCCCCTTGACCCCCAGTCAAGTGCGCTACCAGGCTGCGCTACATCCCGAACGTGACGCGTGATCGTGAGCCCGCGTCCACACGCCTCACGATGCACGACGGGGCTTTGACACGGGCCGCTTGCCCTTAACGTCGTGCCTCGCTCCAGCCGCTCGCGTGCCTCGGCGCGCCCCCCGCTCGGCGGCCCGCGGCGTCACGAGCTGCAGGTCGGAAACTCCGTACTCGGGGCGCCGGCTGAGCAACGCCAGAATCCCCTCGAGCCCCGTTCGTAGTCGACGCAGACGCGTCCGCGCGAGACCGCCCAAGGCGTCGTCGACCGCGACGGCCGCCATCGACGGCCCTGCCTCCGCTTCTTCGAGGCGCCGCCGGGCGCCTGCCAAGGTCAGGCCTTCACCGAAGACCAGTTGCTTGATCTTGAAGACCAGTTCGACATCCGTCCGCCGATACAGCCGACCGTTGCCGCCGCCGACGGGCTCACCCAACCCGGGAAACTCCGCCTCCCACGACCGCAGCACGAACGGCTGAATCTCTGCCATCTCGCAGACGTCAGGCGACCGAAACATCTCGCGCTTGGGCGATGGCATCAGCACACGACCAGCTCGAAAAAGTATATCACGCAGATCATTCAGTGTTTTTGCGCATCTCCCTGCCGGCGCGCGCGCTTTCGCACCGTGATTCTCAACGGCGTGCCCACGAATCCGTACCGCTCACGCAGTCGGTTCTCCAAGAACCGTTCGTAGGAAAAGTGGAACTTGGTGGCCACGTTGGTGAAGAGCACGAAGGTCGGCGGCGCCACGCCGGTCTGCGCCGCATAGAGCACCCTGACGTGCCGATGGCCGGGGCTCACCGGCCGATGCGCGCTCGTCACTTGTTCGATGAACCGGTTCAGCTCAGCGGTGGGCACACGGACACGCCGGGCGGCGGTGACCTTGTCGATCATCTCGAGCAGCTTGCCAGTACGTTCGCCGGACTTTGCCGAGAGGTGAAGGATGGGGGCGTATTCCACGAACTTGAGCGCGCCTCGCACCTGGTCGTCGACACGTTTGTACTCATCCGGCCCCGCGCTCTTCATCAAGTCCCACTTGTTGGCCGCGATGATGATGCCGCGTCCGGCCTTCTGCGCGGCGCCGGCGATCGCCGCGTCCTGCTCGGTGGCCCCGACGCTTGCGTCGATGACGAGCACGACGACATCGGCTTGCTCGATCGCGCGCCGCGCGAGCAGCACGCTCACCGCTTCCACAGGACCGCTGGACGCGACGCGACCCGGGCGCCGAATCCCCGCGGTATCGACGATGCGAAACTGTCGCCGGTGCCATTTCATCACGGTATCCACTGGATCCCGCGTCGTGCCAGGCTCGTCGGACACGATCATGCGCTCCTCCCGCAGCAGGCGGTTGACGAGCGAGGACTTGCCCGAGTTGGGTCGGCCCACGATGACCACCGCCGTTTCGGCCCCGGGCGATGAGCCCGTCGACGGCTCCCCGCCTTCACCGGCGGCCGACGCCGGATCCACGCGCGTCCGCCGACTCGTCGCCGGAAGGCGGGCGAGGATCTCTTCAGTCAGGTCTCCCACGCCCTGCCCGTGTTCTGCGCTGAGCTCCACGATCGGATCAAAGCCCAGTTGGAACAGCTCGAGCGCCCCCGCGCGTGCGCGGCGATCGTCGGTCTTGTTCACGGCGAGAATCACGGGGACGTCCTGACCCCGCACGACCTGCGCGATCTCCTGATCCCCGGGCACGAGCCCTTCGCGCCCATCGACGACGAACACGACGAGGTCGGCGGAGGCGATGGCGCGCTGGCCCCGCGCGACGACCTCCCGGTGGAGCGCGTCGCTCGTGGCACCAAACATTCCCCCGGTGTCGGTCAAATCGAACGTCTGGTCGCCGCTGCGGACCGTATGGGTCAGCACATCACGCGTCGTCCCCGGGATGGCGGTCACGATGGCCCGCCGGGTGCCCAAGAGTCGGTTGAACAACGTCGATTTCCCGACGTTGGGACGGCCGACGAGCACGACCGATGGCAGCGGCTTGATCGACACGGAAGTTCGCCCTATCTTACCGGCACTCAAGGGCTTGGGGGCACGAGGCCCTGGAGCTGCACGCGCGCCGCGCCGATAAGTGCCTGCAGCCCAGCGACTTGCCGGTTTGACAGCGTAAGTTGCTAGAAATAAGATAGTTAGGGCACCAGGGGTCCTCGAGACTGCATGATCAAGGTCGACATCGTCAACGAAGTCTCCCGCGTCGCGGACATTACCAAGGTCAAGGCTGAACTGGCCGTGGAGGCGGTCTTCGAAGCCATGCGGCATTCGATGCGGCGCGGCGAACGCATCGAGTTGAGGGGCTTCGGCGTGTTCCAGGTCAAGCCCCGCAAGCGCGGCATCGGCAGAAACCCCCGAACGGGAAAAGAAGTGCGAATTCCCCCCGGCCGTACCATCAGATTCAAGCCGGGCAAAGAGCTCCAGAACATCGGATAGTCCTGTGCACGAGTCGCTCGACAGGCTGCCCTCGGAATCGGGCGACTTCTCCTTATCCGAGCCCCCTCCGCCACGACCGCGCGATCGCGTGTGGCTCCATGTCCTGCTGCTGGTGCTGACGGGAATCATGACGACCCTTGTCGGCGTCCTGCACTACCACGGCTTTCGGCTGGGGTTCAACGCGGAAGTGATCGCGCTGCCCGACTTCGCCGACCCGTTTGTCTACCTGACCGGGCTCTGGTACAGCGCCACCATCCTCGCGATTCTTGGCTGCCACGAAATGGGGCATTACCTCGCGTGCCGATACTACAGAGTGGATGCCACCCTGCCCTACTTCCTGCCGGCGCCCTTGCCCCTGACGGGCACGGTGGGCGCCGTGATCCGGATTCGGCAACGTATTCCCTCGACGACGGCGCTATTCGACATCGGACTCGCCGGACCAATCGCGGGGTTTCTGATCGCTCTCCCCGCGCTGTTTTTCGGCCTCATGCTGTCGGTGGTCGAGCGCGTCCCCCAAGACTTCACGGGCTTCGAACTCGGCGAGCCCCTGCTCTTCCGCGCCGCCTCCTGGCTCGTGTGGGGGACGCTCGATGAAGGGACGTCGGTCAACCTGCACCCGATGGGATTTGCCGCCTGGTTCGGGCTGCTCATGACGGCGTTGAATCTCTTCCCCATCGGGCAATTGGACGGCGGCCACGTGGCGTATGCCGTGCTGGGCCGTCGCTCGGTGTGGGTCACGCTCGCGATGATGGTCGTGGCCATCGGGCTCACTCTGGTGTCCACCAGCTGGATCGCCTGGTCGATTCTCATGGTCGCGATGCTGATGGTCATGGGGCCACATCACCCGCCCACTTTGAACGACGAGGACCGGCTCGACGGCTCGCGCCTGGTGCTCGCCGGCGTGGGCCTTGCGATGTTGATCCTTTGTTTCACGCCGGCGCCGATCGAGCCTTTCGTGACTGGCGGGTCCTAGGAGCCCTGACGGCCCCGAATGTTGACCAGATGAGTCAAGTTTCTCCGTCAAGACGACTGCCCCGCCGGAGGCGGGGCAAGACAACATCATGGCTCACGAGGCCCTGATTCCGTCACATGCTTGGCGGTCTCAGGCAGGGCCTCGTCAGCTACTCGCGCCGGGCGCTTCCCGATCGCCCGGCGCCAGGCCTCGTGTGCTCAAAGCACGCTGAGCGGGTCGACGTCGATGGCCAGGCGCCGGGCCAGGTCGGGGACGTCTCGCAGCGCAGCAACGAGCGCCAGCCGCATCGACTTCCGCGATCTCCCTTTCAGGAAGAACTGGGCGCGGTGCTCCCCGCGCAGCCGCGTGAGCGGCGCCGGAGCGGGCCCCAGGACTCTGAAGTGTTTGGCATGTTCGTGTCGTGCCACCTTCTCCGCGAGGTCTGTCGCGGCGTCGAGCGCCGCACGCGCGGACCGATGGCGGACCACGACGTTGACCATCGCCGTGGTCGGCGGGTAGCGCATGGCCTGCCGAAACTGAAGCTCACGATCGAAAAACGCCGGGTAGTCCTGCGTCGTGGCGAGCGTGATGCTGTAGTGGTCGGGAAAGAGCGTCTGGATGATCGCCTCGCCGGCGCGTTCACCACGACCGGCGCGCCCTGACACCTGCGTCAGCAGCTGGAAGGTGCGCTCCGCGGCGCGAAAGTCGGCCAGCCCCAGCCCGACGTCGGCGGAAATGACGCCGACCAGGGTAACGTGCGGGAAATCGTGACCCTTGGCAATCATCTGCGTGCCGACCAGCACATCGATCTCGCGACTGGCGAAGCGTGAGAGCAGCTCCGTGAGGCTGCCTCGGCGGCGGATGTTGTCGCGGTCGACCCGCCCGAGGCGCGCGCCAGGCAGCAGCGCGGCGATTTCGGCCTCGACGCGCTCGGTGCCGATGCCCACATGCTCCAGATACGGCGCCGCACACACGACACATTGGCGAGGCACGAGGCGCGAGAAGCTACAGTAATGGCACCTGGCGCGCCACGTGCGGCCCGTGTGGACCGTCAGCGACACGCTGCAATTGGGACACTCCATGGTGCCGCCGCACTGCCGGCAGAACACGGAGGTGGCGTAACCGCGCCGGTTGAGCAGCACCAGCACCTGATCGCCCCGGTCCAGCCGGTCTCGCATGGCATCGGCAAGCGCTCGCGACACGACCACTTCGGATCCGGCCGCCGCGTACTCCTCCCGCATGTTCACCACTCGCACGGCCGCCAGCGGACGGTCAGCGACCCGGCGCGTCAGCCTCACCAGCGCGTAGCGATCCAGGCGCGTGTTGTAGTACGACTCCATCGAGGGCGTCGCCGATCCCAGCACCACGAGCGCGCCCGTCAGCTTGCCACGCATCACCGCGACGTCGCGTCCGTGATACCGTGGCGTCTCTTCCTGCTTGTACGACCCGTCGTGTTCTTCGTCCACGACGATCAGGCCGAGGTGGTCGATTGGCGCAAACACCGCCGATCGCGTTCCGACGACGACATCCACATCCCCGCGTCTGATGCGATGCCACTGGTCGTGCCGCTCGCCGTCGGACAGCCCGCTGTGCTGAATGGCGACTCGAGATCCGAACCGGGCTCGAAACAGCGTGGCCGCCGCCGGCGTCAAGCCAATCTCGGGGACGAGCACCAACACGCCGCGACCCGCGCGTCGAACCTCTTCCGACAGCGCGCAGTAGACCTCCGTCTTGCCGCTGCCCGTCACGCCGTGCAGCAGCGCAATCTGGAACCCGCCGGCCGTCACCTTCGCGGTCAGCGTCGCGACGACGTGTGCCTGCTCGTCGGTCAGTCGGGGCGGCCGCGCGTCGACAGCCACGAGCGTCGCCGTCCCGGTGGCGAACGGATCCCGCTCGACCCGATCGCGGCCCACGTGCACCAGGCCAAGGGCCTGCAGCCGACTGATCACGCTCGACGACACACCAAGAGCCGCCAGCTCCGACACGGGCAGGCCGCCGGGCAGGCCCCTGAGCGTGGCCAGCGCCTCCCGCTGCCGCGTGCCCAAGCCTCGTGGGGCGTCGGTTGGCGAGCACCGCGGACCGACCGCGATCTGGTCGGCCACATCCTGGCCTTGTGCGGTGAGCGCGACTGTTCGCACGGTCCGAAACATGTCCCGGCGCGCCGACAGGGCGTTCGGCGGCATCGCAACCGCCAACGACGCGCCCGGTCCGGCGACGTAATAGTCGGCGACCCAGGCAGCGAGCTCACACACATCGGCCGGCAGGAACGGCTCCTCGTCGAGAATCTCGATGAGGTCTCGGAGGGTGACGGCGGCGTCCGGCGGCGCCGCCTCTCCCATCACGACTCCTGTGAGGGTCCGTCGGCCGAGCGGCACGACCACGCGGACACCAGTGGCAGGGACCGGAACGCCTGAGGGAACCCGATATGTCAGCAGGCCCAGTGCGGGCACCGGCAGGGCGACCGCGACACGGCGCTCAGTCTGGTCGTGCGGCCTGACGCGACCCGCTCCTGGCACGGCGGTCCTACTCGGCGCCGTGCAACATCGCCCGTACCTTCTTCATGTCCTCCCACACGTCGCGCTTGGCCGCGGGGTTCCGAAGCAGGTAGGCCGGATGGTACGTCGGGATCAGTGAGGCGCCGCGAAACTGATACACCCGGCCTCGGAGTCGTGTGATGGGATCGGCGGTCCCGATGAGCGACTGCGCGGCAAACTTACCCAGCGCCACGATGACCTTCGGCCGGATCGCATCGATCTGTCGAAAGAGGAACGGCTCGCAGGAGGCGACTTCGTCGGGCTCGGGATTGCGATTTCCCGGTGGCCGGCACTTGATGACGTTGGCGATGTAGACATCCCCGCGCGTCAAGCCGATGGCCTCGATGATGCGCGTGAGCAGCTGACCCGCTCGACCGACGAACGGCTCCCCTTGCGCGTCTTCGTCGGCCCCCGGGGCCTCACCGACGAACATGAGGTCGGCCGTGGGATGCCCCACGCCGAACACGACGTGCGTCCGACCCATGGTGTGCAGCTTGCACCGATCGCAGGCGGGACCGATCTCAGCCTGCAGGCGCGCCAGCACGGCCTCGGCATCCTCGCGGGGATCGAGCGCCGGGTCACCAGCGACGGGTGCCACGCTCTCTCGCGCCGAGGGCAGTGCCCGTCGGCGCCAGAGTGGATCGGCACTGATGCCGCTGACACCCAGTTGCTCGAAGAAGCGGAGGTGCTCGGCCAGGTCGCGTGACATGGCGGTCAGGACCCCGCCGGCGAGGACGGCTGGACGCGTCGGCTGGCCACCAGACGCTCGACCGCGTCGAGAATCCGCGCCGCCACCGCGGATTTGTCCTGCAGGGGCACGTCCTCGACCCCGTCGGCCGTCACGAGAAAAGCGGCGTTGGTCGTCGCCTCGAACCCCGCGCCAGGTGTTGACACGTCGTTGGCGACGATCAGGTCAACCCCCTTGCGCTCGAGCTTGGCCCGAGCATGCGACAGCACATCATGCGTTTCGGCGGCAAAGCCGACGAGAATCGGCCGGCGCTCGGCCCGGCGCGACGGCAGGCGCCCGAGATTGCTAAGAATATCCCTGGTGCGGTTCAGGGTCAGGACGAGCGGGCCGTCCTGCTTGGCGATCTTTCGAGCGTCGGCCTCGACGGTGTAATCGGCGACCGCGGCCGCCATGATGATGACGTCCATGTCCGACGCACGCGCCAGAACCGCGCCGTGCATGTCAGCGGCGCTTCGCACGCGCACAAGGTCCGCGACGGAGGGCGGCTGGATCTGCGTCGGTCCGGACACGAGCACGACCCGAGCGCCGCGTCGTGAGGCCTCCGCCGCCACGGCGTACCCCATGCGCCCGCTGGATCGATTGCCGATGAAGCGCACCGGGTCGATGTCCTCCATCGTCGGCCCGGCCGTCACCAGCACCCGAAGCCCCGCGAGCGTGCCCTGCGGGCCGAGCATCTGCTGGGCGGCCGCGACGACGTCGGCAGGCTCGGCGAGGCGCCCCTTGCCGATCCAGCCGCAGGCCAGATAGCCGTCCCCGGGATCGACCAGGCGGACGCCTCGCGCGGCCAGCGTGTCGAGATTGGCCCTCACGGCAGGGTGCGCAAACATGTTGGTGTTCATCGCCGGCGCCAGCAGCACCGGCGCCGCCGTCGCCAGGTAGAGCGATGTGAGGAAGTCGTCGGCGATGCCGTGCGCGAACTTGCCGATGATGTTCGCCGTGGCGGGGGCGACGATGAGTAGGCTCGCCGACGAAGCCAGGGCGATGTGCTCGATGTCCGCATTGGCGCCGGGTTTCCATTGGTCGAGAACGACCGCTCGGCGGGTGATGGCCTCGAAGGTCACCGGGCCGACGAAGCGGCGGGCGGACCGAGTCATCACGACCGCGACCTCATGGCCGCCCTTCTGCAAGCCGCGGGCGACTTCCACCGCCTTGTAGGCGCCGATGCCGCCGCACACCCCGAGCACGATCAGCGACATGGCGGGCTCCAGCGGTAAGGGTTCATGAGCGGAACGTCCTGATGATGGCTTCGGCCGCGGGCTTCATCCGATGCATGCGCGATCGCTCGGCCGCGATGATCTCCTGAAGCCGCGTGACGGTCGATTCGAGGTCGTCGTTGACGACCACGTAATCGTAGTCGGCGTAACTCGACGCCTCGCCGCGTGCCGTATCGAGCCGGCGCTGCATCTGCTCCTCGGTGTCCTTGCTGCGCCCCCGGAGGCGCTGCTCCAGCACCTGGAACGATGGCGGCAGGACGAAAATGGCGGTGTGGTCGACCCCACGGCCGCGCACCTGCCGCGCCCCCTGGACGTCGATGACCAGCACCACATCCTGCCCGGCGGCGAGCATCTCGTCGACGTCGGCGGCCGCGGTCCCGTAGTAGTTGCCGAACACGTCGGCCCATTCCAGGAAGGCAGCGTCGCGGATGCGCTGCTCGAACTCAGGGCGGCTGATGAAATTATAGTCGACCCCGTCGCGCTCGCCGGCCCGCGCGGGCCGTGACGTGTAGGACCGGGACATGCGGAGGCTCGGAACCACGGGCACGAGCCGCTCGACCAGCGTGGTCTTCCCGGTGCCGGACGGGGCCGACACGATGAACAGCAGGCCCCGGCAGCTACTCGACATTCTGGACCTGCTCGCGAACACGCTCGAGTTCGGCTTTGGCCTGAATGACGGCCTCTGACACGAGCAGGCCGTCGGCCTTCGACGCGATGGTGTTCACTTCACGGTTCATTTCCTGAATCAGGAAATCGAGCTTGCGACCGCACGGCTCCTCGCTCCGGACGAGCGCGTCCCAATGGTCCAGGTGGCCCGTAAAGCGCGTGACTTCCTCGGTGATATCAGATCGCTGCGCGGTGCGCACAATCTCCTGCGCGACCGCGGTCGGGTCGGCCGGCATCATGGCCATCAGCTCGGCCACCCGGTCTCTCAGGCGTGCCTCGAGCGCGAGCCGTCCGGCATCGGCCGCGCCAGCCAGCGTCTGAATCAGCCGCCCGAGCTCCGCGCGGCGCGCCGCCAGGTCGTCGCCCAGGTGGGCTCCCTCTCGCACGCGCATCGCGTCGAGGGACTCGAGCCCGTCCGCCACCGCCGCAAGGACGCCATTCCCGACCTCCTCGCTCGCCAGCGTGCCGTCGCCGACCTTCTCGCGGATGACCAGCGCCTGTGGCAACCGCAGCAGGTCGCCCGGCGTCAGCTCACCGCTGACCAGCCCGCGCGCCCGGGCCACGTCGATGGCCGCCGACACGGCGCGCGCGAACTCCTCATGCAATTCGACCTGGGGAGTCGGCGTCTGCCGCCATTGCAGGGTCACGGTCAGCTCCACGCGGCCACGCGACACCCGCTGTTGCACCAGCGCCCGAAGGGCCGATTCGAGGTCGGCCAGCGTCGAGGGCAGGCGCAGCTGAAGGTCGAGGAACCGATGGTTCACCGACCGGACGGTCAGCCCAATGGTGACGCTGGCGTCATCGCGAGACAGCGAGGCAAACCCCGTCATGCTCTTGATCACGTCGCGCTCTCCGCCCGCATCTTCCGCGCGTCGGTCCTCGCCTCGATGAGCTGCATCTGGTGCAAGCGCGCATAGACGCCGTTGGGGCGCGCCATGAGCTCTTCGTGACGCCCGATCTCGGCAATCCGCCCCCGATCGAGCACGATGATGGCGTCGGCGCGTCGTACGGTCGACAGGCGATGCGCAATCACGAACGATGTGCGGTTCAGCAACAGCGTCGCCAGCGCGTCCTGCACGAGCCGCTCCGACTCGGCGTCCAGCGACGAGGTCGCCTCGTCGAGAATGAGGATCGGCGAGTTGCGCAGCAGGGCGCGCGCGATCGCGAGACGCTGGCGTTGTCCGCCCGAGAGCCGTTGGCCACGCTCGCCGATCGTCGTGTCGTAGCCGTCGGGCAGCGCCGCGATGAAGTCGTGGGCATGCGCCGCGCGGGCCGCCGCCTCGATCTGCTCGCGCGTCGCGGCCGGGGCGCCGTAGGCAATGTTCATGGCAATCGAGTCGTCGAACAACACGGTGTCCTGGGTCACCATGCCGATCTGGTCGCGCAACGATCGCAGCGTCACATTCCTGATGTCGACCCCGTCAATGGCAATCGACCCACCGCTCACATCGTAGAATCGCGGCAGCAGGTTGACCAGCGTCGTCTTCCCTGCCCCGCTCCGTCCGACGATGGCGATGACCTGGCCCACCCGCACCGAGAAGGACACTCCTTTCAGCGTGCTGCGACCGTGGGCGTCCTCGTACACGAACATCACATCGCGGAACTCGATCGCGTCGCGAAACGCCGGCAGGGCGACCGCTCCCGGCCGCTCGTGGACCTCGGTGTGGACATCGATGAGCTCGAAGATGCGCTCACAGGCCGCAATCGCCTGCTGGAGGTTGGCGTTGACGCGGCTGAGCTTCTTGACCGGCCCGTACATCAACAGCAGCGCAGCCACAAACGACGTGAACTCCCCCGCCGTGAGGCGACCCAGGGCAATCTCTCGACTGCCGTACCAGAGGGCGCCCGCAATCGCCGCGCCCCCGAGGAACTCCATGACGGGCGGCAGGATCGAGAGCACACCGGTGACCTTGAGGTTGGTGCGGTAGAGCGCACGTGAGGCCCGCGCGAACTTCTCGGCTTCACGCCCCTCGGCCCCGAACGCCTTCACGATGCGGTGTCCGCTGAACGCTTCGCCCGCCACGTGCGACAGATGCTCGAGCCGTTCCTGACTCCACCGAGTCACGGTCCGCAGCCGTCGTCCCAGTCGAACCAGCGGGTAGATGGCCAGCGGGGCCCCGGTCATGCAGAGCAACGCCAGTCCCGCATCGTAGTAGAAGAGCAGAGCGGCGAACCCGACCAGCGCGAGGCCCTCGCGCGCCAGATCACCCACGCTTTCCGCCACCGCGCGCTGCACCTGGCCGACGTCGTTGTTGATCCGCGACAGGAGCTGCCCCGTCGTCCGCCGGGCAAAGAATGCCGCCGACTGATCGAGCAGGTGCCGGAACAGGTCGTTGCGGAGCTTCGTGACGACACGAAGCCCCAGGTCGTCCATCAAGTAGCTGGAAAAATAGCCGCCGAGGCCCTTCAGGAAATAGGCCGTGAGAATGCCAGCCGCCACCAGATCGAGGGAGGTCCTGCTCGGCAGGACCTCGTCGATGATGGGCTTGATGAGATAGGCCTGCGCGGCCGACGCGGCGCCGTACACGAGCATCGCCAGCGTCGCGCCCGTGATGAGCATGCGGTGGGCCGTCGCGTAGCGAAGCAGGCGAAGAAAAGCGTCCATCAGACCGGCAGCGTCGTGCGATACCCGTGCGGGTGCGTGTGGTGCCACTGGTAGGCGTGGCGAACGATGACGTCGAGCGACGCGTGCCGCGGCCGCCAGCCCAGTTCGCGCTGGAGTTTCTCGCTGGACGCATACAGCACCGCCGGATCGCCCGGCCGACGCGGCGCAGACGCCCACTGCACGGGCCGTCCCGCGACGCGACCCACGGTCTCGATGACTTCCCGCACCGAATACGGATGGCCCGTGCCCGCGTTGAAGGCGCCAGATGGGTGGCCGGCTTCCAGGGCCGCCAGGGCGCAGACATGCGCCTCGGCCAGGTCGCACACATGGATGTAGTCGCGCTGACACGTGCCGTCCGCCGTGGGGTAGTCCTCGCCGAACACCTGCAAGGGTGCTCCGCCGGTCGCCGCGTCGATCGCCCTTGGAATCACGTGAATCTCCGGGCTGTGGTCCTCTCCGATTGTGCCATCGGGATGTGCGCCGGAGGCATTGAAATACCGGAGGGCCACCCAGCGCAGGCCGGCGGCGCGTTCGACGTGTGCCAGGGCGCGCTCCACGGCCAGCTTGGTCTCCCCGTACGCGTTGATCGGCCGCGTGGGCAGCGTTTCCACGATCGGCACCGACTCGGGCTCGCCGTAGACCGCGCAGGTGGAGGAGAACACGAGCCGGCCGACCCCGGTCTCGACCATCGCCGACAACAAGGCCAGCGAGCCGACCACGTTGTTCTCGTAATAGCCCAGCGGATCGCGCACCGAATCGGCAACGGCCAGCCAGGCGGCGAAATGCACGACCGAGTCGATGTCGTGGGTGGTGATCGCCTGCACGACCGCGTCACGGTCGTGAACCCGCGCGCGAACCAGCGGGACGTCGGGGGCCAGGGCTTTGGCGTGGCCGGCTGACAGGTCATCCAGGACGACCACGGCGTGGCCCTGCGCGAGCAGCGCTCGGACCGTGTGGCTGCCGATGTACCCCGCGCCCCCGGTGACCAGAACCCGCGCCACGCCTATCGCCCGATCGAGCGGTACTCGAATCCGTGCGCCTTCATCTGCTGGGGCTGATAGATGTTCCGCCCGTCGAAGATGATCGGCGTCCGCATGAGCGCACGCATCCGCGGGAAGTCCGGTTCGCGGAACTCCTGCCACTCGGTCACGATCGCCAGAGCGTCGGCGCCTCGCAATGCGTCGTAGCTGGTCGACGCGTAGGTGATCTTGTTCCCAAAGATGATCCGCGCCACTTTCTGCGCCTCGGGATCGTAGGCCTGCACCTTCGCGCCCTTCTCGACCAGCGCGCTCACGATGGGAATGGCCGGCGCTTCGCGCATGTCGTCGGTCCTCGGCTTGAATGCCAACCCCCACACGGCGATCGTGCGGCCCTTCAACGACCCGAAGTGCGCGTCGATCTTGCGAACCAGGAGACGCTTCTGCGCTTCGTTGACCGCTTCGACCGCCTTCAGAATCCTGAAATCGTACTTGCGGTCGGCTGAGAAGCGTACGAGCGCCTTCACGTCCTTCGGAAAGCAGCTCCCACCGTACCCCACGCCCGGGAAGAGAAACGCCGAGCCGATGCGGCGGTCGGACCCGACCGCCTGACGCACGCGATCGACGTCCGCTCCGAACAATTCGCACACGTTGGCCATCTCGTTCATGAACGAGATGCGCGTCGCCAAGAGGGCGTTGGCCGCGTACTTGGCCAGCTCGGCGCTGGCACAGTCCATGACCATCACCGGCGCCCCGGTGCGCGTAAACGGCTGATAGAGGGCCACCATCAACTCGGCACCCCTCGGATCCTCCGCCCCGAGGACCACCCGGTCGGGCTTCATGAAATCATCGACCGCGGCGCCCTGCTTGAGGAACTCCGGATTGCTCACCACGCTGAAGGGATGGGTGGTCTCGCGTCGGATGATGGCCCGGACCTGCGCAGCCGTCCCCACCGGCACGGTGCTCTTGTTGACGATCACGAGATAGCCGGTCATCGCCCGGCCAATGTCGCGCGCGACGGCCTGCACATGCTGCAGGTCCGCCGATCCGTCTTCTCCCTGCGGCGTGCCCACGGCGATGAAGGCCACCTGCGCCCCCTTGACCGCACGGGCCAGCTGGGTCGTGAACTTCAGCCGCTGGTCGGCCGTGTTCTTGCGGACCAGTTCCGACAACCCCGGCTCGTAGATGGGAATTCGAGCCCGCCTGAGCATCCGGATCTTCGACTCGTCCTTGTCGACGCAGATCACCTCATTGCCCGTCTCTGAGAGGCACGCGCCCACGACCAACCCGACATAGCCCGTCCCAACCACCGCAATCTTCATCTCGCTCGACCACTCCTCCGCCGCCCGACTGGCGCGCGTTTGAAACTTCGGAGGGTATCATCCGAATGAAGTGCTGTCAACATACTGACAGACAAGGACTTGTTGCATTTGTGCTACCCTTCGGCGCGTGCCGATCGTGCTCGACGACCGGCCGGCGCTCAACGATCGCACCGGCGTTTGCGAATTCGTACCCGAGCTGGCTGGGGCCCTCGCGGCCGATCAGGCGGACGCGTGACGTGCTCACCTCTTGGAGGGATCGTGTGCCCCAGGACGGACACCAGGGAGATAGTGTCCCGGATCGTGGATCGCCCCGTTGCCGACCGACCCCTGACCGCGGGCGGTTCCCGAATCGTGGTGACTGTCCGGACACTCGAGCCACGCAAGAACATCAACGGTTGGCTCGAGGCCGATCGCCGGGCCATTCACGGCCGCGCGCGGCGGACACGGTGAGAATCGCCGTCGACGCGCGCGAGCTGTGTGGCCGACCCACGGGCGTGGGCCGATACCTGGCCGAGTTGCTTCGCGTGTGGGCCGGGGGCCCGGTCGCCGTACGCCATGACTGGACCCTCTACGCGTCGGCGGCTCCCGTGGTCCCCGAGGCATTTGCATCGGCTGTTCGCGTGCTGCCTGGCGCCGGCGGGACCCGGTGGGAACAGTGGACCCTGGGACGAGCCCTCGGCCGCGAGCGTCCCGACGTCCTCTTCGCGCCGGGCTACACAGCGCCTCTGACGGCACCCTGTCCCCTGGCGTTGACCGTACACGACGTGTCGTTCGCGGCGCATCCCGAGTGGTTCTCGTGGCGCGAGGGCGTTCGTCGCCGCATGCTGACCACGTGGTCGGCTCGTCGGGCGCGGATCGTCCTGACCGACTCAGCGTGGTCGGGCGACCAGATCGTGCGCTACCTGGGCATCGAGTCACGAAAGGTCCGGGTCGTCTGGCTCGGTGCGGACCACGGGCAGGATCCGCCCCCGCTTGCGCAGGGTTCAGAGGCAGCCTCGCGAGAGCCGCTGATTCTGTACGTCGGCTCGATCTTCCGCCGTCGGCACGTTGACCGGCTGGTGTCCGCCTTCGTCGAGGGGGTGGCTCATCGCATCCCAAACTGCCGCTTGGAGATCGTCGGCGAACCGCGCGGGCACCCTCGCGTCGATCTGGCGTCGATCGTCGATGCCTGTCCGGCCGAGCTTGCCGAGCGTGTGGCAGTGAGATCCTTCGTCGATGACGCGACGCTCGCCGACCTGTATGCTCGCGCCTCGGTCTTTGCCTTTCCGTCCGAGTACGAGGGCTTTGGCTTGACGCCGCTCGAGGCCCTGGCCGCCGGGGTCCCGCCCGTCGTGCTCGACACGCCCGTCGCGCGAGAGATCTACGGCGAGGCTGCCTGTTTTGTGCCTGCCGACCTCACCTCGCACCACCATCTCTCCGAGGCCCTCGTGCGGCTGCTCAGCTCGGCCGAGGCGAGACACGACGTCTTGCGCCACGCCGGCGCGGTATTGGGTCGATACGACTGGCGCCGAACGGCCGACGCGACACTGCAGGCGCTCGAAGAGGCCGCCGGTGTCTGACCTCCCCTCGCTCGCGATCGTCATCGTCGGCTACAACGCCGAGCAAGAGCTTCGCGTCTGCCTCGCCGCGATCGCGGCCGACTCCTCGGTCCATCCGGCGGTCGTGGTGGTCGACAACTGCTCGCACGACGGTACGGCCGAAATGGTGCGACGGGAATGGCCGGCGGTGCGCCTTATCGAGAGCCCGGAGAACGTCGGGTTCGCCCGGGCCAACAACGCGGGCATCCGTGCCACCGAGAGCGAGATGGTGCTGCTGCTCAACCCCGACACCGTCATCCGCGCGGGCGCCATCGCGACGCTGGTTCGCACGCTGCAGGCCCGGCCGGAGGCCGCGGCCGCCGGCCCTCGCTTGGTTGACGAAGGGGGCCGAGCCGAGCTGTCGTTCGGGTGGACCCTCTCGCCGCTTGGCGAACTGCGCCAGAAGATCGTGGGGGCGCTCTATCACCGACGCGTGGGCGCCGTCGTCCGGCTGGTCGAGGGCTGGACCGGTCGAGAGGGCCCGCGCGAGTGGATCAGCGGCGCCTGTCTGGTCGTTCGGCGGGCCGATCTGGAGTCCGTCGGGCTCTTCGACGAGCGCTTTTTCCTGTACACGGAGGACGTGGACCTGTGCCTGGCGCTCCGCCGGCGGGGGCGCGCGGTGCTGTTCGTGCCTGCAGCCGAGGTGGTGCATCTGCGCGGCCGATCGGCGGCGAGAAACCCCGCCACGGCGCGCCTGAGACGTGCAAGCCAGATCGTGTTTTACGAGAAGCACCACCCTCGGTGGGCGCCGTGGCTGCGCGCCTATCTCCGCCTCTTCCGTGGTCTCGGTCGTTGAGCGGCTTCGGCGGTCGTACGGATCGCCCGGGGCCTACTGAGGGCTTCCCGCCCGTCCTCGCCTCGACGTCGTCTGCGCCATCGGAGGCTCGAAATCCGCGGATAGGCGGATAATCAGGGTCAACTCCATGCGCATCGCGATTGACGCGCGCAAGCTGCACGACTTCGGCATCGGCACCTACCTGCGCAACGTGCTTCAGGGATTGGCGGCCCTCGACCACCAGGCCGAGTATCTGGTGCTTTGCCGGCCGGCGGATGCGGGGCAGGTTGGTGCGCTCGGCCGTAATTTCAGGGCTGTCATCGAACCCGCCCGTCCATATTCGCTCAGCGAACAGGTGCGCATTCCACTCACCTTGGTCCGCGAGCGGGCGCATTTGCTCCACGAGCCGCACTACGTGCTGCCGGCGGCTGTCCGCTGCCGATCGGTCGTGACGATTCACGACTGCATTCACCTCATGTTTCCGCAGTACCTGCCGGGATCGCTCGCGCACCTCTACGCGCGAGGCGCCATGTGGACGGCTGTCCGGAAAGCCGATCGGATCCTCACCGTCTCGGAGGCATCCAAGCGGGACATCCTGCGCTTCTTCGACATCCCCGCCGAGCGCGTCGAGGTCATCTACAACGCCATCGATGAGCGATTCCTGGAAGCCCCCGACGAAGGGGAGATGTGGCGCATCCGTCAACGGTACCAGCTCGACCATCCGTTCGTGCTGTACGTGGGCAACGTAAAGCCCCACAAGAACCTCGAACGCCTGATCGAGGCGTTCGGGCAAGCCCGGGCCTCAGGGCTGGACAACTTGCGCCTGTTGATCATCGGTGACCAGGTGTCGAAGTTTCCGCCGCTCCGACAGGCCGTGCACAAGAACCGCCTCGACAAGTTCGTGCGCTTCCTGGGCTTCCAGCCTTATGAGACATTGTCGGCGTTCTATCGACTGGCGCGGGCGTTTGCCTTTCCCTCGCTCTACGAAGGGTTCGGTCTCCCGCCGCTCGAGGCGATGGCATGCGGGACGCCGGTCGTGACCTCCAACGTCTCGTCGATGCCCGAGATTACCGGGGAGAGCGCCTTGCTGGTCGATCCGTACGATTCGGCCTCCATCGCGAGCGGGCTGGTGCAGGCGGTCACCGACGAGGCGCTGCGGGCCGACTTGTCCCAGCGCGGCATCAAGCGGGCGCGGGAATTTTCCTGGGCTCGATCGGTCGCCCGCATTCACGGCATCTACATGGACGTCCTGGCGAAGTGAAGATCGCGCTGATCCACGACTGGCTGACCGGGATGCGCGGCGGCGAGCGGGCCCTGCTGGCCTTCTGCGAATTGTTCCCAAACGCGGACCTGTTCACGCTGGTCCAGGTGCCGGGAGCCACCGACCCTATCATCGAGCGGCGGCGCGTACGGACGTCGGTGATTCAGGCGCTTCCCTTCGCGGGACGGCTCTATCGCCACTACCTGCCCCTGTTTCCGGCGGCGATCGAGCAATTCGATCTCGATGGCTACGATCTGGTCCTGAGCACCAGTCACTGCGTCGCCAAGTCCGTCGTCGTAGCGGGCCACACTCGACATGTGTGTTACTGCCTGACGCCCATGCGGTATGCCTGGGACCAATTCGACGCCTACTTCGGGGTCGAGCGGGTCGGGGCGCTGGCCAGGCGATGCGTGCGCCCGGTCATGGCGGCAATGGCGCGCTGGGACCGGGCCACGGCGACGCGCGTACACCGCTATCTCGCTATTTCTCAATATGTTGCACGGCGGATAGGGCTGTACTATAATCGCGAGTCGAGCATCGTGTATCCCCCGGTGGAAACCACCTTCTACACACCACCCGCCCAGGAAACGTCAGGCGACCCACCTGCGGGAGCCGAGGCGGCGCCCGGTGGGTTTCTCGTAGTGTCGGCGTTGGTGCCCTACAAGAAGGTAGAAATCGCCATCGGGGCGGCGCGGCGAGCCAACGTCCCGTTGACCATCGTGGGCGACGGTCCCGAACACGACCGGCTGTCGGCCGTCGCCGGCTCGGGGGTGCGCCTGCTCGGGTGGCGGACCAACGACGAGATTCGCGCCCTGTACCGATCCACGATTGCCACGTTGTTGCCGGGCGAGGAAGACTTCGGCATCGTGCCCCTCGAAGCTCAGGCCTGCGGTCGCCCGGTGGTGGCGTTGAACCGCGGCGGCGCCCGCGAAACGGTCGTGCACGGCGTCACCGGGCTGCTGGTCGAACCGGGGGAAGAGGCGCTCGCCGACGGATTGCGCCGCGCGGTAGGGCTCGAATGGGACGCCTCGGCCATCCGCCGCCACGCGGAGCGATTCGCGCGCGAGCGATTCGTCTCCGAGATCCGCGATCTCATCGACGAAACGATGGCCGCTCCGCCGGGAACGCGATGGTAAAGCGATACAACCGCCTGTTGGTCGCCTTCCACATCGCCACCGATGCCCTTCTGGGCATGGTGGCGTTCGTGCTCGCCTATTTCATTCGCTTCGAGACGACGCTCATCCCGACGCCGAAGGGCCAGCCGCCGCTCAGCCAATACCTCGACGTCCTACCGATCATCGCCGTGGTCGTACCGCTGGCGTTTCACGTTCAGGGTCTTTATCGGCTGCGGCGGGGTCGCTCCCGTATCGACGACTTCTTCAACGTGCTGGTCGGGAGCATCATCGCCGTCGTCTTCGGGATCGTCGTCACGTTGTATGTCGGGACCTACTACGTGCCCGACGCGATGAAGGACCTGGGCGCCTACGAGGTCTCGCAGGCGGTGTGGGTCATCTTCCTGGTGTTCAACGTGGCCCTGGGCTACCTGTCCCGCAAACTCGTCCGCGAGGCGCTCGAGCGTCGATGGGTGGCCGGGGTCGGACTGCGCCGTATCCTGATCGCCGGCGCCGGCGAGCTTGGGCGCATGGTGGCCGACAAGGTGCTCGAGCACCGCGAGCTGGGCTTTCACATCGTCGGTTTTGTGGACGATCGCGCCGGCGGCGATCACCTCGGATACCGCGGGCTGCCACTGCTGGGCCGGTTGGAGGAAAGCGCGGACATCGTGCGGCGGGAACGGATCGACCACCTGTATGTCGCCTTGCCGCTCGAGGAGCACATGAAGCTGCTCGACCTGGTGGAATCGACCAGCCGCGAAGGCGTGGATGTCAAGGTCGTGCCGGATCTGCTGCAGTTCATCGCGCTCAGGGCGCGTCTGGAGGATCTGGACGGGGTGCCCGTCATCAACCTCAACGACGTGCCGATGCAGGGCGCGAATGCGCTGTTCAAGCGGGCGTTGGACATCGCCCTCTCAGCCGGCGCGTTGTCCATGATGGGTCTTCCGATGCTGGCCATTGCGTGGCTGATCAAGCGCGACTCGCCAGGTCCCGTCTTCTACCAGCAGGAGCGCATGGGCCTGGATGGCAAGCAGTTCACGGTGTACAAGTTCCGGACCATGCCCGTGGACGCCGAGGCCCAGACGGGGCCGATCTGGGCCGATCTGAACGACCCGCGCGCCACGCGCATCGGTCGATGGTTGCGGCAACGCGACCTGGACGAGTGGCCTCAATTCTGGAACGTGTTGATGGGTGAAATGTCGATCGTCGGTCCTCGTCCCGAGCGGCCGTTCTTCGTCGAGCAGTTCAAGCATCGGATCCCGCAGTACATGCTGCGCCACAAGGTCAAGGCGGGCATTACGGGCTGGGCGCAGGTCAACGGCTGGCGCGGCAACACGTCGCTTGAAAAGCGCATTGAGTACGACCTGTACTACATCGAGAACTGGTCGGTGTCGCTCGACCTCAAGATCATGTGGCTTACCCTGATTCGCGGCGTGTTTCCCCCGCGCCATGCGGCGTGACCGTTGGCGCGCGGAGTCGGTTGCTCCTTCCCTGCCTTCGTGAGCGTGCATGGCCCAGGAACGTGTCGTCATCACTGGAGCGGCCGGATTCATCGGGTCGCATCTCGCAGAAGCACTGCTCGATCGCGGATACGCCGTCATCGGCATCGACAACCTCCTGACGGGTGACACCGCCAACATCGCGCATCTCAGGAACCGCGAATTCGAGTTCATCAAGCACGACGTCACCAACTACATCTACATCGAGGGCCCCGTGCACTACGTCCTGCATTGGGCGAGTCCGGCCAGTCCCATCGACTATCTCGAGCTGCCGATCCCCACGCTCAAGGTGGGCGCCCTCGGCACCCACAAGGCCCTGGGGCTGGCCAAAGCCAAGCGCGCGCGGTTCGTCCTGGCCTCGACGTCGGAGGTGTACGGTGATCCGCTGGAACACCCGCAGCGGGAGTCCTATTGGGGCAACGTCAATCCCATCGGCCCCCGCGGCGTCTACGACGAAGCCAAGCGCTTCGCCGAGGCGATGACGGTCGCCTACCATCGGTTTCACGGCCTGGATACCAAGATCGTCCGCATCTTCAACACCTATGGACCCCGCATGCGCGTGCGGGATGGTCGCGCGGTGCCGGCCTTCATTTCGCAGGCGCTGCGGCACGAAGACGTCACCGTCTTCGGGGACGGGCGCCAGACCCGGAGCTTCTGCTACATCACCGACCTGGTCGACGGCATCATCCGGCTCATGCAGTCGGACACCAATGACCCGGTCAATATCGGCAACCCGGCGGAGATGACGATCGAGGAGATCGCCCGAGTCATCATCGAGATGACCGGGTCGCGCAGCCGCATTGTCTATCGGGAGCTGCCCGAGGACGACCCGAAAGTGCGGAAGCCCGACATCACGCGCGCACGCGCGCTGCTCGGCTGGGAGCCGCGCGTCCCCTTGCGCGAGGGCCTCGGCGAGACCATCGAGTACTTCCGCCAGAAGCTGGGAGCGTCGGCCGGGTCGTCGTAACGTCCCCTGGAGCCGCCGGACGGACTCAACGATTGAGGATCCGCGCCACGCGGAAGACGTAGTCGATTCCTGACGCCAGCGTGATGGCCAGCGACAGCCAGACGAGGCCGTCGACGATGACCGATGGTCGGCCGAGGTAGTTGAAGTACATCACCACCACGCAGGTCAGGATGAACAGGGCCGTCGCGGCCTTTCCGAGCAGCGTCGGCTTGAAGGTGCGCGGTCCCACGGCCAGGCTCACGATGGCCACGGTGAGCACGATCCCGACGTCGCGGCTGATGACGAGGACGGTGAGCCACAGGGGAATTCGATTGACGAGCCCGAGGTCGGGCAGCGTCAAGACGACGAAGGCGCTGACGAGCAGCAGCTTGTCGGCGGCCGGATCCAGCCACGCTCCGAGCGCCGTTCGCTGCTGTGTGATTCGAGCCACCAGGCCATCCAGGGCGTCGGTGGCTCCGGCGACGCTGAAGACGACGAGCGCCCATCCGAAGTAGCCGTACACGACCAGCAGCACGAAGGCCGGAATGAGCGCCATCCGCAGCAGGGTGAGCTGATTAGCGAACGTGAAGAGGGGGCCAGTCACGGCGCCGCCATTCGTTCGAGACGGCCGACGACGTCCAAGGCCAGTGGCCCGGACACGGCGCCGAGCAGGTCGAAAGCGCCGCTCGGGCCGAGAGGCATCACGCCGGATGCGACGGCTTGTGACACGGCGGGATAGCTCAGATGGCCCGGGGGGACGTCCGCAATCTGCACGCGTGCGTCCTGCCAGGACCGGGCTGATTGCGGCTTCGTCGTGGCCAGCATACCGAGCACACGCGACACAATCTGCGCCAGGTCGCCGCGGCGGAGGCCGGCGCCGGGTTGGAACGTGTAGTTCGGCTGGGTGTCCATGACTCCGGCCTGCACGACAGCCGTGATCCAGGGCTGGGCCCAGTGGCCGCGCACGTCCGTGATCACGGCCTGACGACGTCTGGCGCCGGCAAGCGTGGACGCGAGCCGCGCGCCGATGAGCGCGGCGATGTCGGCGCGAGATGCCTGCGTGCGCGTCGAAATGGTCCGGAACTCGGCAGGCATGCGAGACATGGCGTCGGCGTTCCGCAGTCGGCGAACCTCCTCGTCGGGCACCTCGGACGGGTCGATCGCCGACGCACGCTCGAGCGCGGCGAGGGCACCGGCCGGATCGCCCTGCTCGTCGAGGATGCGTGCGATGTGGACCAGCGATCGTACGTCGGTCGCATCCAGCGCGACCGCGCGGCGGAAGTGCTGGAGCGCGAGGTCTCGTTCGCCTGCACGTCGTTCGATCAGCGCCAGGTCTCGATACAGGAAGGCCGACTCGGGCGAGGCCGCGATCGCCTGACCGTACGCGGCGCGCGCCTCGTCCCAGCGCTCGGCCTCGGCGGCGGCGGTGGCGCGCGCCAGATGCTGCTGGAGCCCGCGCAGCCGCAGCACGTCGATGCGCGCCCGGATATCGGTCAAAGACGCGTCGGAGGCCAGCGCGGCCTCGAAGGCCGCCAGCGCATCGTCTTCTCGATTCAATTCGAGCAGGGCGCGTCCTCGTCCCACCAACGCCGGCACGTAGGTGTCCAGGCGCTCGAGCGCGCGCTCGAACCGGCCCACCGCATCCGAGGGACGCTGGCGCGCCAGGCCGAGGTAGCCCATGGCGGCGTCGGCTGGATAGAAGGCCACGTCGGCGCGGAGCGCAGCCTCGAACTCGCGTTCCGCGCTGGTCAGATCGTCACCTTGAAGGTAGCGCCACCCGCGTTCGAGCCGCCTGCGCAATTCCTCGGGTGCATCGGCGGCAGCCGTCGGGTAGCGGAACTCCGGATAGCGTGGCGCGACCGGCACAGGCGGCATCGGCGTTTCGCGAGTGGCGCACGCCGACACCAGCAGGGCGAGGCCGATGACGGCCGCGTGGAGGTGCCGGCCACCGGAACCGCGCCGGGGCTCGACGACCGCCTGAGGCCCTCGACTACGCATCGCGTCCCCTGCTTGCGACTTTCGCGGCCTGCGGCCCGACGCGGGTGAGCAGGCGGCGCGGCACGTCGGCCTCGATGATCGCGCGGTCACCGCGGTTCTCCTGTCGATGGACTCGGGCGTGGCGGTAGAGCCACGCCACCTGATCACGGTCGCCCCGGTCGCTCAGGTCGAACTCGAGCGACACGCGCTGCGGATCAATCGCCAGCCGCTGGGCGACCACGCGGAGGAGGCCCTGGCACCCGTAACCCGTCGTCGCCGAAATCGCGACGGCCGACGGATCCATCTCGATGAGCCGGCGCCGTTGGTCCGTGCTCAGGCGGTCGCATTTGTTGTAGACGTCGATGCGGTTGACCTGGCTGGCCCCGATCTCCTCGAGCACACGCACGACCGCCGCGGCATGCCGCTCCCGCTCGGCCGCGGAGGCGTCGATCACGTGCAGCACGAGGTCGGCCTCCGCCGTCTCCTCGAGCGTCGCGCGAAACGCCGCCACCAGCGCATGGGGCAACCGGTCGAGAAAGCCGACGGTGTCGGTGAGCATCAAGTCGCGCTGATCGAACAGGCGGACCCGGCGCACGAGCGGGTCGAGTGTCACGAAGAGGGCGTCTGAAGCGACCGCACCGGCCCCGGTGAGGCGGTTGAACAGCGTGGTCTTGCCGGCGTTGGTGTAGCCGACCAGCGCGACGGTCGGAATGGACGACTTCTGACGCCGCTCGCGCAGGTGCGCCCGGCGTCGCCGCACCTCGTCGATGGCCGTCTGCAAGGCGTGAATGCGCATCCGCAGCCGACGACGATCTGTCTCGAGCTTGGTCTCGCCGGGCCCTCGTGTTCCGATGCCGCCGCCCAGACGCGAGAGCGCCAGCCCGGCGCCCACGAGCCGCGGCAGCAGATACCTGAGCTGGGCGAGCTCCACTTGCAGCTTGCCCTCGCGCGTGCGAGCGCGTCGGGCGAAGATGTCGAGGATGAGCTGCGTGCGGTCGATCACCTTCACGTCCAGCCGCTTCTGCAGCTCGCGAAGCTGCGCGGGCGACAGCTCGTTGTCGAAGATCACGAGCGTGACCTCTGCCGTGGCGACGGCCTGCGACAGCAGGTCCACCTTGCCGGCGCCCAGAAAGGTCGCCGGATCCGGCCTGGGCCGCTCCTGGAGGGCGCGGAGGACCACGACCGCACCGGCCGCCTCGGCCAGGCCCGCCAGTTCTTCCAGGGAGTGTTCGGCGTCGTCGCGCCGAGCGGTGCCGGCCACGAGACCGACGATCGCCGCGCGTTCCCTGCCGAATTGCCCACCCGTGTGGTCGGTCGAGGTGTGCGCGATGCGCCGATCTGACATGCGTGAAGGTCAGAGAGATTTTAGCACGCACATATAATCGAGGTCGGTGCCCGGCGTCCCCGTCGAATTCCTCATCTTCGCGCTCATGCTGGCGGCTCTCGCGCTGCTGCAGGGTCGCGCACTGGAGATCGCGGCGACCGGGCTGGCCGTCCTGACGGCCTATACGCTGGCCTTCGGCGAGTTTCGCGAGGGACCGGGGCTCTCGGGGTTGGGGGCGCATCTCGAACACGAATGGGTCATGGTCTTCAATCTCGGAGCGTTGCTGCTGGGCTTCGCGCTCCTGTCGAGGCACTTCGAGGAAAGCCAGGCCCCCAAGGTGCTGCCCAGGATGCTGCCCCAGGGGATCG
Source organism: Acidobacteriota bacterium (assembly GCA_052389315.1). Classification (GTDB taxonomy): domain Bacteria; phylum Acidobacteriota; class Vicinamibacteria; order Vicinamibacterales; family UBA2999; genus JACCSI01. The sequence goes on from JBQTIE010000232.1 coordinate 47,027, forward strand.
CCGGCCCGTTCATGCTGCTGATGCTGGTCTTTGTGCTGTCGGCGTTTCTCGACAATATCGCCGCCGCGCTGATCGGGGGAACGATGGCTCGCTCCCTGTTCCCGTCGGTGCACGTGGGGTTTCTCGCAGCCGTGGTGGCCGCTTCGAACGCCGGCGGATCGGGCAGCGTCATCGGCGACACCACGACCACGATGATGTGGATCAGCGGCGTCGCACCGGCGGACCTGTTTCATGCGTACTACGCGGCGGGTCCGGCCCTCCTCGTGTCCGGACTCTTTGCCGCACGTCAACAGCATGCGCACGCCCGCATGGATCGCGCGGCACTGGGTTCGATCACCATCGACTGGGCACGCGTGGCGGTGGTCATCGCGGTCCTGCTGGGGGCGATCGCCACCAACGTGTCGGTCAACCAGTGGTTCCCCTCCGCCGCGGCCTCGTTCCCGTTTCTCGGCACGGCGTTGTGGATCGTCCTCCTGGTGACGGCGCTCGTTCGGCGTCCAGACTGGCACGCGCTGCGGGCCGCGGCGCGAGGCGCGGCCTTTCTGGTGGCCCTCGTCCTTTCGGCCTCCCTGATGCCGGTCGATGAGCTGCCGGCACCCTCGTGGGCGGCGACGTTCCGGTTGGGCGTCGTGTCGTCCGTGTTTGACAACATTCCGCTCACGGCGCTGGCCATCGCCCAAGACGGGTACGACTGGGGACTGCTCGCCTTCGCCGTGGGCTACGGAGGATCGATGATCTGGTTTGGATCCTCGGCGGGTGTGGCCCTCAGCGGCATGTACCCCGAGGCACGGTCCGTCGGCTCGTGGATTCGACACGGCTGGCACGTCGCCCTGGCCTACGTGATCGGGTTCTTCGTGCTGCTCCTGTCGCGAGGCTGGCAGCCTTCCATGAGGGCCATCCCGTGACCGCGCCGGAGGTGCAAACACCCACGCCGTCTCCCCGGCCCTTTCAACGATTCTTCAACACCGAATCGGCCGGCGGCATCCTGCTCATGTTCTGCGGGGTCGTCGCAATCTCCATCGCCAACTCGCCGTGGGCGGCCGCCTTTGCAGATTTCTGGCACACGCCGGTGGCGGTGGTGGTCGGCTCCCATCCACTCGAACTGTCGCTGCACGGCTGGATCAACGACGGGTTGATGGCCGTGTTCTTCCTGCTCGTCGGCCTCGAGATCAAGCGTGAGCTGGTCGCGGGGGAGCTGGCCTCACCGCGACAGGCCGCGCTGCCCATCGCCGGCGCCATCGGCGGCATGGTGGTCCCGGCGGCCTTCTACGCGCTGGTCACGGCCGGCACGCCCGGCATCAGGGGCTGGGGCATCCCGATGGCCACCGACATCGCGTTTGCGCTCGGCACCCTCTCGCTCATCGCTCCACGTGCGCCGACGGGAGCCAAGATCTTTCTGACCGCCCTGGCCATTGTCGACGACATGGGCGCCGTGCTCGTGATCGCGCTCTTCTACACCGGCACCGTAGCCTGGGGCGCGTTGGCCGCCGCGGGCGCGACACTGGCGGTCCTGATTGGCCTCAATTTGTCGGGGGTCAGGCGCCTGACGCCCTATCTCTCGCTCGGGGTCATCCTGTGGTTCTTCGTGCATGCCTCCGGCGTCCATGCCACCATCGCCGGGGTCCTGCTCGCCTTCACCATTCCGACGAGAACGCGGATCAACGCGCTGCAGTTCTCGGACAAGGCGCGGACGCTGCTCGATGAGTTCGAGCGAACCGAGACAGGGGACTTCCTGGTGCTCACCAGCAAGGGACAACAGGAGGCGCTCTTCGCCCTCGAGCGCGCCAGCGAAGAGGTCACCGAGCCGCTGCTGCGGCTGGAACATGCGCTCCACTCCTTTGCCGCGTTCTTCGTCATGCCCGTCTTTGCCCTGGCCAATGCCGGCGTGCCGCTGACCGGACCGATCGGCGATGCCCACGTGGCGGCCGGCGTCGCCATTGGACTCGTCCTCGGCAAGCCCGTGGGCATCACGCTGGCCGCGTTTCTCGCGGTGCGGCTCGGGCTGGCGTCGCTGCCGCGGCAGGTCAGCTGGCTGACGCTTCACGCGTGCGGCTGGCTGGGCGGGATCGGATTCACGATGTCGTTGTTCATCGCGACGCTGGCCTTCGGCGTCTCCCCGCTGCTCGACGCTGCCAAGATTGGTGTCATCGGCGGCTCGCTCTTCGCCGGGCTGGCCGCCGCCTTCGTCATGCGGCTCGCCAGCCCGCCGCCGGCGCGCGATGAAGCGGCCGCCGACGCGGCCCGAACCGCATGAGCGGCGCCAAGGCCTCGCCAGGGCGCCGGCGCGGGTCACGCCGCCCGAAGCTGCCGCGCGCACCGCTGCCTCGACAGACCGGCGGCGCCCACGAAGACAAGCGGAAGCGGCCGTTCAGGAAGCGGAAACATCGGAGCTCGCGGGGCGACGAGTCGTAATTGGCGCGCCGTGCAGCCGGGGCGCAACGGCTGCCCCGATGACCACGAGCAACACGACATCGACGGCAAAGACCACCGACAACCCGGACGCGCCCACGACGCCGGCGAGCACGGGGCTGAACGCGAGCCCGATCAACGAGGCCGTCGTCATGATGCCGAAGCCCGTGACGTGCGCGTCGCGGGGCAGCAGAGCCCCGCCCACGCTGTAGGCGGCCGTCATCGCCACGCCAATGCCGACGCTCGCGACGATCAACGCCGTGGTCAGTGTCCAGAGCGCCGGCACGAGAATGATGACCACCAGTGCCGCGGCCGTCGTCGCCGAGACCAGACCGACGAGCCACCGTGGCGAGTACCGCCCCAGCAATCCGGCGGCGACACGGTGACCGAACGCCGCACATAACGCCGCCAGCGAAAACAGCAGACCTGCCACGGTCGCAACCCGCTCCGTGGCGACGCCCAGCTGCTCGACGAACAACGGCAGAATCGGGCTGAAGCTGCGATCGACGGTCTGCAGCGTGAATATCACGGTGAGGACGAGAAAAAAGCCCGGCGTGGCTGCCAGCTCCTTGAAGACGGAGCCGAGACTTCGCGCCGGTGCCCGGCCGTGGCGAGTCCTGGGCTCGCGGTAGGCAAAGGCCACGAGCAGCAGCGCCACGAGATAGACCGCGGCCGTGACCAGGAATGCGCGCCGCAGACCGACGAGAGGCGCGAGGACCCCGCCCACCACCGGACCGAGCGCGGGGCCGAGTCGCTGGCCCATCTGTACGACGCCGATGGCCTTGGCCATCCGCTCGCGCGGGACCGATTCAGCCGCCATCGCGATCGTCAACGCCCCGTAGCCGGCAAACACCCCCAGCAGCCCCCGGAGCGCGACCAGTTGCCAGGGCGCCGTCACGAACGCCATCGCGGCCTTGGTGAGGATGAAGGCCGCGAGCGACCGGATCACGAGCACCTTGCTGCCGTACTTGTCCCCGACGCGACCCCACAACGGCGCGCTGATGGCGGTCACCGCCGGCGTGGCTCCGAGCGTCAGGCCGCTCCACATCGCGATCTCGCCGATGTCGCGGACGCCGAGCTCGCTGATGTACAGCGGAAGGAACGGCATCACCAAGGTGAAGCCGGCAAAACCCGTGAAGCTCGTGGCCGCGGCCACCCGCACGTTCCGGCGTGCCTGTCGCTCGGTCAGCTGCAAAGGGAGATGGCGGTCAGAATCGGATCTTCAACGCAGGACCCGGGTACACCTGGATGCTGTCGATGAACCGGATGCGGTGCGGGTTGGTCTGCATGATCACGGAACTGGTGCGGATGCCCTCACCGAAGAAGCGCACGCCCCTCATCAGTGTGCCGTCGGTCACGCCGGTAGCGGCGAAGATGATCTCACGCCCGCTGGCCAGATCCGCCGAGGTGAACACGCGCTTGAGGTCGCCGAGGCCCATGGCCCGGCAGCGCGCCTCGTCTTCGGGCTTGGAGACCACGAGTCGCGCGAAGATCTCGCCGTTCAAGCAGCGCATGGCCGCCGCGGCCAGCACGCCTTCAGGCGCGCCGCCCGTGCCCATCACCGCGTGGACCCCGGTGCCCGCCAACGCGGCAGCGATGCCCGCCGAGAGGTCGCCGTCGCCGATGAGCCGGATGCGCGCACCCGTCGCCCGAATGTCGCCGATCAGTTTCTCGTGCCGCGGGCGGTCGAGCACCACGACGGTCAGCTCGTCGATCTGGCGGCCGAGGCTGCGCGCGATCACGCGGAGGTTGTCGCGGACTGGCGCGTCCAGATCCACCATGTGCTTGGAGCTGGGACCCACGACGAGCTTTTCCATGTAGAGATCCGGAGCGTGCAGCAACCCGCCCCGCTCGGAGGCGGCAAGTACCGCGATGGCGTTGGGTTCGCCCGTCGCGCACAGGTTCGTGCCCTCGAGGGGATCGACGGCGATGTCCACCTGGTCGAACCGTCGCCCGTTCTGGTCCGGCTTGTGCGCCATCCCGACTTGCTCGCCGATGAAGAGCATCGGGGCCTGGTCGCGCTCGCCCTCGCCGATCACGATCGTCCCGTCGATCGGTACGGTGTCGAGCTCCTTGCGCATCGCTTCCACCGCCGCCTGATCCGACCGGTGGCGATCGCCCTGCCCCATCGTGTGCGCGCAGGCGATGGCGGCCTGCTCGACCACGCGGAGGAACTCCAGCGACAGATCCGACTCCATGGCCTTGGCCGGCGCCGGAGTTCGCGTTGTCCTCGCGTTCTCAGCCATCACACCATCCTCATCGCGCCACCGTGTCCCTGCGGCACCGAGAAGCGCCGCAACCCAGGGCGCCGCGTGCCGTCGATGTTCCGGCAGGGTAGACGCGCGCCTGCGAGCCCACGAATCGGGGGCGCCCCTTCAAGGGCGCCCGCTGGTGGACGCCTGGCTCGGGCACTGGCGGCCGTTGGGTCAGATCGAGGGTCATCGCAGGCAACGGCGGATCTTATCACCAGCCGCCTGTCAGGATCCCGTGCGTCGCACGGTCACGGCCGCCCCGAGGCCCACGCCCACCATGGCTGCGGCGCTTGCGGCATGGACCGCGACCTCCAGATGATCCGTGCTGCCGAACAAGGCGCACAGCTCCCCCGTCGCCGCTTCCGCGTAGGTCGCGACCATCCGCGGCACTTCGCGATCCCCGACGCGAATCGCGATCCCGACGTCTTGCGCGACCCGATCAAACGCCTTGCGATCGATGTTGGTGATGAGGTTGCCGAATCGATCGACGCGCACAACTTCGCCAACGATCTCGTCGTCGGCGACGGTCGGCATCGCCAGCGCCAGCATCTGATAGTCGGTCACCGATCGGCCGAAGGTGGTGATGCCCACCCCCTTCGCGAGCCAGCCCGCCGCAGGCGCGAAGCGATCGCGCCCCTCGAAGGTCCTGGTGACCGTCGCACGCGCGTACTTGCGCTCGGTCAGCTCGACGACGCGCTTGGGCGGGGTGTCCAGGAACACGCCCGTCAGCACGCCATTGTCTGGCGCCACGAACTTGTAATCGGCGGTTTCGGCCGCCAGGCCGCGACGGCTCGACCCCACGCCAGGGTCCACCACGACCAGAAACACGGTCCCCGCCGGGAAGTAGCGATAGCACGCCGCTAATTCCAGGGCCCCTGCCACCACGTCGTGCGGCGGAATCTCGTGGCCGATATCCACCAGGGTCGCGTCGGGACACACGCTCAGGACGACCGCCTTCATCGTCCCGGCGTAGTGATCGCGGGTCCCAAAGTCCGACAGAATCGCAACGACAGGGCGTGCCATGTGCGGCGCCTCAGCGGCTCGGATCGGCCGGCTTCCTGAAGAGGATCTCGCGCAGGTTGTTCTTCATCAGAAAGGAATCGGTCACGCGCAGTCCCTCGAACAACTTGATGATGTCACGATTCAACAGGCTGCGCTGCCGGGCCCGCGCCGCCGGATAATGGCGGTACTTGAGCATCGTGTCGGTGACGACGACGTACTTGGTATACGACGCCACGCGGGTGTCCACCGTGCTGAAGAACCCGAGCAGCACGCCGTCCGGGCGCAACAACCGCGTGAGCGCGCCCGCCAGCGCCTGCGCTGCCGGCCGATCCAGGAAGTCGAGGACGTCCCAGCACAGGATGCCGTCCACGCTTTCGGCGGGCTGCGGAAACCGCGCGCGGAACTGAGCCGGGAGCTCCGCCAGCCGGCCTTCGCGCACGTGCCGATCGACGTCAGCCGGCAGGTCCTCGACGCGGATGCGGCAGGCGAGCCGCTCCCCGAAGTACGACACGTTGCTGCCGACCACGGGCCCGAGGTCGATGAGCACGGGGCTGTCGCATGACGCCAGCGGCTTGAGAAACTTCGCCAGCGCCTTCGTCGGGTAGATCGGCTCCTGCGCCGCGCCTGCCTGCGCCTCCACGTCACGTTTCGTGTCGGCGCGCGGATTGGTTCGCCGCGAAAACCAGTCGGTCAACATGCCTCAACACCTCGACACCCCGGCGACCCGCGGGGCGTCGACGTCAGGAGGCCCCGACCTTCTGGCCCACGGGCACCGGTGCCGGTGCCGGTGCCGGCGCCCCTGGGAGCTTCGGCGGTGCCGGCTTGGCGCCCGCGCGCTGCATGTCGACGCTGCCCCGGAAATGCGCCCCTTCGGCGATGGCGACGCGCGGCGAGACGATGTCGCCGTCGACCGAGCCGTTGTCGCGGATGTCCACCTTGTCGGAAGCGGTGACGTTGCCCACGACTTCACCAAGCACGACCACAGCCTTCGCGAACACTTCGGCCCGAATGCGACCGTTGGGCCCGATGGTCAGGATGTTCTCACGGAGTTCGATGCGGCCCTCGACGTTCCCCTCGATCGTCAAGTCCTCGCTGCCGCTCAACTCACCTTTGATGACGACCGACTTGCCGATGTTCACCTTGTCCCTCGCTATCTGAGGGCGAGACTCGCCCGCCGGCACTGCGCCCGGCCCCGCCGCACTCGCCGACGCCGGTGATGCGGGCGGTGCGGAAGATGCCGGTGGTGTCGGTTTGACCGATTCATCACGTTTCCACATCGTTGAAATCCTCCCCCTCTGTTGGAAAGGTCCGCCTGAGGGTGGCAACCGAAACCCGGGGAGTGGGTCTCGCGACTGAAGCGGGGTCAGTATACGAACCGCACGCAACCGTTGTCCAGACATCTTCTCGGGATCCGGGCTGGCGCTCGACGCGCCGACTCGGCGTCGCGGCCCGATCGAATGCGACCAACCGGCGCGGCACCCCTCCGGCGCAGGCGGCCCGCCTTGCGGTCCGGCGCGGAGCGTCGCCAGACGTCGTGAAGGCCGCGGATCGTCGCCCTCAGGCAGGGTGTCGCCGGCCGTCAAGCGTCTCGTCCCCGCCGCGCGGGTCAACAACGACGCGGCCTCTTGCGAGGCCCATCCACCCCGACCATTTGGCACGCCGAGTCCGAGCCTCGCTAGAAAACTTGACTCTGCAGATTCCCAACCACTTGAGTCAAGTTTTCTCGCCCGGCCGGAGGCCGGGCCGGCCAACACTGCCACTAGCGAGGCGGAGCCACTCGGGCACATGCTCGACAGTCTGAGGCGGAGCCTCGCTAGTCCTTTGATTGCTGGGGGTTAGCTGGAATGCTACGATCGTCGTCAGCGTGCAGCGCATCTACCTCGATCACAACGCCACCACGCCGGTCGCCCCGGACGTCGTCGAGCGCATGGCGTGGGCCCTGGGTGAACGATGGGGAAACCCGTCGAGCGTGCACCACTTTGGGCAGCAGGCCAAGGCCGCCCTCGATGAGGCACGCGCCCAGATCGCCGCGCTGGTCGGCGGGGACAGCGCGGACGTGGTCTTCACCTCCGGCGGCACCGAAGGCGCCAACTTCGCCATCCGAGGTGCGGCCGAGGCGGCCGCCGCCGGCGGGCGCCGACAGTTGATCGCCAGCACGATCGAGCATGAAGCCGTGCTCAACACCCTCAAGGCCCTTGCGCGGCGCGGTTGGGAGGTGACGCTTCTTCCCGTCGGCCCGAGCGGGCTCGTCGATCCGGCGGCGCTTCTCGAGGTCATTTCCGAGAAGACCGCGCTCGTGTCGGTGATGCACGCCAACAACGAGATTGGGACCATCCAGCCCGTCGCCGAGCTCGCGGCGATTGCCCGGGCGCACGGCGCGCTCATGCACACCGACGCGGTGCAGACGGCCGGCAAAGTCCCGATCGACGTCAAGGCGCTTGGGGTGGACTTGCTGTCGATCTCGGCTCACAAGTTCTATGGGCCGAAGGGCATCGGTGTCTTGTGGCTCCGCCGCGGCGTACGCCTGCTGCCGTTTCTCACCGGTGGCCGGCAGGAGCGAAATCGCCGGGCCGGCACCGAGAACGTCGCCGGCATCGTCGGGTGCGGCGCGGCAGCCGCGCGGGCGCAGGCTCGGATGGCCGTCGAGGGTTCGCGCCTGGCCTCCCTCCGCGATCGCCTCGAATCGAGGCTGCTCGAGAGCGTGCCGGGCGCCGAACGCAACGGCAGCGCCCAGCCGAGGGTGTCCAATACGACCAACGTGAGCTTCGATCGGATCGAAGCCGAGTCGCTCCTGATAGGCTTGGATCTCGAGGGCGTCGCCGTCTCGACGGGGTCCGCGTGCTCGTCTGGCACGCTCGAGCCGTCGCACGTGTTGAAGGCGATGGGACTGCCGCACTCTCGCACGCTCAGTTCGATTCGCTTCAGCCTGGGCGAGTCCAACACCGAAGCGGACATCGATCGCGTGGTGCGCGTCGTGCCGCCTCTGGTGGAAAAACTGCGGCGCCTGTCGACGGTGGGGGTCCGATCGTAGACGCGCGTCGGAAAGCGATCCGTGGGCGTCAGGCGCGTGCGAGTGTCCGCACGTACCGCGGCGCTCGTGATCGCGGCACCAGCGGCAGAACCGTGGAGCACGTTGCGCCCGCCGGTGGCGGGGTCAGGAGAGATCGCCAGCGAGCGGGAGACGAGCCCGGCGGTGTGTGAAGCGCACCCTCGCTAGACAGCTCCGAAGGCCAAAGTCGATCCGAATGAGACAAGTTTTCGCGAATGGCCGCAGGAGATGGCCGGCCCGCGGAGCGGGGCCAAGACGACAACGAGGGCACCAGCGAGGCTGCTCGTCGGT
>JBQTIE010000233.1:0-4059 GCA_052389315.1 Acidobacteriota bacterium
GAGCGGCGGCACGGACAAGTCATCCGCAGAGACGAGCCGTCCGCGCTGGCTGACCACCCGAGGCTGCGCGCGACCATCAGCGCGGCCTTCATCGATGCCCTCGCCGATTTGCACGCCATCGACCTCGGGCGGGCGGCGCTCACCCAACTGGGAAAACCGGCCGGGTTCGTGGGCCGGCAAGTGCGGGGCTGGACCGACCGCTGGCGTCGATCGCAGACCAGCCACCTCGCGGAGATGGATGCGCTGGCGCAATGGCTCGGGGACCACCTGCCCCCGGATCCCGATCGTCCCACTGTCGTGCACGGCGACTTCAAGCTCGACAACGTCATGCTCGAGGCGAGCGACCTGGGTCGCCTGGTCGCCGTCCTCGACTGGGAGATGAGCGCGCTCGGCGACCCGCTGGTCGATCTCGGCATCCTCCTCGCCTACTGGGTGCCGTCGGCGCCGCCGGGTCAGCACGACGCGCTGACAACGGTGACGGGCCGGCCGGGCTGGTGGACGCGCGAGGAACTGGTCGAGCGGTATGCGGCGCGAAGCGGCCGCGACGTGTCTTCCCTGCGCTACTTCGAGGTCTTCGCGTTGTTCAAGATCGCCGTCGTGATTCAACAGATCTATTATCGATTCGTTCAGGGCCAGACCACGGACCCGCGGTTTGCGGCCTTCGGCGATCGCGTGACCTATCTGGCCCGGCACGCGACGGCACTGGTGGCGAAGGTGAACTGACGGCGGCACTTGGCAAGCTCGGACACGGGCGCTCGGCGACTGAGGTGAGCTTCGGCACCGTCGCCGGGCGGACCAACCAAAAAAAGGGGACTCGGACGTGGGCAGACGCGTGCGGTATTCGGTAGCCGTCAGTCTCGATGGGTTCATTGCGGGGCCCAACGGGGAATACGACTGGATCGTGATGGATCCGTCCATCGACTTTGCGGCGATGTTCAAGGACTTCGACGCCGCGGTGATGGGCCGCAAGACGTACGAAGCGGCCGCCGCTCAGGGCGGCGGCGGCGCCATGCCCGGCCTGGAGGTGGTCGTCTTCTCGAGGACCCTTGCCCCGGCGACCTCTCCGGGTTTCCGCATCGTCAACGACGACCCTCGTGAGGTCGTGGCCTCCCTCAAGAAGAAGCCTGGACGCGATATCTGGCTCTACGGTGGGGGGAGTCTCTTCCGGACGCTGCTGGATGGCGGACTGGTGGACACCGTGGAGGTGGCCGTCATTCCCGTGCTGCTCGGCGCCGGCGTCCCGCTGCTTCCTCCGGGCGGGACCACGAAGCTGGTGCTGACCGATCAGAAGGTGCTTCCGGCGAGCGGTATCGTGGCTCTGGCGTACGCCGTCCCGGGAGGCGCCGGTCCGGCTCCGCGTATTCGGTACGTCAAGGCGTCCGCGGCACCGAGCAAGAAGAGGCGGGCCCCGCGAGCGAAGGCCAGTGGGCGCGGGACGTCGTCCAAGAAGCGCGCCGGCTCGCGAACACGCACCGCCCCCCGGCCCCGCACATCGCGGGGCCGTAGGCGGTAACCAACGGCAACGCCCTGACGCCGAGGCCTCAGCCCTGTGGGCCCAGACGAGATCGTGTGAATAACCGGCCGTCGCGCCGAGACCGTTAGCCTCTCGACGCCGCGATCGGCACACTGCGGCGCGGCATCGACGGAGACGACGGTCGGGATGGAAACGCGAGTACCTGGATGACACGGCGATCGCTACTTCGGAGCACGTTGGTCCTGGCAGCCGAAGCGCTGGCGAACGGCGCGTCGGCCCAGCAGGCGCCGGGGGCCGTTCGCCACCAGCCGGGAGCCGAACGTACCGTGGACACCGTCAGGCTCTGCTGGTGCCCTCCAGGCCGCTTCATCATGGGGAGCCCGCCATCAGAACCCGAACGCCGGCCTGGTGAGAATCAGGTCAACGTGACGCTGACCCGGGGGTTTTGGATGGCCAAGTACGAGACGACGCAGGGTCTGTGGACACACCTCGTCGGCGTATTGCCGGGTCCGCTCACGGCGGAGTTGCCCGAGGGGGATGAGTTGCCAGTGGGCAACGTCAACTTTGCCGAAGCCGAGGCCTTTTGTGCCACATTGACGCAGCGGGCGCAGCGGTCTCGCGTGCTCCCGATGGACTGGGAATTTCGACTGCCAACCGAAGCGCAATGGGAATACGCCTGTCGGGCCGGCACGACGACGGCCACGTCGTTTGGCGATTCGCTGAGCAGCACGCAAGCCAATTTCAGAGGCCAGCCGTACAACAGGGCAGCGCCGGGACCTTCGCTCGGGAGAGCGGCGCCGGTCGGTCGCTACCCCGCCAACGCGTGGGGACTGCACGACATGCACGGCAACACGTTTGAATGGTGCCGCGATTGGTATCACCTCCGCCTGCCGGGCGGCACGGACCCGGATCTCCACGCGGCGAGCCACACGGCGACGCGAAGCGAACATGGTGGGATTTCTCGTGTGAGACGGGGCGGCTGCTGGGCAGACGAAGGCTGGCCATGTCGCTCGGCATTCCGCGCACGGTTCGAGCCCGAGCGACGCTACGATCACATCGGGTTTCGCGTGGTGCTGGTTCAGTCAGGTCGCTGAGGGCGGCACGTCTTGCACCGCACCCTCGCACCGCACCTGACGCACCGGACGCACCGCACCCCTCGCACCTCAGCACCCATCGCACCTATCGCACCTATCGCCCCGGTGGTACGGCGAGCGCGATGAGCTCCGGCATCTCTCGCGGCGTCGCGCCCTGCACCGTGAGCGCGATGTACTGACGCCCGTCGAGGAGATACGTCATCGGCGTCCCGATCGCCGGGCCCGGCAGATCGGCTGACGCCAGCTCATTCCCGGTCGCCTTGTCGTAGGCGACGAGCCGCGGGCCGTTGTTCGTGCCGCCCGTCGTCAGCGCGTAGATCAGGAGCGTCTTCGTGAGCAGCGGGCCGCTGTAGGTGCTGTCCCCGCCCAGCGGCGGCAGGTTCAACTCGCGCAGCGTCGGGTGACGCCGGATACGATCGCCGTTGCCCGCCGCCACCATCCACCGATGCTCGCCCGCGTGCATGTCGATGGCGGTGAGCCGCGAGTACGGCGGCTTGAACAGCGGCAGTCCGTCAGGCATCTGCGGATTGCGCCCCGGCGTCTGGATGTAGCGGAGGTTGCTCTTCGTCTCGGGCGCCGGCGGCGCAAGCCGATTGACGCCGTAGCCGTTGCGGGACGGGACGTACAGCATCCCGGTCTCGGGATCGACGGCGGCGCCCGACCAGTTGCCGCCGCCCACGCTCCCCGGCCGCGTGATGGTGCCCTCGAGCGAGGGCGGCGTGTAGAGCGGGCCCAGCCTGAACGGCTTGACGGCCTCCACCGCCGTCGCCCTCAGCCCCGGCGTGAAGTCCACCAGGTCGTCAATCGTCACGCCCTGCTGCTCGAACGGGGCGGGCCGCGTCGGAAACGGCTGGGTGGGCGACGCCGCTTCGCCCGGCACGTCGGACGGGGGCACCGGGCGCTCCTCGATGGGCCAGACCGGACGCCCGGTCGTGCGGTCGAACGTGTAGACGAACCCCTGCTTTGTGATCTGCGCCACCGCCTTGATCGGTTTTCCGTCGACCACGAGATCGATCAGGTTGGGCGCGGCCGGATTGTCGTAGTCCCACAGCCCGTGATGCACGGTCTGGAAGTGCCACACGCGGCGTCCGGTCTCGATCTCCAACGCGACGAGGCTTTCGGCGAACAGGTTGTCGCCGAGGCGATGGCCGCCGTAGAAGTCCGGCGCCACCGTGTTAGTCGGCAGATACAGCAAGCCGAGCGCCTCATCGGCGCTCATCACCGTCCACACCGTGACCTTGCCGGAGTAGTCCGCCGATCCGCCCTTCCAGGTGTCGTAGCCCGCTTCGCCCGGCCTCGGCACGGTGCGGAACGTCCACCGCAGCGCGCCGGTCCGCGCGTCAAACGCCCGCACCCAGCCGGGAATCTGCTCCTTGGCGTTGACGAGCGAAGAAATCGACGCCGGCGTCACGACGAGATCGCCCACGACGATCGGCGGCGATTGCACGGAATAGGTGAGCGCGTTGAGGTAGTCGCGCTTGCCACGCATCG
>JBQTIE010000234.1:0-4939 GCA_052389315.1 Acidobacteriota bacterium
TGAACGGGCTGGCCGCGCTCACCACGTTGGCGCTCGTGCCGTTGATCTGGCGTCGATTTCACGCCGGCTACGCCCTCATCGTGCTCGCGGGGCTGCTGCTCCCGCTGTCGTCGGGCCAGTTCGAAGGGCTCGGTCGGTACTGCTCGGTGCAGTTCCCCGTGGCACTGGCGCTGGCGAGCCTCGGCGGTGAAACGCGACATCACCTGCTGCTCTCCGCGTTCGCGGTCCTCTATGCCGTGGGATTGGCGATGTTCGTCACGGTTCACCCGCTGTTCTAGGGCGGGTCCGTCAGGTGCCCAAGTGCTGGGGTGCGGCAGGTGCGGTGCAAGAGGTGCATCGGGCGTGGTGCCTCGATTGCATCAGCCGAGTCATGCATCCGGTGAGGCAAACGAGCTGCTCAGGGATTCGTGTGTCCGCGCCATCTGTGTAATCTGTGTAATCTGTGGACAACCCAATCTGTGGATCGCCTAATCTGTGGATCGCCTGCCGGATGCAGATCTGCGGATAGAGGTCTGCGGGCGGGATGACGTCGATATACTGATGAGATGTCCGTGGCCCCGTCTGTCCAGTCCGTGCGTCCTTCGGTCGCCAACCCCCTGCGTCGCAACGTGGCCATCGTGGCGCACGTCGATCACGGCAAGACGACGCTCGTCGACGCCATGTTCCGCCAGGCGGGCGTGTTCCGCGCCAACGAGCGCGTCGCCGAGCGGGCCATGGACAGCAACGAGCTCGAGCGAGAGCGCGGCATCACCATCCTGGCCAAGAACACCGCCGTGCACTACCAGGACATCCTCATCAACATCGTCGATACGCCGGGACACGCCGACTTCGGCGGAGAAGTCGAGCGCGTGCTGTCGATGGTGGATGGCGTGGTCCTGCTCGTGGATGCCGCCGAGGGGCCGCTGCCGCAGACGCGCTACGTGCTCCGCAAGGCCTTCGAGCGAGGGCTGCCGCCCGTCGTGGTCATCAACAAGATCGACCGCGGCGACGCCCGGCCGCGAGAGGTGCTGAACGAGATCTACGACCTGTTCATCGATCTGGATGCCACCGAAGAGCAGCTCGAGTTTCCCGTCCTCTACACGAGCGGCCGGGCCGGGACGGCCTCGACCGATGTGGACGCACCTGGTGAAACGCTGCGCCCCCTCTTCGATGCCATCGTGGACTTCGTGCCGCCGCCGCGCGGCAATCCGAGCGTGCCTTTTCAGATGCTGGTGGCCAACCTCGATTCGAGCGACTACCTGGGCCGTATTGCGATCGGCCGCATCTTCAATGGGCGCGTCGCCGTCGGCGATCCGATCGTCGTGCTGAAGCTGGACGGGTCCGTCCAGCAGACCCGCGTCACCAAACTCTACTCCTTCGAAGGGCTCAAGCGCGTCGATATTGCCACCGCCGCGGCCGGAGACATCGTGTGCCTCGCGGGAATCGAAGACATCACCATCGGCGAGACCGTGGCCAGCCCCGAGCACCAGGTGGCGATTTCGCCAATCGCCGTCGATGAGCCAACGGTCTCGATGGTGTTCGCGGTCAACACGTCGCCGATGGCCGGACGCGACGGGCAGTACGTGACCTCCCGCCATCTGCGCGAGCGGCTGCAGCGCGAACTGCTGGGCAACGTGTCGCTGCGCGTCGAGGACACGGACACGCCCGAACAGATCCAGGTGCTTGGACGCGGTGAGCTCCAGTTGGCCATCTTGATCGAGATGATGCGGCGCGAGGGGTACGAACTGCAGGTGTCCCGCCCCGAAATCGTCACCAAGGACATCGACGGCGTCAGGATGGAGCCGATCGAGGAGCTGGTCATCGACGTCGCCGAGGATTTCCAGGGCGTGGTCATCGCCAACGTCGGCATGCGCAAGGGGACGATGACGAAAATGGTGAACCACGGGAGCGGGCGAGTGCGGCTGGAGTTCCGGATTCCCGCGAGAGGTCTCATCGGATTCCGGTCCATGTTCCTGACCGAAACCAAGGGCACCGGCATCATGAACCACCTGTTCGCCGGCTGGGAGCCGTGGCACGGTCCCATCCCGGCGCGTCCGACAGGCGCCCTCGTCGCCGATCGCCCCGGACAGGCAACGGCCTATGCGCTGTCCAACCTCCAGGAGCGGGGCGTCATGTTCATCGAGCCGCAGACGTCCGTCTACGAGGGGATGATCGTCGGCGAGAACTCGCGCGCCAACGATCTGGACGTCAACATCACCAAGGAGAAGAAGCAGACCAACATGCGCGCGTCCACGGCGGACGAGGCGATTCGCCTCGTCCCCCCGAAGGCCATGGGTCTCGAGCCGGCCATCGAGTTCATCAACGACGACGAACTGGTGGAGGTGACGCCGAGGAGCATCCGGCTGCGGAAGAAGATCCTCGAGAGTAACCGCCGCCCTCGTCGCGAGATCGCGTGACGGGTGTGCGCGTGCTGGCCCCAATCGTGACCGGCGTGGCGGCGAATCTGCTCCTGTCAGGCGTTCCGCGCGTGCGCCAGAAGCGGGGCATGCGGATGCCGCCTGCGCGCACATTGACGGCGTCGAACGAGTTGCCGTCCGGGGAGGCCCAAGGAATGATCGCCATCGTACGCCGGGTCACGATCGCGACGCTGCTCCTGGTCACGAGCGGGTTCCTGGCTCAGCTTCGACCGGCGCACGCGGCGGCTGACCAGCTGCCACTGGTCTACGTGCTCGCCACCGGCGGCACGATCTCCGGAAAGGGGGCCACGCCCACGAGCCTGACCGAGTACCGATCCGGGACGTTGCTGGGCGACGAACTGGTGGCGGCTGTGCCCGCCATCGCCGACGTGGCCAGAGTACGCGTCGAGCAGGTGGCCAACCTCAGCAGCACCGACATCACGATTGCCCATTGGCTGACGCTCGCCCGCCGCATCAACCAGATCTTCGACACCGACCCTGGCGTCGCGGGCGTCGTCATCACTCACGGCACCAATACGCTGGAGGAAACCGCCTACTTCCTCAACCTCACGGTCAGGCACGACCGACCGGTCGTCCTCGTCGGCGCCATGCGCCCTGCCACCGCCCTCAGCGCCGATGGCCCGCTGAACCTGCTGAGCGCGGTCCGCACGGCCGTGGCACCCGAGGCACGTGGCAAGGGCGCGCTCGTGGTGCTCAACGACGAGATCAACGGCGCACGCGACGTCACGAAGACCAGCACGTATCGGGTCGAGACGTTTCAGGCACCGGAGCTGGGGTTGCTCGGCTATGTCGACGGCGACCAGGTGAGCTTCTACCGCTCGTCGACCAGGCGCCACACCGCGAGTTCGGAGTTCGACGTGCGTGAGCTGGCAGATTTGCCGCGCGCCGACATCCTGTATTCGTACGTGGAGCCTGCCACCACCCTGGCCAAGGCGCTGGTCGACTCGGGGGTCGCCGGCATCGTCATCGCGGGCACCGGTGCCGGGGGGATGTCGTCTCGAGAGCGTGACGCCTTGCTCCCGCTGCTCGCCCTGCCCGAAGGGCGTCGGCCCGTCATCGTCCGATCGAGCCGCACCGGCAGCGGGCGTGTCGTGGGCACTGCAGAATACGACCGGCTCGGATTGATCCCTGCCGACACGTTGTCGCCGCAGAAGGCGCGGATCCTCCTGATGCTCGCGCTGAGCAAGACGCGCAACGTCAACGAGATCCGACGGATGTTCCGCGAGTACTAACGAGGCCCTGCCTCAGACCGTCTCGCACGTGCCGCTGCCGCATCGGAGAAGCTGGTACACTAGTGCCTCTATGCCCGACGATATGCGTCCGTCGCGCCTGTGGCGCGGCATGCCGGCCGAAGCGAGGGTGGCGGCCGCGACGGCCTTCTGGTCAGACGAGCAGGCGGCCCTCGAGCAAGCGGAAGCCATCACCACGATTGCGCGGCAAATCAAGTTTCGCCCGAAGAGCGTCATTGCTCTGTCGGTCGAGAAGAAAGCCAGGCACCTGGTCGGCCTCGGGCAAGTCTCGGATTTGGTGGCTGCCCGCCTCCTCGTGACCTACCATCTGGCCGAGCAGCGCCCGATGATGAGTCGGTTCCTGGACGAGCTCGGCATCAAGCACGAAGACGGGTTGATCGCCGAAGAATCTCCTGCAACGCCGGAGCCCGCCACACTGGACAAAGCGGTGAAAGCGCTGTCCGGCGCGTTTCCCCAGGACCAGGTGGCTCGCTATCTGTGGACCTTGCTGTGGCAGGACCCCGAGACGTGGGGAGGATTGCAGGATCGGCCGGAGCTGGCGCTCGGATGACGCAGCTGGCGCCGTGCGCCGACCTTCGGCACGACACCCCACGCCAGCGCCGTGGACCAGACGCCCTGAACGTATCTCGAGCCACCTCGCATGGCGCCCTTCGACAAGCACGTTTTCATCTGCTGCAATCAACGTGAGGCGGGGCATCCGCGCGGATGCTGCGATCCCGAGGCCAGCGATGCCTTGCAGAAGGCCTTCAAGCGCGCCCTGGCGGCGCGGGGGCTGGCGACGCGCCTGCGCGCGAACCGCGCGGGATGTCTCGACCAGTGTGAGCACGGTCCCACCGTCGTCGTCTATCCCGACGGGGTGTGGTACGGCCGCGTCACCTTGAACGACGTGGACGAGATTGTTGACGTGCACCTGGTGGGAGGGACGCCCGTTGAGCGGCTCCGCCTGCCGGACACCTGCGTCAACGCAGCCAGTTGCCCGCACAAACCGCGCAAGTAGGAGTCCTCTTTTCCGACGGGGGGCGCTAGCGAAGCTCCGCCTGAGACCAAACTGTGGCATCTGTGCCGCGTTTGGTCCCCGTGGGGTCGTCGCTGGCGACGGTGGAGGCCTCAAACCGCCAAGAACCCAAACGACGCTCCGCTTCGCTAGTGGCAGTATTGGTTTTGCCCGGCCTCCGGCCGGGCGAGAGTCTTGAAGGCCGATTGAAAAACTTGACTCATTCGCAAGGATTCTCGGCCTTCAAGACTCTAGAGGAAGTAGCGCTGGCGCTGCCG
>JBQTIE010000235.1:0-33854 GCA_052389315.1 Acidobacteriota bacterium
ACCGACGAGCAGCCTCGCTGGTGCCCTCGTTGTCGTCTTGGCCCCGCTCCGCGGGCCGGCCATCTCCTGCGGCCATTCGCGAAAACTTGTCTCATTCGGATCGACTTTGGCCTTCGGAGCTGTCTAGGTCCATGGCATCGGTATCTCACCCCGCTGCTGACGCTCGGCCGCAAGGGGAAGCGCCGTGACAAGGTCGAGCACGGGAGCTGGGAAGTCGCGTGGGACGAACGTCGCCAGGTCGACGCACGCAACCCGCACGAACCCCTCCGCGACCACCGTCGCTGTCGTCTCGTCTCGCATCTCGAAGTCGTGGTGCAGCCGCCGGGCGTTCTCGAGCGTGCAGCGGATGCCGATGCGAATCTGCTGGCCCGCTCGCACGGGGGACTTATACTTCGCCGAGACCTCGACGCGCGGCATGCCGAAGCGATGCTCGTCCAGCAGCGACTGCCGTGTGCGCCCCAGCACGGCGGCGAAGACCTCTTCCTCCGCGTCCTCGAACCAGCCGAAGAAGGTGGGGAACCACGCGATGCCCGCGGCGTCGGTGTCCGACCAATGAATCTTCTTGCGAACCCAGAAACGCATGCGTCGAGTATAGATGGCACCGCCGAAACGTGATGGCCGGCCCGACGGCCGGCCCGACGGCTGGCCTGAAGGCTGGCCTGAAGGCTGGCAGGGGTGGGACGACTACGCACCGTTCTACGACTGGGAGAACGCGCAGACGCTGGGGCGGCGGGACGTGCCCTTCTGGCGCCGTCTCGCGTTGGCCTCTGCCGGCCCCGTGCTGGAACTCGGGTGCGGGACCGGCCGCGTCACCTTCCCGCTGGCCCGCGCGGGCGTCAGGATGGTGGGCATCGATCGCTCCGAGCAGATGCTTGCGCGTGCCCTCCGGCGCCATCGTCGCACCCGCCGGCCTCGCGCGCAGCTGGTGCGCGGCGACATCCAGCACCTGCCGTTCGAGCCCGGCTCGTTTCCCCTCGTCCTGGCCCCCTACGGCATCCTCCAATCACTCCTCCGCGAGCGCGATCTGTCCACGACGTTGACCGCCGTCTCGAGCGTGCTTCAGCGCGGGGGACTCTTCGGCCTCGAACTGGTCGCCGATCTGCCGTCATGGAAGGAGTACTCGCGGCGCGTCAGCCTCCGAGGAAAGGGCGCCAGTGGCGCCCGAATCACGCTCATCGAGTCGGTGCGGCAGGATCGGGCCCGCAAGCTGACGCTGTTCGATCAGGAGTTTGCCGAGCGCAGAGGACGCCTCGTCGCAAAGCGCCACTTCACCCTGGCCTTCCGGACCGTCAGCGTCAAGCAGATGACACGCCGGTTGGAAGCGGCTGGCCTGACCATAACCGCCCTGCTCGGTGATTACCAGGGCGGTCCCTGGGACCCTCGAGCCGAAGCCTGGATCGTTCTCGCCGCCAAGCCATAGTCGATGTGCCGGCCCGCAGCTTGGTGCTTGGCACACCCGGATTCGGAACGGTAGACTCTAGCGAGCATCGACTGGCCCCGGCCAGCCGGTCGAGTCGGCTCGTCTGGGTCCATGTCGGCCTTCCGCCGCCACGCGCGTCGATCGCGCGGCGGACCGCTTTCTCTGGAGTTTTCTCATGTCAGGCCATTCCAAGTGGCACACCATCAAGCACAAGAAGGGTGCAGCCGACGCCAAGCGCGGCAAAGTGTTCACCCGCATCATCAAGGAGCTCACCGTCGCGGCTCGCAACGGCGGGGGCGACCCTGGGACCAATCCGAGGCTCCGCACGATCATCGCCGACGCGAAATCGGTCAACATGCCGGCTGACAACATCAAGAAAGCCATTCAGCGCGGCACGGGTGAGCTGCCTGGCGTCACCTACGAGGAGGTCACCTACGAAGGCTATGGCCCGGGCGGCGCGGCGCTCATCATCGAGACCATGACCGACAACAAGAACCGCACCGTCGGCGAGGTCCGGCACTTGCTCGAGAAGCACAACGGCAACCTCGGAGCCAGCAATTCGGTCGCCTGGATGTTCTCGAAGAAGGGCTACATCGTCGTCGAGAAATCGGCGACGGATGAAGAGCAGCTCCTCAACGCGGCGCTCGAAGCCGGCGCGGAGGACGTCAGAGACGACGGCGACACCTGGGAGGTGCTGAGCGAGCCGAGCGCCTTCGAAGCGGTCCGGGACGCCGTCAAGAGCCTGGGGGTCGAACCTGGCACGGCGCAAGTCGCCATGCTGCCGCAGAATTACGTCAAGCTCCAGGGCAAGGATGCCTCGCAGATGGTCAGGTTGATGGAGGTGCTCGAAGAGCACGACGACGTGCAGCACGTCTGGTCGAACTTCGACATCGAGGAGAAGGAGATCGAGGCCTCACTGGCGTGAGGGTATTCGGCATCGATCCGGGTTCGCAGCGGACCGGCTATGGGTGTGTCGAGAGCGACGGCCGGCGACATCGACTCGTGGTGTGCGGAGCGGTGAGCGCCTCCAAACAGGCCTTCGCGGATCGGCTGGCCGTCATTCACGATGAGCTCTCGGCGGTCATTCGCGGATGTCAGCCCGACTGCGTGGCGATCGAGAACCTGTTTCATGCCACCAATGTCCGAAGTGCTCTGAAGCTCGGACATGCTCGCGGTGTGGCCATGCTGGCGGCTGTTCAGGCGGGCCTACCCGTCGTGGAATACACGCCCGCAGAGATCAAGCGCGCGGTGGTCGGGTATGGACGAGCCGACAAGGCCCAGGTGCAGCAGATGATCCGCTTGCTGCTCGGGCTGGCGCGTGCGCCCCAGCCCCACGATGCGGCCGATGCGTTGGCGGTGGCCATCTGCCACCTTCACGCGGACTTCAGGGGGCTGCGCGGCGCTTCCCGCGCGAGTCGATTCACCGAGCCCGCCGACCCGTGGCGGAGCCTGGCCACGATGCCCCAGGACAAAGACGAGCGCAGGGACGATCGGCGCGGGCGCACACGCGCCGACACCTGGCGCACCTACCGGCCACGAGGCCGCGCCACCCGCGCATGATCGCGTTCCTTCGTGGGCGGCTCATCGAGAAGCTTCCCAATCGCGTGATTGTCGACGTGTCCGGTGTGGGCTACGACGTGGTGGTCCCGCTGTCCACCTTCTACGGGGCGGGCGAGCCCGGCGCCGACATCGCGCTGCACATCCACACGCATGTCCGCGAAGACCAGCTCGCGCTCTTCGGGTTTGCCTCAGCGGTCGAACTGGCCATGTTCGAGCGGCTGATTGCCGTGAGCGGCATCGGTCCGAAGCTGGCGGTGTCCGTCCTGTCGGGTATCGAGCCGCGCGAGCTGGCTGCCGCGATCTCGCGCGCAGACATCGCGCGACTGACACGCATCCCAGGCGTCGGCAAGAAGACCGCTGAGCGCATCATCGTCGAACTGCGTGACCGCTTGCCCAAAGTCCTGGCACAAGACCAGGGAGCCGCCCCCCCGCCCGCGCCGTCGGATGTACTCCGAGAGGACCTCGCATCGGCGCTGACCAACCTTGGCTACCATCGATCGGCGATTGACAAGGCGCTCGACCGTTTGCTGAGCGATACCACGTCCGGGAACGGCGGCCTGCCGGCGCGTCCGTTCGAGACCGCCCTGCGCGCGGCGCTGAAGGAGCTGTCCCGTGGGTAGCGGCGAAGGTGACGCATGACCGACGATCGGCTCGTCACCCCCTCACGCTCCGACGACGATCTGCAGTACGAGGCCGGCCTGCGACCGCGGCGGCTGGTTGACTACATCGGGCAACCGCGCGTCAAGGAGAATCTGGAAGTGTCGATCGCCGCCGCTCGGCAGCGCGGCGATGCCCTCGATCACGTCCTGCTGTACGGGCCGCCGGGCCTCGGCAAGACGACGCTCGCCTACGTCATCGCCGCCGAACTGGGCGTGTCGATGCGGGCGACCTCGGGGCCCGTCATCGAGAAGCCGGGTGATCTCGCCGGGATCCTCTCGAACCTCCAGCCGCGCGAAGTCCTGTTCATCGATGAAATCCATCGCCTGGCGCCCAATATCGAGGAGATTCTCTATCCCGCGCTGGAGGACTTCGAGCTCGACATCGTGATCGGGCAGGGCCCCGGCGCACGTTCGGTGAAGGTGCCGATCGAGCGGTTCACGTTGGTGGGCGCGACGACGCGGGCCGGGCTCCTGACCTCGCCGCTGCGCGCGCGATTCGGCATCGTGCACCGCCTGGACTTCTACACGACCGGCGATCTGGAAGAGATCGTCCGCCGATCCGCGCGGATCCTCGGCGTCGATCTCGTCGGCCACGCAGACCATGAGATTGCGCGCCGATCCCGGGGAACGCCGAGAATCGCCAATCGCTTGCTCCGCCGCGTGCGGGACTTCGCCCAGGTGCGCGCCGATGGGCGTATCACCGCCGACGTGGCCAACGCCGCGATGAAGCTGCTCGAAGTGGACGACCAGGGCTTCGACGACGTGGACCGGCGGCTGCTCACGACGATCATCGACAAGTTCGGCGGCGGGCCGGTGGGCTTGACCACGCTGGCGGCTGCCACCAGTGAAGAACCCGACGCCATCGAAGACATTCACGAACCGTTTCTCATGCAACTCGGTTTCCTCGAGCGAACTCCGCGCGGCCGTGTCGCCACCGCGCGGGCGTACGAGTACTTCGCCCGGCCGGTGCCGGGAAGGGGATTGTTTTGAGGGCAGAAATCAAAAGCCTCGCGACCTTCGTGCCGCCGCGTGTGCTGACCAACGCCGATCTCGAACGATTGGTCGAGACCTCGAACGATTGGATCATGCAGCGCACCGGCATTCGCGAGCGCCACATCGTGGACCCGGGAATGGCCACATCCGATCTGGCCAAAGAGGCCGCGCTCGCGGCCATCGGCAAGGTGGGGCTGACCCCGAACGACGTCGACCTGATCATCGTCGGCACCGTGACGCCAGACATGCTCTTTCCCAGCACGGCCTGCCTCGTGCAAAGCAAGATCGGGGCGGAGCGCGCGTGGGGCTTCGACCTGTCTGCGGCGTGCTCGGCGTTCACCTACGCCTTGACCGTCGGCTCACAGATGGTGGCGGCGGGCGCGTCGCGCAACGCGCTCGTGATCGGTGCGGACGTGATGTCCAGCATCATCGACTATACGGACCGCTCGACGTGCGTGCTCTTCGGCGATGGCGCCGGTGCAGTCGTCGTCAGCGCCGCCAGCGACGAGGGGTTTGGCGTGCTGGACTTCGAGCATCAGGTGGACGGCAACGGCGGGCCTGCCCTGTGCATGCCGGCGGGCGGCAGCCGCATGCCCGCCTCACACGACACCGTGGACCAGCGGTTGCACTACGTCAAGCAGGAAGGGCAAACGGTCTTCAAGTTCGCCGTGACCAAGACGGTGGAAGTCTGCGCGCGGCTGCTCGCACGCAATGGCATGAGCGCCAAGGACATCGACCTGTTCGTGTCCCATCAGGCCAACCGCCGCATCATCATGTCGGCGGCCGACCGCCTGGGACTACCCGAGGAAAAAGTGGTAATCAACATCGAGCGGTTCGGCAACACCACCGCCGCGACGATTCCGCTGGCCCTGAACGACGCCGTCAAGGATGGCCGTCTGTCACGGGGTGACCTCGTGCTCCTGGCCTCGGTGGGGGCCGGGTTCACCGTGGGGGCGGTCCTGATGCGGTGGGGAAGCGTGAACTAGGGCGGCGTCTTCGGGGCTGCGTCGCAAAATCTGCCACGACGAGCGTTGCGGCGCCTGCAATTATTCCAGCAAATCATTGTAAACAAATCGCTTAACTCGCGTACTTCCTCATGGTCTGATTTACAACAAGTGTTCAAAAAGAGAACATTTCGAAGTAAGTCAAACTAAATCAGTAAGTTAGATTTAATTTCCGAACGGATCCAGTGGCCTTGCGTCTTGTTTCAGGACACAACGTCACTGGCGCCCTACCGGTCTCCCACGCTCGTCTCCACGCGTAACTGCACGCGGCGACGTGCCTTGACGCGCCTCCGAACGTCCCCCTGACGCGTGGCCGACACCTTGCTCTGACGACGGCTCGTGACGACCACACCCCACGATGCCTTCGTCGACCTGACGTCGCTGACGCCCGACGCACCGTTCCCGCCCAGTGGGACCCAGGACTGGCGGCGGTTGCTTCCGACGTTGACCGGCCCCTCGTTGACGCTTCGCGAGCTCGAGCTCGCCGACGCGCCAGCTCTCCAAGCGCTGCTGTCGAACGAGCAGGTGGCGCGCTTCATCTCGCCGTCGCCGGACTCAGTGGCGGCGTTTGAAAAGTTCATCGACTGGATGCAGCTCAACCGGGGGCTGGGCACGTATGCGTGCTTTGCCGTCGTGCCCCATGGACAGGAGCAGCCGATCGGCTTGTTCCAGATCCGGGCGCTGTCTCCGGACTTTGCGACGGCCGAATGGGGGTTCGTGCTGGCCGCCAGCCACTGGGGTCGCGGCACGTTCCTCGAGGGCGCGAGCCTCATGCTCACCTTTGCCTTCGATACGCTCGGCGTGCATCGGCTCGAAGCCCGAGCCGCGGTGGCCAACGGTCGAGGCAACGGCGCGCTGCGGAAGGTTGGTGCGGTGCGTGAAGCGGTGCTCCGGCGCGCGTTTGCGCGCGACGGGGAGTCGGTTGACCAGGCCCTCTGGTCGCTGCTTGCGAACGACTGGCGCGAACAACGCGCGGCCGTCCCCAGCGCGCCGGTTCATTGAGGCCTGACATGGCGACCCACACCTCGACACACCCCACGCCCCCGCGCGCCGTGCGCGTCAACCCGTCACCAACCACCCGCAGGATTCTGTGGGCGTTTGGGCTGTTCGCGGCCCTGGCCCTTGCCGGTCCGGCCTTCGCGCAGGGCGACGCCTCCGGCAAGTTCGACTCCGTCGTCCGCGAGGCCGTGCGCAACGGTCAACCTGTCAATGTCATCGTGCGCTTTGCGGATGAAGCGGCCAGGTCGCGTGGCGCATCGACGGTGGCTGGCCGCGGCGGACGCGTCCGGCGTGCCCTGAACGATATCGGCGCGCTCAGCGCGACCATGGACGCCGAGACCGCCACCGCGCTCGCAGGCGACGCCGGCGTCGCGGGCATCTCCATCGACGCCACGGTGTACTCGAGCGCCTCACCATCTCATGGCCCCGTGACGTCGAGCGCCGCCGCGAAGCCCCGTCAGAACCACAAGGGCTCCGGCAACCGGCTCACCGTTGCCGTCATCGATTCCGGCGTTCGGCCGCATACCGACCTTCCGGCCAGCCGCATCCGCGAGTTCGTCGACTTCGTCAACGGCGCCTCCCGGCCCTACGATGACTTCGGGCACGGCACGCACGTCGCCGGAGTTCTCGCCGGCAGCGGCGCCGCGTCGTTGAAGACCTCCACGCCGTTCGTCGGGACGGCGCCGGAAGTCGATATCGTGGCGCTCAAGGTGCTCGACGGCAAGGGTGCTGGGCGCACGAGCGATGTCATCGCCGCCCTCGAGTGGGTAGCGGCACATCACACGACCTACAACATTCGCGTGGTCAATCTGTCACTTGGCCATCCCGTGTTCGAGCCGGCCGCGACCGATCCGATGGTCCAGGCCGCCGAAGCGCTCGTCCGCCGCGGCATCGTCGTCGTGGCGTCGGCCGGCAACCAGGGAATCGACCCTCGTGACCAACAGGTCGGCTACGGTGGCACGAGCTCGCCAGCCAACGGGCCCTCCATCATCGCGGTCGGCGCCGTCGACGCCAAGGGGACCAGCGTGCGCCGCGACGACGAGGTGACCGACTACAGTTCACGAGGCCCGACGCGCTTCGACCTCAGCGTCAAACCCGACATCGTCGCCGTGGGCCATCACGTCGTGTCGCTCTCGGCGCCAGGGAGCTTCCTGTTCGAGAACTACCCGTCTCTCAGGGTGGCCGCCGGCTCGGAGAAAGTCGCGAGCTACATGAGGTTGAGCGGCACCAGCATGGCGGCACCTGTAGTCGCCGGCGTGGCCGCACTCATGCTCGACCACAACGCGGGACTCTCAGCCGGCGCGGTGCGAGCCGTGCTCGAGTTCACCGCCTCGCGCTTGCCGCAGACCGATCTGATGACTCAGGGAGCCGGGTATCTCAACGCCCTCGGCGCGGTGCGGCTGGCGGGCCTCATCAAGCCCGGCGTTCCGCTCGGCACCGTCTGGCTGCGCTCACCGGGAGGTTTGCCCGGGACCTCCGACGAACTGTTCGGCGAGCAGGTGGGTTGGGGCAAGCACGTCGTTTGGGGTGACAAGGTTCTGCTCGGGGACTCTGCCTACTTCCACATGGCTGCGTGGCACGACAACATCGTGTGGGGCCAGACCGACAACATCGTGTGGGGGCAGGACAACATCGTGTGGGGGCAGTGCACCGACGCTGGCTGCGACAACATCGTGTGGGGCCAGGACAACATCGTGTGGGGCCAGGACAACATCGTGTGGTGGCAGTGCAGCGACGCCGGCTGCGACAACATCGTGTGGGGTCAAGGCGACAACATCGTCTGGGGGCAGAGCCAGCTCGACAACATCGTCTGGGGACAATGCGAGACGGTGGCGTGCAACAACATCGTGTGGGGCCAGGACAACATCGTGTGGGGTCAGGACAACATCGTGTGGGGCCAGGACAACATCGTCTGGGGGCAGGACAACATCGTCTGGGGGCAGGACAACATCGTCTGGGGGCAGAGTGGCCTGCTGCTCGAGTATTGGGCGGACAACACGGTGTGGGGGTTCTGGTCCGATGCGGTGAACTGGTCGACCGTCTCGCGGCAGCACGCCGACAACATCGTGTGGGGTCAGGACTATCTCGACAACATCGTCTGGGGGCAGGACAACATCGTGTGGGGTCAGGACAACATCGTCTGGGGGCAGAACCTGGCGATTCTCACAGAAGGTGCCAAATGATGGAGAAGATGCCGTTTCAGCCTGGGATGACGCCTGCGGACTCTGTCGCCCCATCGGGCTCGAGGACGCTGCTCCCTGCACTTGGCGGGTTCCAGGGCACCTCGTCTGACTGGCGTGAACGACTGCCCGTCCTCACTTCGGGCGGCCTGACGTTGCGAGAGTTGCGCTCGGAGGACGCTCCGGTGCTCTTTTCAATGCTGTCGAGCCAGGAGGTGGCGAGGTTCATTTCGCCGCCGCCGACGAGCGTCGAAGGGTTCGAGCGTTTCGTCGCCTGGACAATCCGGGAGCGCGAGCAGGGCAGCTATGTGTGTTTTGGCGTCGTGCCCGAGGGGATGACCGCGGCGGTCGGCCTGTTCCAGGTCCGCGCGCTCGAACCCGACTTCGCGCTCGCCGAATGGGGATTCGCGTTGGGGTCGGCGTTCTGGGGCACGGGCACGTTTGTTCGGGGTGCTCAACTTCTCCTGCGCTTTGCATTCGACGCGCTTGGCGTCCAGCGTCTCGAAGCCAGGGTCTCAATCGTCAACGGTCGCGGCAACGGTGCGCTTCGCAAGGTCGGGGCTCTTCAGGAGGGAGTGTTGCGTCGCGCGTTCCTCCGCAATGGGCAATACCAGGATCAGGTCTTGTGGTCGATCCTGGCTGACGACTGGCGCGGCCAGCGCGACGGCGAGGTGCACAAGGTCCACTGACGCACACGAACGGCCGGGGGCCCGGGCGCAGGTCACCTCCGCCACTGCCACTCCTCCAGGATTTCCACGACGCCACCGCCTGGTCCGGGCGCACCCGCCCGGACCTTTTTTTCTCTCCGGGGCCGGCCAACGCCTCGCTTCCACCACTGGTTGGCGTCAAGTGTAGAATCCCAGCGCGGCCTAACCCACACGCCTTGAAGAGGTCTCCAATGGGCATCACACGAGCGCATTTGCTGCTGTGGTCTGGGGCATTGATCGTCAGCTTCTCCGCATCGGCCCTTGCGGACATCGACGCTGCCCGGTTGGTCGGCCGCCCGCAGTTCTCAGCAGGAGAGGCGCTGGGCTACTTCATCTGGCGGGAGGACGACACGTACAAGCTGCGCTGGACGACGTTTGGCGGCGAGCATCGGTTCTCCGGGCGCGTAGTGGTCGAAGACGGCCAGTTCCGAGACTTCAAGCGGATCGATGTGGACACGGAACGCAAAGTGATCGCACCCGGTCGCGCGCCACGGGTGGTCCGAGGTCCGAGAGGCCGAGTTCGCGGCGTGACGGGCGGCCGCGCGCCCGTCGTGGCGTCTCGCGACGAGGATCGCATTGAACAGGAAACCGAGCGCGTCATCCGATTCGACACGAGAACCATCGACGACCTCGATGGGATCGACTTCAAGCTGACTCCGGGCGCCACCCTGGTGCGGTTCGTGCTGGAGATCGACGGACGGCCTCGCCCCGACGAAGTCGAAGTGGGGCGGGGAAACTTCAAGCCAGAGCAGCATCCCTTCGTGGTCCGGCTCCGCTAGAGTCTTGACGGCCGAGAATCCTTACGAATGAGTCAAGTTTTTCAATCGGCCTTCAAGACTCTCGCCCGGCCGGAGGCCGGGCAAAACCCATACTGCCACTAGGCGAGGCGGAGCCTCACCGCCCAACATGCTCGGCGGTCTGAGGCCTCCACCGTCGCCAGCGACGACCCCACGGGGACCAAACGCGGCACAGATGCCACAGTTTGGTCTCAGGCGAAGCCTCCTAGACTGTTTCAGGCCGTCGGCGTGGTTCAAGACGGTATCGGAGCGCTCGCGCGTCGGCGTACACTGACGACTGAACGTGCAGCTCGCGGATTTCGATTACACGCTTCCCCCGGAACTGGTCGCGCAGGAGCCGCCGCCTGAGCGTGGCGCCTCGCGGCTGCTGGTTCTCGATCGGGCCATCGGCCGATTCGAGGACCGAGAGTTTCGCGACCTGGCCGTTCTGCTGAACCCAGACGACCTGCTGGTCTTCAACGACTCACGCGTCTTCTCGGCGAGGCTGCTCGGGCGCCGCCTCCCCGGTGGTGGGTCCGCCGAGTGCCTGCTGGTGCGCCGACTCACGCTCCGAGACGCGGACGATGAATCGGCGGAGCACGCATGGTCGGCCGGCGAGGCCGAGCGCTCGGTGGAAGCAGCATCGGCGAAACCGCCGGCTCAGGCGAAGGAGGCCTTGGCGTCAGACGAAGTCTGGGAGGCCCTCGTGCATCCCGGTCAGCGCTTGAAGGAAGGCTCACGCCTCGAGTTCGGCACTGGCGAGCTTCGCCTGCACGCCGAGGTTCTCCGACGACGTTTCCACGGTCGACGTACCGTGCGCCTCTGGTCGGACGGGGCGAGCGTGTCCGACGTGGTCGACGCGATCGGCCACATGCCGTTGCCGCCGTACATCCGTCGCCCCGACACGGATGCCGACCGAACGCGCTACCAGACCGTGTTCGCGCGGGCCCGGGGATCGATCGCCGCGCCGACTGCCGGCTTGCATTTCACCGAGGCCCTGCTCGCGGAACTCGATGCTCGAGGGATCGAACGAACGGCGATTACCCTGCACGTGGGATACGGCACCTTTCAGCCCATTCGCTCCGACGAGGTCGAGGCACACCGCATGGAGGCTGAGCATTACGAAGTGTCTCCCACTGCCGCTCGAGCATTGACTCGCGCGCGCAGCGCGGGCCGTCGCATCGTGGCCGTCGGCACGACGACGACGAGAACCTTGGAGTCATTGCGCGTGGACTCGGACGGACGTGTCGGCGCAGGTGCCGGCAGGACGACGCTCTTCGTCGTACCCGGTCACCGCTTCCGTCTGGTATCCGGGCTCGTCACGAACTTCCACTTGCCGAAGTCGTCCCTCATCCTTCTGGTCAGCGCCTTCGCCGGGCGCGAGCGCCTGCTGGCCGCGTACCGGCATGCCGTCGCGGCGCGTTACCGGTTCTATAGTTATGGGGACGCCATGCTCGTACGATGAGCCACGCAGTCGCTGACGCCGATGAAGATTCCCTACGAGCCGTTCGACCTTTCCGGAGTGCGCACCTTTCCGCTGGCCTCCCGCGCCAGCAAGGTGCGCGTCGGCGATTTCGCGAGCGTCTACCGGCGGGGCAGCGGCCTTGAGGGATTGCTCGCTTCGCTGCCGAACGTGCTCGCGGGCTCCGATTTCAAGGCCGTCGTCCGGGCGATGCTCGAGGCGCGGCGGGCGGGACGCGCCATTGTATGGGGCCTCGGAGCTCACGTCATCAAGACGGGCCTGTCGCCGGTGATCGTGGATCTCATGGAGCGCGGGTTCGTGTCGGCGCTGGCCACCAATGGGGCGGGAATCATTCACGATTTCGAGATCGGCCTTGCGGGCGCCACCTCGGAGGACGTTGACGAGGCGCTCGGTCCAGGGCGGTTTGGCATGGCCGAAGAGACGGCGACGCTGCTCAACCGAACCATCGCCGACGGCGTCGCCGAGGGGCTGGGGATCGGCCAGGCGGTGGGCCGGTTGCTCGCGGGCCGCACGGGCGAGCACCTGCGCTACAGCGTGGCGGCTGCGGCCTGGCGGCTGGAGATCCCGTTGACCGTCCACGTCGCGCTCGGTACCGACATCATTCACATGCACCCGCAAGCGCCGGGCGCGGCCATCGGTGAAGGCAGCCTCCTCGACTTCCGGTACTTCACCTCTGCCGTCGCCCGGATCGGCGGAGGCGTGTATGTCAACTGCGGCTCCGCCGTGATCCTGCCGGAGGTGTTTCTCAAAGCCGTGGCGGTGGCACGCAACCAGGGGTGCGTGCTCGACGGCCTGACGACCGTCAACATCGATTTCCTCCGCCACTACCGTCCGATGACCAACGTCGTGTCTCGCCCCACGGCAGGCGTGGGGCACGGCTACGCGCTGACTGGGCATCACGAATTGCTGATCCCCCTTCTCGCGGCCGCGCTCATCGAGGGCGCCCGGTGAACGCGGACCGCGAGAGGTTGTCCAAGCGATGATCGGGTCGGCCTGGACGGTGCCAGTTGCGGCCGGCCTTCTCGGCGCGCTGGCGATGACGGCCTGCCTCGGACCGTCGCTGGTCGACCCGAGGTACATCGACTGGCTGATGCATGGGGATTACCGCCTGCACTTTCTCGGATGGCACTTGTACCGGGTGGGGCCCTGGACGCTGCCCCTAGGCGCCACGCCACTGCTGATCTGGCCGATCGGGAGTTCCGTTGGGCTGACCGATTCCATCCCGATCCTTTCCTTCCTCTTCAAGGTCCTCGACCCTTTCCTGCCGCCAACGATGCAGTTCATCGGTTTGTGGCTCGTGCTGTGCTTCGCTTTGCAGGGCACGTTCGGTGCGCTCCTGATGCGGCTGGCGACACCTCGACCGCTGCTGCAGATGCTGGGAGCAGCCATGTTCATCCTCAGCCCGCCGCTCATTTTTCGGATTGTCCACGCTGCGCTCGCTGCGCACTGGCTTTTGCTGGCGGCACTCTGGCTGTCCCTCAGAGAAGATGCGGACCTCCCCTCGCCGAGGCTCGCCGCGGGGTGGGCGATGCTCTGTGCCGTGACCGCGGCCACGCAACCCTACCTGTTGCTGATGGTGGCCGTGCTGATGGTGGCCGCTCACGCCCGCCAGGTGCTCGCGAGCCCAGGCCGTTTCCTCAGGATCGCTGCTCACGCCGTCCTCGCGTTGGGTGCGGCTGGAGTGGCGCTCTGGCAGGCCGGAAGTTTCATGGTTCGCGCGGAAGCGGGTCTGGAGATCGGCGGATTCGGCGCCTGGTCGACGAACCTGCTCTCGCTCGTCATGCCGACCGAAGGCTCGAGCCTGTTCGCGCCCGGGCCTTTCAGTTATGCGGCGCCGGAGCAGTACGAGGGCTACGCGTACTTGGGCGCGGGCACGCTTCTACTCGGCGTCGTGGCGGTCATCCGCCGGGCCAGGTCCATACGAGTGGCCGCGGGGCCGAGACCGGTGCGCCAGCATCTACCGTTGCTCCTCGGCCTGCTCTTTCTGGCGGCGATGGCCCTGGGTCCTGCGATCACGTTCGGCTCGCGCACCGTCTGGACCTACGACGGCAGCTGGTGGGAACCGCTGACGATCTTTCGAACCAACGGCCGCATGATCTGGCCGGCGTATTACGCGATCGTCGCCGCCATCCTGTTCGGCAGCAGTCGACTCGGGTATCGGCGTGCCCTGGCTGTGACGACCCTGGCCGTGATCGTTCAGGCCGTGGACCTCGCCGGCATGGTCCGTGACATCCGCGACACGCGCTCCTACGGGTTTCGCGATCCGCTCGAAAACAGGTTCTGGACGGTCGTCGCGCCGACTTACGAGCGCCTCGTGCTGGTCCCGACGAACCTGTGCGTATTGGAGGGCTTCGTCGACTATTCCGCGTTTTCCCTGCTGGCGGGACGCCATGGCCTCGCCATCAATGCAGGCACGACGGCGCGCTTTGACGTCCACCGCGCGCAGGCGTATTGCGAGGACCTGGATCGAGAGATTCGTCAAGGGCCGCTGTCGCATGAGTCCCTGTACATCGTTCGGCCCGACCTGCTGCGCCCGCTGATGAAGACCCGCGCCGACTCGACGTGCACGGTCGTAGACGGATTCGGCGTGTGCTCTTCGAAGGTGAGCGCCGCTCGGTGGCAGAACACCTTCGACGTGGCGCGGTCGAGGCTTCCTGCGGGCCACGAGTTCATTCAGTTCCACCAGGCGCTCGACGACATCTATCGAACCGAGTTGTCGCGACCCGTTCGCGAGGCTCCGGGTTCTTCCGCTCGGCGCCTCGAGGGACTGGTCCGCTATCTTGCCTACCGGATGGAGGGATGCGGCCATGCCGAGGCGGAAACCCGCGCCCTCGAACAGGCGTTGGGCGCCACGCCCCCTGGACTGTGCGGCGAGGTGGCGTTGCGACACGAGTTGCCCCCGGCCGACCAGACCTACGCGTTCAGCACTCGGTTCGAGGAGTGGCTTCGCGGGCAACCTCAGGCTGGCAGTTCGCTCAGCCACGTCGACCTCGAAGGAGAAGCCGTGTGGCTGCAGAAATACGCCGGTGAACGGGCGCTGGGGCGCAACGATCGCGACGCACGCGCGGCGGTGCTGGCGGCCGTGCGCGCCGCCGCTCGGTGAGTGATGCGCACGAACGATGTTGTAATATCAGGAGTTCGCGAGGCTGCCGTCATCGTGACCGAGGGACCGTGTCGGCAGGCATGAAGCCGGAGTAGCTCAGCCGGTTAGAGCGGGCGTCTCATAAGCGCCAGGTCGGCGGTTCGAGTCCGCCCTCCGGCACCAGTTCGCGATTCGCAGCAGTCCACGGAATAGAAGGATCACGCTGCCTGCGGGCCGCGTGCGGTCGGCTGACATCGTGCCCCTCCTGGCCAGCGTCCGACAGTACGCCGAGCGCCATCACCTGTGGCGCCAGGACACGCGTGTGGTCGCGGCAGTCTCGGGGGGATCCGATTCGGTCGCGCTGCTCTGCCTGCTCCACGAGTTTCACGTGGAGGGCACGCTCATCCTCGATGCGGTCGCGCATCTGCACCATGGCATTCGGGGCGAGGCGGCCGACCACGACGCGGCGTTCTGCGCGGCGCTCGCGGAAACGCTCGGCCATCCGTTCGTCTCCGCTCGCATCGACGTGCCGGCGCGAGCCCGCCGCGAGCGCGTGTCCCTTGCGCTTGCCGCCCGTGCCGTGCGGCGAGAGTTCCTCGAGGACACGCGTCGGGCCCGCGCGGCCGATCGCATGGCCACCGCGCACACCGCCGACGATCAGGCCGAGACCGTTCTCCTGCGCCTCATGCGGGGCACTGGCCTGCGCGGTCTCGGTGGGATCGCGCCCCTGGCTGGCGACTGGATTCGCCCAGTGCTCGGCTGCACTCGCGACGACCTTCGCGCGGAACTCGTCTGCCGCGGGCAGCGCTGGTGCGAGGATGCCACCAACGACGACCTGAAGCAGCCGCGCAGCCGCGTGCGCCTTGAACTGATTCCCTATCTCCAGCGCCATTTCAACCCCGGCGTGAAGCACGCCCTCTGTCGGCTGGCGGACCTTGCCCGAGCCGACGAGGCGCTGATCTCTCAGGACGTGGCGGCCGCGGCCGAGCGGGTGCTGCACCTCGATGACGGTCTCGTCCGCGTTCACGCCAGCAGGCTCTCGGCGTTGCCGGCCGCGGTGGCGCAGCGTCTGGTGAGATGCGCCCTGGCAGCCCTCGCCGACGACCTGCCGGCCGACTGGGCCCTGGGGGAGGCTGTCCGCGAGGCGATTGCCCGGCGCTCGCAGTTGTCCTTCGCCGGAGTGCGCGTGGAACATTCGGGGGATTTTGCGGTCTTAGTACTCGACAGCCCTCCTCCGCCGGCCGTGGCGTTCGATGTGGTCTTGCCGGTGCCAGGTGCCGTGCAGTTGCCGGAAGCCGGGTGGAGGCTCGAGGCAAGTGAACCCGAGCCTCCGGGGGGTACAGGGGCTGAGGCATCGCCAGATACGGCGATGGTGGATGCGCTGAGCGTGGGCTCGACGCTGCGGATCAGGAGCCGGCAGCCGGGAGACCGCATCAGGCCGCTGGGGATGGCCGGGAGCAAGAAGGTACAGGACGTGTTCGTCGATCGAAAGGTCAGCCGTTTGGATCGCGACCGCACGCCGCTCGTCACCGCAGCCGACGGCCGCATCATCTGGGTGGCCGGTCATGTGCTTGGAGAGGACTTTAAGGTCACGGAGCGCACCAACTCCGTGGTAATCTTGAGGTTACGGCGCTTTGCAGCGTCGTGACCCCCGATGCGGGGTGCCGAGTCGGGAACCCCCCGTGGGAGGGACGCGTTGAATTCCGCCCTGAAAAGCGCCGTCTTCTGGATCGTTCTGCTCGCCATTGCAGTCTTGGTCTGGAATTTTTCGGCACGCTTTCAACGCAATGAGACCCCGGCCAGCTTCAGCGAGTTCGTCGCCTGGGTCGATGCCGGACAAGTGGCACGCGTCGAGATCACGGGCAACGAGATCACCGGCGTCACGAAGGCAAACGAGAGTTTTCGCACCTACTCCCCGCCTCAGTACGAAGGGCTCGCCAACCGTCTCATCGAACGCAATGTCATCGTCGAGGCCAAGGAAGCGACCGGTTCTCCTTGGGTCACGGTGCTGTCGTACTGGGCGCCGATTCTGCTCATGATCGGCTTCTGGGTGTTCTTCATGCGACAGGTCCAGAGTGGGGGCAACAAGGCGCTCTCGTTCGGGAAGAGCAAGGCCAAGCTTTCATCCTCGGCCCAGAAGAAGGTCACCTTTCGTGACGTGGCCGGCGTCGACGAGGCGAAGGAAGAGCTCCAGGAAATCATCGACTTCCTGAAGGAGCCCCAGAAGTTCCAGAAGCTCGGCGGGCGCATTCCAAAGGGCGTGCTCCTGATGGGGCCGCCGGGCACGGGCAAGACGCTGATGGCGAGGGCGGTCGCAGGTGAGGCCAACGTTCCGTTCTTCTCGATCAGCGGCTCGGATTTCGTCGAGATGTTCGTCGGGGTGGGCGCCTCGCGCGTGCGCGATCTCTTCGAGCAGGGCAAGAAGAACGCGCCCTGCATCATCTTCATCGACGAGATCGATGCGGTGGGACGCCATCGCGGCGCCGGGCTGGGCGGCGGGCACGACGAACGGGAGCAGACGCTCAACCAGCTGCTCGTCGAGATGGACGGGTTCGAGTCCAACGAGGGCGTCATCCTCATGGCGGCCACGAACCGGCCCGACGTGCTCGACCCTGCGCTGTTGCGCCCCGGTCGTTTCGATCGTCGCGTCATCGTCAATCGTCCGGACGTCAAGGGACGCGAAGGCATCCTGTCGGTCCACACCCGCAAGATTCCGCTCGCCGACGACGTCGACGTCCGCGTGCTGGCGCGAGGGACGGCTGGTTTTTCGGGGGCAGACCTCGCCAACCTCGTGAACGAGGCCGCGCTCAACGCCGCACGCTTCAACCAGAAGGTCGTGCGGATGGCGGATTTCGAGTACGCCAAGGACAAGGTCCTGATGGGCGTCGAGCGGCGCTCGATGATCGTCACCGAAGAGGAAAAGCGCGTGACGGCGCTCCACGAGGCGGGCCACGCGCTGCTGGCCGTGCTGCTCCCTCACGCCGACCCGATTCACAAAGTGACCATCATTCCCCGTGGGATGGCGCTCGGCCTCACGCAGCAGCTGCCCGTCGACGAGAAGCACAACTACTCGCGTGCGTACCTCACCGATGCCATCGCCATCCTGCTTGGTGGACGCATCGCCGAGGAGCTGACGACGGGCGACATGACCACCGGCGCGGGCAACGACCTCGAGCGCGCGACGGACCTGGCGCGCAAGATGGTCTGCGAGTGGGGCATGAGCGACTCGCTTGGACCGCTGACCTTCGGCAAGAAGGAGGAGCAGATCTTCCTCGGTCGGGAGATCGCCCAGCACCAGGACTACAGCGAAGACACGGCCCTCAAGATTGACGCCGAGGTCAAACGCTTTGTCATGGACGCCTACAGCCGGGCGACCGAGCTGCTCACGACGCACAAGAAGCAGCTGCTCGATATCGCCGATGCGCTCTTGACACGCGAAGTCCTCGACGCCGACCAGGTGGGGAAGCTCGCTCGTGGAGAGGCGCTCGATGACGTGGTGGCGGCGGTGGAGCCGGCGGCGGTCGACGACACGCCGCGCGACCGGGCGCGCGACAAGGAGCGGCCGCACCTGGTGCCGCCACTGCCCAAGCCGCTCACCCAGGAATGACCGGGCCTCCGGCCCACAGCTCACGCCACGTCGCGCGCGCGCGTCCTTAGCTTGGCGCTCATGGTCATCACTCCGCGCGCCTCGTTCGAGATCCCCTTGCCAGCAGGATCCCCTCTCACACTCGGCGCGCGGACGCTGGTGATGGGAGTGCTCAATGTCACCCCCGACTCGTTCTCCGACGGAGGTCAGGCCTGGGATCCGAGCCAGGCGGTGGACCGGGCGATGAGCCTCGAGGCCGATGGCGCCGATCTCATCGACATCGGCGCGGAATCGACCCGGCCTGGCGCGGCCCCCATCGGCGCGGAGGAAGAGTGGCGCCGCCTGCGCCCGGTGATCAAGGCGCTTGGTCAACGCCTGAAGGTGCCCCTGTCGATCGATACCTACCGGGCAGACACCGCTCGTCGGGCGATGGATGCCGGCGCGGTCATCGTCAACGACGTGAGCGGGCTGGAGTATGATCCCGGCCTGGGTACTGTCGTGGCCGCGCGCGGAGCGGCGCTCATCCTGATGCACACCCGGGGTCGTCCCCGGGACATGTATCACGAGGCACAGTATCTGGACGTGGTGCCTGAGGTTGCGCGGGAGCTCGAGCGCCGAGTCGAACGGGCCGTGGGGTTCGGGATTCCGTACGATCGCCTGCTCATCGACCCCGGTCTCGGCTTCGCCAAACGGGCTGAGCACAGTTTCGCCGTGCTCGGCGACCTGACGGCCCTGGCCGCCCTCGGCCGCCCGCTCGTCGTCGGCCCCTCGCGCAAGTCGTTTCTGACGACGGCGGTGGGCGCCCGGCCCGCGGGCGACCGGGACTGGGCGACAGCCGCGGCGGTCACTGCCGCGGTGCTCGGCGGCGCGCACATCGTACGCGTGCACCGCGTGGCTGAGATGGTACAGATCGTTCGCGTGGCCGACACGCTGCGCCAACACGCCCCGGCCCGCCAGCAATCAGCGGGCCCGGGACACACGCAGAAATCGTAGATGCCCTGGCTGACCGAACTGCTCGAGCGTCCTCCGTTCACTGTCGGGGACCTGATCGACATCCTGATCGTGTCGATCATCGTCTACGAGGTGCTGAAGCTCATTCGCGGCACCCACGCCGTCCAGATGGCCGTGGGCGTCGCGGTGCTGGTCGGCGTGTTCTACGCTTCCCGCGGGTTGCAGCTGGAAACACTCAACTGGCTGATTCGCAACGTCGTCGGCTATGTCGTGTTCGCCGCCATCGTCCTCATGCAGGCGGACATCAGGCGAGCGTTGGTGCACCTCGGGCGCGCACCGTTTTTTCGCCTGTTTCGCCGCCTGGATCGCACCGTCGCGGATGACGACACGGTGGAGGAGCTGATGGTCGCCGTCACCGCCTTGGCTTCGAAGCGCACGGGTGCTCTCATCGTGGTCGAGCGCTCGATCGGCTTGCGCAACTACCTCGAGAGCGGCATCCCTCTGGACGCGCAGCTGACCTATGACCTGCTGGTGAGCATCTTTCAACCGACATCTCCGCTGCATGACGGAGCCGTGATCATCCAGGCTGACCGCATAGCGGCCGCGGCCTGCTTTCTCCCCTTGACGGTGAATCCGCGGCTTGGCCGAGAGTTCGGCTCGCGCCACCGGGCCGCTCTTGGCGTCACCGAGGAGAACGACGCCGTAGCCATTGTCGTGTCGGAAGAGACCGGAGCCATCTCGCTCGTGATGGATGGCGCGATCGAGCGGGCACTTCCGCCGGAGGTCCTGCGCACCCGCCTGTCGGGCTTGATCATGCGGCGCCGCTCGTTGGACCGGGCCCAGGCCGCCGGGTATTCCTCGCTCGGGTGATGGCGGCTTTCCCGTTTCGCAACGTCGGCCTCAAGGTGCTGTCGATCTGCATCGCAGGTCTGCTCTGGCTCGTCGTCGCAGGCGACCGCGTCGTCGAACGAGCCCTGCGTGTTCCACTCGAGTTCGAGAACCTGCCGCCCGGCCTGGAGATCCTGGGCGATCCTGCCGAGACCGTGGATGTGCGTCTCCGAGGTCCGTCGGGGGCGTTCGCGCGCGTCGCGCAGGGAGAGTTGGCCGCCGTCATCGACCTGAGGACCGCCCGTCCCGGCCGCCGCCTCTTTTCCCTGACGACGGGACACCTGCGTCTGCCGTATGGCATCGAGGCGGTGACCGTCTCTCCATCCACCGTGCCCATCGCGTTCGAGAACGCCGCCGTCCGGGTCCTGCCTGTGAGGCCGTCGATCGAAGGGCAGCCAGCCGATGGCTACGAAGTCCGGACCGTGATCGCGGAGCCGACCTCCGTCGAGGTGATCGGCCCTGAGAGCGCGCTCCGCCGGCTGGACGAGGCGATGACCGAGCCGGTGAGCGTAACCAATGCGACCGGACGAGTGCACGAGGTCGTGACCGTGGGAGTCGCCGACTCGAGCGTCCGGCTTCGGACTCCGCAAACGGCCGTCGTCACCGTGCAGATCATGCCGGGCTCGACGCTCCGCACGTTCGCTGGGGTGCCGGTGTCGGCTCGAAACGTGGGCGAGGGGCTGCACGCCAGACTTGCCCCGGACGCGATCAGCGTCGACCTTCGCGGAACCGAAGCGGCGGTCCGCCTGTTGAATACCGCCGGCCTGGACGCGCACGTCGACGCCTCCGGCCTGGCGCCGGGAGACTACACACTCGACGTCAAGGTCGTCCTCCCGAACGGGCTGGCGGTGGTAGACGTCACGCCACCGGCGCTTCGCGTGCGGGTGTCCAGGTCTCAGTGACGGGCAGGAGCGGTCGAGAGGACTCGTGAAACTCTTCGGAACAGATGGAATTCGAGGAAAGGCAGGGCTTCCCCCGCTCGATCCCCCAACAATCGCGCGCATCGGGTCGGCGCTTGTCTACGCCTTGGACAAACCCGGCGGCAAGGCGCCACGTGTG
The DNA here is from genome assembly GCA_052389315.1 of Acidobacteriota bacterium. Taxonomy (GTDB): domain Bacteria; phylum Acidobacteriota; class Vicinamibacteria; order Vicinamibacterales; family UBA2999; genus JACCSI01. The sequence goes on from JBQTIE010000235.1 coordinate 21,348, forward strand.
CTCCTCGGACGTGACACGCGCGAATCGGGCGAGTGGATGGAAGCCGAGATCGCCACCGGGCTCTCCGCGGAAGGCGCCGACGTCGTCAGCGTCGGGATCGTGCCGACGCCAGCGATTGCGTTGCTGACCAACGCCGAGGGATTTCATGCTGGGGTCATGCTGTCGGCGTCGCACAATCCCTTCGACGACAACGGGATCAAGGTGTTCTCCGGTCGCGGCGAAAAGCTGGATGCCGAGTTCGAGGCGCGCATCGAAGCGCGCGTGGCTGATGAGCGCTGGCACGTCAGCGCGCCGGCCGCACGACCTCGTGACGATCAGGGCCTGATCGGACGCTACGTGACCCGCCTTGAGCGAATCCTGCCCGCCGCAGGGCCGCTCACGGGCAGCCGGATCGTCGTCGATTGTGCAAACGGCGCCACGGCCACGCTGGCCCCTCGACTGTTCCGTCAGCTTGGCTTCGACGTGGTGGCTCTGGGCGTCACGCCGGACGGTCGGAACATCAACGATCGATGCGGATCGACGCATCTGTCCGGCCTGCGGCAAACCGTTCTCGGTCGGTCGGCCATGCTCGGGATCGCCTTCGACGGCGACGGCGATCGCGCCCTGTTCGTGGATCACGAGGGCCGGATCGTCGACGGCGATGCCGTCCTGCTGTTTGCTGCCGAACACCTCAAAGAGGAAGGCCGCCTGCCCAACGACGCCGTGGTGGCCACGGTCATGAGCAACGTCGGCCTCGAGATTGCGCTTCGTGAACGTGGTATCGAACTGGTGCGCGCCGCGGTGGGCGACAAGTACGTCATGGAAACGATGACCAGGCGCGGGTTGGCCCTCGGAGGCGAGCAATCGGGGCACATCATCTTCGCCGATCACCTGTACACCGGCGATGGGATTGGCACCGCCCTTCAAGTCCTGCGCATCATGATCGCCACCGGGAGGGAGTTGAGCGACCTGGCGGCCAGACTCGTCGCCTACCCTCAGGTGCTCGTGAACGTCCGCGTGCGGGAACGGGCGGACTACCTGGGCGTGCCCGCAATCGCCGAGTCCATTGCCCGCGTCGAACAGCGCCTCCACGGCCAGGGGAGGCTCCTGATCCGCTATTCGGGCACCGAACCGTTGCTGCGTATCATGCTCGAAGGCAAGGACGACGAGTCGATTCGGGCGTGGGCGGACGAAATCGCCGACGCCGTGCGAGGGCACCTGAGTTGACACGGTTCAATCGCTCGCGCGGCGGAGGCACGCCATGACTCGACTCTCCGTCAACGTCAACAAGGTGGCGACGCTACGCAACGCCCGCGGCGGTCGGGTGCCGTCGGTCATCGATGCCGTCCGAGTCTGCGTCGATGCGGGGGCTCCCGGCATCACGGTGCACCCGAGAGCCGACGCCCGGCACATTACTTTTGCGGACGTCAGGGAAATCCGGGATGAGCTCGCCCGCCTGGCGGGTCGCGTCGAGTTCAACATCGAAGGCGATCCCAGGCCGGACATCGTGGAACTGGCGCGAGAGATACGCCCCGACCAGTGCACGCTCGTGCCAGTGCTACCCGGTGAGATTACCAGTCAAGCTGGCTGGTCGCCCGATATGCCGTCGCGTGAGCTGGCCGACGTCGTGGCCGCGCTGCGGGCCGATGGCATTCGCGTCAGCATCTTCGTGGACCCCGACCCGGCGGTCATCGGGTGGGTTCGGACGCTGGGCGCTGATCGTGTCGAGCTGTACACGGAACCCTTCGCGCGCGCGTTCGAGCGCGGCCCAGGTGAGGCCGAGGCGAGCTTTCGGCGCTACGCCAAGGCAGCGCGGACGGCGCACGAAGCCGGCCTCGGTGTCAACGCCGGCCACGATCTGGACCTTCGCAACCTGACGCTGTTCAGATCGCTGCCGCACCTGGACGAAGTCTCGATCGGCCATGCCCTGGTCAGCCACGCGCTGTTCGTGGGACTCCGTCAGGCGGTGCTGGATTACCGCGCGGCGCTCACGGACGAGCCACCGGCATGAGGGCAAGCGCGGCTGCCATGGTGGTCGGCTTGCTGGCCACCTCGAGCGTGGCGATGGCTTCCGGCCGCGCGGTCACTTTCACTGCTGCGGACGGGACGGCGCTGGCCGGCATGGTCTACGAATCCTCGAACCGTCCGGCGCCCGCGGTCGTCTTCGTGCACGCGCTTGGCGGCGCCAAGCAAGACTGGGCGTTGCTCGCAGATCGGGTGCAGGAAGCAGGCGCCACCGTGCTGACATTCGACCTGCGTGGACATGGCGGGTCCGGCGGGGACGCCACCCGGCTTCCGCAGATGACGACGGACGTGCGGGCGGCGCTGACCTGGCTGGCGGCGCGTCCCGGCCTCCGGCGCGGAGCGGTCGCCCTCGTGGGGGCATCCCTGGGCGCGAGTCTTGCGGCCCTCGTCGCCAGCGATACCCCCGATGTGCGAGCCGTCGCCCTGGTGTCCCCGTCGATCGACTACCGGGGTGTTCGCCTCGACTCCACCGTCCTGAAGGCGCTGGCCGGCCGGCCCCTCTGGTTGAGTGCGAGCGCCGAGGACCCGTACGCGCTGCGAAGCGTCAGGGATCTGGCGGCGGCCGGGGGTCCTGTCGAACAGCGGCTGAGCGATGTGCGCGCGCACGGCAGCGCGCTGCTCGCCGGCGATCCCAGCCTGGGCCGGGCCTTGGTGGACTGGCTTCAACGGACCTTGGTATTCTGAACGCTTGCACGGCTCATGAAACCAGAATCCATAGTCTTTGCCATCGCCGGGTGTCTATTCGGCCTCATCGCCGGATGGATCCTCGGGAGTCAACAGGCCGGCGGCACCGCCCGCGCCGATGCGGTGACGGCCAGCGCGGCTGGGCCGGCGAGCACGGCCCCGGCCCAGGCCCCACCCCTTGACGAAACCCGCGTGAAGGCCCTGAGAACGGCCGCGGAGCAGGATCCCAAGGACGTGGAATCGCGCGTTCAACTGGCCAACGCGTACTTTGACGCCGAGCGGTACCCGGATGCGATTACCTGGTACGAGGCCGCCTTCGCGCTCGACCGTTCGGATCCGAACCTGTCGACCGACCTGGGCGTCGCCTATTACTACACCAATCAGGCCGATCGCGCTGTCAAGCAGTTCGAACACTCCTTGAGCGTCGATGCGAAGCACACGAAGACGCTGTTGAACATGGGCATCGTCAAGGCCTTTGGAAAGCAGGATCTCGACGGCGCCGCCGCGGCGTGGGAGCAGGTGGTCGCGATTGCGCCGGACAGCCCGGAAGGCCAGACCGCCAAGAAGGCGCTCGACGGACTTCGCAACGCACATCCTCCCGCGGCGGGCAGCGGAGCTCGGTAGCGGCCGTGTTCCTGCGCAACCTGCTCCTGCTCCTGCTGATCGTCCTCGTGGCACGTGCGCTCTGGCGGCTGTTTGGCGGTATCGTGCAGGGCGCATCGGGCGGCACAGGCGCCTCCACCCGGCGCGCATCCCCACCTGCGATGAAGATGATGCGCGATCCGGTGTGCGGAACCTACGTTGTCCCCGGCAAGGCCCTGGAGGTCGCTCGCGGACGAGAGACGATCTACTTCTGCTCGGAGGAATGCCGGGACCGGTTTGCTGCGAATCGATGAGCGGGCAGTGAGAACGATGAATCATCGCGCCCCGGAGAAGGGCGCAGGGGGCGCTTGGTAGACCCCATGCAGACCGAAGAGCAAGTCAAAGCGGACATCGTCGAGGTCGGTCGCCGGCTCTGGGATCGCGGCTACGTCGCTTCCAACGACGGCAACATCAGTGTGCGCCTCGACGAGCGCCGGATCGTGACGACACCCAAGGGTGTGTCGAAGGGGTTCATGACGCCGGACATGATGGTCGTGACCGATCTCGACGGCCGGAAACTGTCCGACGGCCGAGAGCCCTCCTCCGAGCTGAAGATGCATCTGCAGGTCTATCGCGATCGACCGGACGCGCGCGCCGTTGTGCACGCGCATCCCCCCACCGCCACGGGGTTCGCGGTGGCGGGAATCCCGCTCGACCGAGCCGTGCTGGCGGAGGTCGTCACCACCCTGGGCAGCATTCCCATCGCCGAGTACGCCACGCCGTCGACCGACGAGCTGCCAGCGGCGTGCCGAAAATACCTGAAAGCCCACGACGGACTCCTGCTGGCCAACCACGGGGCCCTGGCGCTCGGTCCCGACGTGTTCACCGCCTACTACCGCATGGAGACGATCGAGCACTTCGCGAGGATCACCCTCGTGACGCGAATGCTCGGACGCGAGCACCTGCTCTCTCGCGAGGAAGTGGATCGGCTGCAGGGCTTGCGCGGCATGTATGGTATCGCGTCGCCGGCACCCGTCTGCACCGATGACACGGTGGTGTTGAACGCCGGCGGACAGCTCGAGTGCCAGGTCGTTCACGCCCCGGTGGCGCCGGCCGGCGCGCGCCTGGTGGCCGGCCCGCCCGGGGGGGCCGTGAGTCCGGAGGGTCCCGCCGGAACCGCCGCCGTGGGCGGCGACGGGGAAATTCGGCTAACATACCGCGAGCTGACGGCTCTCATTGAAGATGCCGTCCGGAGCTTGAGATAGGCGGCGCCGCGCCGCCGGGAGATGGTGAATGGGTGAAGCACTCGGGATGGTCGAGACCAAAGGGCTGGTCGCGATGATCGAAGCTGCCGATGCCATGGTCAAGGCCGCCAAGGTGTCGCTCGTGGGGTGGGAAAAGATCGGCGCGGGCTACGTGACCGCCATCGTGCGCGGAGATGTCGCTGCGGTGAAGGCCGCAACCGATGCCGGGGCCGCGGCGGCCAGGAGGGTGGGAGAACTCGTGTCGGTACACGTCATCCCTCGCCCTCACTCCAACCTCGAAGACGTTTTGCCGATCGGCAAGGCGAACGCGAAAGCCTAACGCCACACCGGCGCCATGCTTGTCGCCCGCATCGTGGGCACCGTCGTCGCGACGCGGAAGGACCCGCGTCTGGTCAGCAGCAAGCTGCTGCTGGCGCGACCGGTCGATCCCAGGGACACCGCGCGTTTCGAAGGTGGCTACCTCGTCGCCGTCGATACGGTCGATGCCGGCGTCGGCGAGACCGTCCTCATCGTCAGCGGCAGCTCGGCGCGGATGGCGTCGGGCATGAAGGACTGCCCGGTCGATGCCGCCGTCGTCGGCATTGTCGACACCGTCGACATTCACGAATCCTGACCATGCAGCTGGCTCGAGTCATCGGAGACGTCGTGGCGACGCGAAAGGACCCAGCGTTCGACGGTGTGAAGCTGCTGGTCATTCAGCCGCTGTCCGCGGATGGCGGCGACACGGGGCGCGCGCTCGTCGCCGTGGATTCGGTCGGTGCGGGTGCCGGTGAGCGCGTGTTCTTCGTGCGTGGGAAGGAAGCAAGCTTTCCCTTCTTTCCCGCCGAGGTCCCCGCCGATGCCGGCATCGTGGGCATTGTGGATCACTGGAGCACCGCGGAGACTCCCATGACCTCCGGCGGTACGCGGGGCAGCCGGTGATCCTGGCGCGCGTGATCGGTGAGGTCGTGGCGACCCAGAAGCGCCCGCAGTTCGAAGGGGCCAAGCTGCTGCTCGTCCAGCCTGAAACGCCCCCGGGAGAGAAGATCGGGACGCCACTGCTTGCCATCGATTCGGTTGGTGCCGGCCGCGGCGAGCGCGTGATCGCCGTTCTGGAGGGCCGGGCCGCTGGTGAGGCGCTGGGGCGCAAGCTGGCGCCCGTGGATGCCGCCATCGTCGGGATCGTGGACCACGTGGAGCTCGAGACATGACGGACGACCAGCTGCGGACGCTCGTGCGCGACGCGATTGGTCGCCACCTGGGACCCTCGGCTCCCGTTGCGCAGGGACCTGCGAAGAGCCAGGTGCCGCCCTGGCGCGCCCACGCCAGTTTCGGCCGGTTCCTCGTGGCGCGCGGCGAAGACGAGGGGGGCCCATGCCTGATCGAGCCGGGCGTTCGATGCAACCACTGCGGATATTGCCAGTCCTACGGCCACTGAACCCGGCGCGTCAGCTCCAGCAGGCGTGGTGGTGCGTTACCCGATTCTGCTGACCCGTCGGGTTCCCGCGTCGGTACTGTCGCGACTGGAAGGGGTCTGCGACGTCGAACTGTGGTCGGGGGCGGACGCCATCCCGAGCGCGACGCTGATCGAGCGCGTGAGGGGCAAACAGGCGCTCATATGCCTGCTCACCGACAGGATCGACAAAGAGGTGCTCGACGCCGGCCGAGACTTGCGCATCGTGGCCAACATCGCGGTCGGTTACAACAACATCGACCTCGAGGCGTGCCGTGCCAGGGGCATCGTCGTCAGCAATACGCCGGATGTCCTCACGAATGCGTGTGCGGAGTTCACCTGGGCACTGATCCTTGGGATCACGCGCCGGCTCGGAGAGGCCGAGCGGCAGCTGCGTCGTGGTGACTGGAAAGGGTGGGCGCTCGACCACATGCTAGGCACAGAGCTGGCGGGCAAGCGGCTCGGCCTGGTGGGGCTCGGGAGGATCGGCAAGGCCGTCGCTGCCAAAGCCTCCGCGTTCGGCATGTCGGTGGGCTGCACGACTCGCGCCCGTCCGGCCGCGCCCGACCTGGAGGCGTTGCCCCTCGATCGACTGCTAGCGACGTCGGACGTGGTGTCGCTGCATTGCCCGCTGACGGCGGAGACCCATCACCTGATCGACCGGAAGGCCTTGACGAAGATGAAGCGCACCGCCTACCTGGTCAACACCGCACGCGGCCCGGTGGTGGACGAGGCGGCGCTGGCCTGGGCGCTGAAGGAGCGTCTGATCGCTGGCGCTGCGCTCGACGTGTACGAGCACGAGCCGCGCGTACATGCCGACCTGCTGGCGTTGGAGAATGTGATGCTGATTCCTCACATCGCCAGCGCCACGACGGACACGAGGACGGCAATGGCCGACCTGGCCGCGTCGAATGTGCTGGCCGTGCTCGCCGGCCAACAAGCCTTGACGACGGTATGACAGGCCAACCCCGATCGAGGCGCGCACATCCAAAGCCGGCGGACTCGACGGTCGCCCGTGTCATGCGCACGCTGGCCCGAGAGATCGACGGGATGGAGCTTCCCGCGGTCGAGAAGATTTCACAAGCGCACGCCGAGGATCCCTTCAAGATCCTGATTGGCACCCTGCTGTCGGCCCGCACGCAGGATGCGACCACCGATGCGGCATCGCGTCGGCTGTTCCGCGTGGCGCGGACGCCGCGCACGATGGCGCAGTTGTCGATCTCGGAAATCGAGACGCTGATCTACCCCGTCAGCTTCTACCGAAACAAGGCACGCTTCGTCAGAGCCACCTGCCAGGCGCTCATCCAGCGTTTCCGAGGTCGCGTCCCCCCGACGCTCGACGAGCTCGTGACTCTGCCTGGCGTGGGCCGCAAAACGGCCAATCTGGTGATGATCCTCGGCTTCCACAGCCGCCAGCATATCTGCGTGGATACCCACGTCCATCGCATCGCCAACCGGCTGGGGTGGGTGAAGACCCGCACGCCTGACGAGACCGAGCGGGCTCTCTATGTCGCGACCGACCGCACATGGTGGCCCTACGTCAACCTGTACCTGGTGACGTGGGGACAGAACGTGTGCCGTCCGGTGTATCCACGGTGCACGACCTGTGCCCTGCGACACGACTGTCCGCGCATCGGCGTTGTCCGTGTGGGCAAGTCGTGACGAGATTCCGTATGATCAAAGGCGATTCCCGTTCTCGTAGGCGAGAAGGAGCGACCATGCGCCGGGTTCGAATCGATGTGATATCCGCAGCGTTGGTGTGTGCGGCGACGGTAGCGGTCGCCCAGACCGGAGCCAAACCGTCGCCGGGCGCCGGTCCCATCGTCGTCGTCGAGACGGAAAAGGGCAGCTTTGAGTTCGAAACGTATCCCAAGGAGGCGCCAAAGACCGTGGCGCGGATCCTGGAGCTCGTGAACAAACGCTTCTACAACGGACAACGCGTGCACCGCGTCGTCCCGGGTTTCGTGATCCAGGTCGGCGATCCGACGACGCGAGACATGACGAAAAAGGACGTTTGGGGACGAGGCGGCAGCGGTACCCCCATCGGGGTCGCCGAGTTCTCGAAGATTCGGACCCATGTGCGCGGTGCTGTCGCCCTGGCGCATTCGGGCAACGCCGCCGCTGCCGACAGCCAGTTCTACGTCACCCTCGCCGCCGCCCCGCGCCTCGACGGCGACTACGTCGTGTTTGGCAGGGTCATCTCCGGCATGGATGTCGTGCTCAAGATCGAAGTGGGCGATCGGCTCATCAGAGCAACCGTGAAGGCGGCAAACTAGTGTCCCGGCCCAGTGATTCGCGACATAATCCGCGGGCGGCGCATCCCGCCTCGCGGCGTTGCTCGTCGCTCAGATATGCCCAATATCCTCGCTCCTCGCGCCTTGCGATCCGGGCGCGGCGCTCCGCGACTTATGCCACGAATCACTGGGCCGGGACACTAGCCACCTTCCCGTCGAGCATCGGGTAGCGCCGCAGGAGCTCGGGCGGGAACGGCGCAAGAGGAGGCTCGTCGAGCAGGTGTCGAAGCACCGCCGCATCTGCGACGGCCTGAGCAGCGAAGTGGTTGTTCAGAAAGATGTATAGCCGCTTGACCAGCGTGCGGGCTGTGCGCGCAGCGTCGGCAAAGGGCTGCAGTTCAGCCTCGGAGTACAGGTAGTTGTAACGATCCTCGCTCTGTTCGTGCGTCCACCACTGCGCAGCGTTTCTGCCGTGTAACCGCAAGTAGTAGAAGCTCTTCAGGTTGGGCTGCAGGTTCTGCCGGATTGAGAGGGAGAACTTCGGTTCGTCGATCTGCGTCCACGCCGCGTGATGTCGGTTCAGCAGGTCACTGGTTCGCCGGGCTTGATCACTCCAGCTCTTGTGGCGCAACTCGACGGCGACGTCGTAGTCGGCAAAGGCGTCGAGCAGCCAGTCGAGGTACTCGCGGGCCTCCAGCGTATCCTTGAAGCTCGGGGGGAACTGCGCCAGCAGCGGTCCCAGCCGGCCACCCACGGCCAGGGGTTCGACGCCCCGCTTGAAGGCGTCGATGTCGGCGGCGTCAACCGGCGACGAGTCCACCGACATCTTGGGGTGCGTGAACTTCTGGTACAGCTTGACCGCAAACTGAAAATCCGGCGGTGTGCGGCGCACCCATCCCAGGCTCACGGCCGGGCGCGGCTGCCCGTAAAAGGTGGAGTTCACCTCAACGGTGTTGAAGCGTTCGGCGTAGAAGCCCAGCTCATCGAACCCGCGCTCTCGCTCGCCCGGCTCCGGGTAGAAGATGCCGTTCCACGTTCCGCGGCCGCTTGGGTAGCTCCAGCCCGAGGTGCCGATCCGCAGCGTCATCGTGAGTGGCCGACTCCTCTGGTCACTCTATCGCGAGGTCCCCATCGCCGTCGGCGGGGGAGAGGTACAATCCTAACGAGGCTCCGCCTGAGACCAAACTGTGGCATCTGTGCCGCGTTTGGTCCCCGTGGGGTCGTCGCTGGCGACGGTGGAGGCCTCAGACCGTCGAGCATGTGCCGCTGCGGCTCCGCCTCGCTGGGAGCAGTGTTGGCTGGCCCGGCCTCCGGCCGGGCGAGAGAACTTGACTCAAGTGGTTGGGAATCCGCAGAGGCAGGTTTTCCAGGTTCGGGGCTTCATGCTGACCGTCAACGAGATATTCCATTCGATCCAGGGGGAATCGACGTACGCAGGTCGCCCCTGCGTGTTCGTTCGCTTGACGGCCTGTGACCTGCGGTGCGTGTGGTGCGACACGCCCTATGCGTTCCACGAGGGACGCAAGATGTCGGTGGCAGAGGTGCTCGCCGAAGTCGGCCGGTACGGCTGTCCGCTCGTGGAAGTCACCGGGGGCGAGCCGTTGCTGCAGCCCGACGTGTATCCGCTGATGGCAGAGCTGCTCGACGCGGGATTGACGGTGCTGCTTGAAACCGGCGGCCACCGCAGCCTGGACGGCGTGCCCGCCGGAGTCGTGCGGATCATGGACGTCAAGTGTCCGGGATCCGGCGAATCCCATCGCGTCGCCTGGGAGAACCTGAAACTCCTGACCCAGACCGACGAGGTGAAGTTCGTCATCGCCGACCGTGCCGATTACGAATTCGCCCGGGACGTGCTCGCCAGGGAATCCTTGGCCGACCGCGTGGGCGCCGTGCTGTTTTCGCCCGTGCACGGCGTGCTCGACGCCAGGCAGTTGGCGGAGTGGATTCTCGCCGATCGGCTTCCAGTGCGCTGTCAGCTGCAGGTGCACAAGTTCATCTGGTCTCCGGACACGAGAGGGGTCTGACGGGTGGGCCAAGACGACGCGCGCCGCGCCGTGGTGCTGCTCAGCGGAGGCCTTGATTCGTACACCGCCGCCTCCGTCGCCCGCCGGGACGGCTACCGGATCTGGGCACTGACGGTGAGCTACGGCCAGCGGCATGCCCGTGAACTCGAGGCAGCGAAGGCGGTGGCCGCGGCACTTGGCGTCGAACGGCATGTCGAACTCGGTCTCGATCTGTCGCGGTTCGGGGGATCGTCGCTGACGGCCGAGATCGAAGTACCGAAAGATCGACCGCTCGCCGCGGGAGGAATTCCCAACACGTACGTGCCCGCGCGCAATACCGTGTTGCTCGCGGTCGCGCTGGCGTGGGCCGAGGTGCTCGACGCGTCCGTGCTTGTGATTGGGGTCAACGCACGGGACTACTCGGGGTACCCGGATTGTCGTCCCGAGTTCATCCAGGCGTTCGAACGGCTGGCGAAGGTCGCGACCCGTACGGGAGTGGAGGGAGGGTCGTTTCGCGTCTGGGCTCCCTTGATCGACCTGACCAAGGCCGAGATCATCCGCCTGGGGCTGTCGCTCGGAGTGAACTACGCCCTTACCTGCAGTTGCTACGACCCGCGGCCCGACGGGGCGCCCTGCCGCCGGTGCGACAGCTGTCGGCTTCGCGCCGAGGGGTTTCGTGCGGCGGGCGTAGACGACCCGCTGCTGGCGCGGTTCGTTTCACACTCCGGGTAAGATCCGTATCGTCGTGGCTCCGCCTCTTCGGCAGCAAATCGTCTTTCTCAACGTGGCCATCCTGGTCCATGTGTTCGCAGTCGTCGCGTGGTCCGCGCGAGAGACCTACCGCGAGCAGATCGACATGCTCCGAGACGAAAGCCGCGCGACGGCAGCCACCGTGGTCGCATACCTGGACCGCGGCCTTGACATCGAAGCCGTGCAGAAGGTCATTGGCGCCATCCCCCTTCCTGAGCGATCCGTCGTCACCATCACGGACGAGAACAGCGTGATCCTGGCCAGAAGCCGCGATGCCGAGACGTATGTCGGCACGCAGCTCGAGCCCGAGCCCCTGCCGCCGCGAGACGTGCCTGTCTTCGCGGTGCGGGACGGTGTCGATGAAGTCGAACGCGTGTTCTCGAACGCGGTCTTTCCAGCCGGTCCGTGGCTCGTGAGCGTCGGCATCCCCTCCGATGTCGCCTTCGCCCGCCTGACGCCCATCGTCATGCGATATGTCGCCATCAGCATCGGCGTGACGCTTTTCACCTTGCTGCTTCAGTTCGTGTTGCTGCGCTCGTACACGTCAGCCTTCGACCGGGCGATCAGATTCACGTCGCGAGTCATCTCGGGACAGCTCGAGCCTCCGACGCCGATCCAGATGCCGTCGCGCGAGATGGAGGAGCTGCAGAAGGCGTTCATCGACATGCTGACCAAGTTGCGTGAGACGCAGCAGGCGCTGGCCGCCCAGGTCGCCGAAGAGCGGCGGATTCGCCAGGAGCTCGAGTCGCTGCAGCGCCACGTGATCCGCCAGGAGCGCCTTGCCGCGCTGGGCGTGCTCGTGTCCGGCGTCGCCCACGAGCTGAATAATCCACTCCAGGCGATTCTCGGATTCGCCGATCTGCTCCAGATGCGAAAAGACGTCCCGCCGGACGTCGCCGAGGACCTGGCGCTCATCCAGAAGGAGAGCACACGCGCCAACCTCATCATCAGAAATCTCTCTCGTTTCAGCCGGCAACACACGCCAGACGCGGCCCGCGTGCGGCTCAAGGACGTCGTCGATTCGGTCGTGGATCTTCGCAAACGCCAGCTCGAGGAGAACGCCGTCCGGCTCGACGTGCACGCGTCGGGCAACCCAATCGTCCTCGGCGTGTTCGCGGAGCTCCAGCAGGTCGCGCTCAATCTGATCATCAACGCAGAACAGGCAGTGCTGGAGAACGAGGGTGACAAGCGCATCACCGTGCACCTCACTGAAGCCAACGGTCGCGCCAGGCTCGACGTGCATGACAATGGGCCGGGAGTACCGGCGGAGCACGAAGCCCACCTGTTCCAGCCCTTCTTCACGACCAAGCCCGTCGGCAAGGGCACCGGCCTGGGCCTGTCGGTCAGCTACGGCATCGTCCGGTCTCATGGCGGGGCGATCGGGTTCCGCCCCGAGGCCGGCGGCGGCGCCGTGTTCGGCTTCGAACTACCAGCCCTGCCTCCATGCGGAGACGCATAGGAGCCTTGACGACCCCGAATGTTGACAAGATGAGGCAAGTTTCTCAGTCAAGGCGACTGCCCCGCCGGAGGCGGGGCAAGACAACATCATGGCT